>JASHQA010000184.1 GCA_030037785.1 Streptosporangiaceae bacterium
GCGCCGTTCGGCATCCGCGTCAACGCCGTCGCGCCCGGCCACATCGACACGAGGATGGGCCGGGACCTGACCGCCCAGATCAACCCGGCCGATCCGGATAGCGTGTACCGGCAGACCGCGGCGCGCGTCCCGCTCGGCCAGCGGTACGGCACCGCGCAGGAGGTCGCCAGCATGGTGCTGTGGCTGCTGTCGGACGAAGCGGCCTACGTGTCCGGCAGCACCCACCTCATCGACGGCGCCCTCAACGCCTGAGCCTGAGCCGGCGGCCCCCCGCCTGGACCTGAGCCGACGGCCGAGGGCACCGAGCACCCGCTCAGGCGAAGTAGTGGCCCTTGTCGAGATCTGCTATGAGGCCTGGCTGGACCGGCCGCCACCCGAGCAGCTCGCTGGTCTGGGCGCTGGACGCCGGCTGGTCGACGGCGAGGATCTGTCCCAGGAAGCCGAAATCCGCAGCCGGGCGGGAAGCCGTCGGCAGGTTCAGGTGACGGCCGATCACCCCGGCGATGTCGCGGATCGGCACGCCCTCGTCGCCGACCGCGTGCAGCCTCGACCCCGCGGGAGCGTGCTCCACGGCGAGCCGAAACAGGTGCGCGGCGTCCAGCACGTGCACCGCCGGCCAGCGGTTGGACCCGTCACCGACGTAGCCGGCCACGCCGTTGTCGCGGGCGATGCTGACGAGCCGGGCGATGAAGCCGTGCCGGTCACCGTCGCCGTGCACGGTCCGGGGTAGCCCGACGACGGACGATCGGACGCCGCGCGCCGCCATGTCGAGCGTCGCCCTGGCCGTTGCGGCCCGACCCGCCACCGGGCCGCTGGCTGGCTGCTCGTCGCGCTCGGTCGCGACCTTGCCGGGCACTGCGGGCGTCCCGGACGCGATGACCAGGGGCTTGCCGGTGCCCTCGAGCACGGCGCCCATCGTCTCGATGGCCCGCCGGTCGGCGGCCACCGACGCCTCGAAGTCGGCGAAGTCGTGGATGAACGCGAGATGGATGACCCCGTCGGAGCTGGCGGCACCGGCGCGCAGTGCGTCCAGGTTGTCCAGGTCGCCGCGGAGCGCCTCGGCTCCGGCGGCGGTGACGGCGGCGGCCGATGAGTCCGACCTGGCGAGCCCGAGAACCTGGTGACCGGCGCCGAGCAGCTCCGGCACGACGGCCGAGCCGATCCAGCCGGACGCGCCGGTGACGAACAACCGCATGAGAACCTCCTGATGTCAGTGACTGTCATCAGTCTAACACATCGATGACAGTCACTGTCATCGCGTACCATCGTGCCATGGGCCGATGGGAGCCGGACGCACGCGGGCGGCTGGCGAAGGCAGCCATGGGGCTCTATGCCGAGCAGGGATTCGAGCAGACCACGGTGGCGGAGATCGCCGCGCGCGCCGGACTAACCGAGCGGACCTTCTTCCGGCATTTCGCCGACAAGCGCGAGGTCCTGTTCTACGGCACGGAAATGCTGCGGGACCTGCTGACCCGCGCGGTCGCGGACGCGCCGCCCTCGGCGACAGCGCTGGACGCGGTGGGCGCGGCATTCGAAGCCGCGTGCGCCACGATGCAGGAGAACCCGGAACGCGTCCGGCTGCGCGACGCCATCGTCGCGGCGAACGCGGACCTACGGGAACGCGAGCTGATCAAGCTCGCGGCGCTCGGCGCCGCGGTGGCCGGCGCGCTCCGCGACCGCGGTATCCCCGACCCGGCCGCGAGCCTCGCGGCCGAGACCGGCGTCGCCGTGTTCAAGATCGCCTTCGCGCGCTGGGTCAGCGAGCCGGGCCAGCCGGACCTGCCGGGCGCGTTCCGCGAGTCGATGGCCGAGCTTAAAGGCGTGCTCGCGGACCGCGCCCCGGCCTGACCACAGCACCCGCGCGAAGACTCGCCGAAGACGGGTCGTCTCGGGAGCTGCCGGCCGCCGGTGGGAGCGGGTTTGCTATGGGCGGAGCCATACCAAGTCCACTCCCATCGACCGCGAGCCCGCGTGCAGTTCGACCGCGAGCCCCAGTGCCGCTCGACCCGCCGAGCCGGCGCCCGCTCAACCGCGATGAGCTACGGCCGACCGGCCGCCAATGACCGCGCCGTGCGGCACACTGCTATCCGTGCGTCCGCTCCGGCTGATCCTCGACGGCTTCGGCAGCTACCGGGCCGAGACCGAGATCGACTTCACCGACGTCGACTTCTTCGCGCTCACCGGGCCGACTGGCGCGGGCAAGAGCACGGTCATCGACGCGCTCTGCTTCGCGCTGTACGGCACGGTACCGCGCTGGGACAACGAGAAAGAGGTCCGCAACGCGCTGGCCCCGTCGGCGAACGCCTGCCGGGTCAGCCTGATCTTCGAGCTCGCCAGCCAGCGCTACGTCGCCGTCCGGTCGCTGCAGCGCGATAGACAGGGCCGCGTCACCACCAAGGCCGCCAGGCTGGAGCGGCTCGACGCCAGCGTGCCGCCGACCGCGTCGCTGGCCGAGATTCTGCAGGCGAGCGTGGAGCAGCTGGCCGAGGGCCCGGAGAACGTCAAGGTAGCCGTGCAAGACCTGCTGGGCCTCAGCTACGAGCACTTCACGCAGTCGGTGTTCCTGCCGCAGGGCGGCTTCGCCGAGTTCCTGCGCGCGACCCCGGCC
>JASHQA010000016.1 GCA_030037785.1 Streptosporangiaceae bacterium
GACGCGGCGCTGCTGGACAAGAGCCTGTTCGGCGACACCTACCCGGTGGGTGAGTCGTTCACGGCGCCCGCGGGGCTGTACTACGAGGAGACCGTGCCCGGCTACATCACCTACGACCTGAGCAAGGCCAAGGCCCTGGTGAAGCAGCTCGGCGGGCTGAGCTTCAACCTCGGCACGATCAGCGTGCCGACGGCCACCGAAATGGACACCGCCATCCAGACGGAGTGGCAGGCGGCCGGGATGAAGGTCAGTCTCTCGAGCTGGGACCTGGAAGGTCTGATCGGCGCCTTCGACGGCGGGAAGTGGCAGGCCATGCTGCAGACGGCTGGCGCGTACGACCCGGGCACCGGAGTCGGCGTCTGCTTCCGGTTCTGCTCCACCTCACCGTTCACCGGCGTGTTCGACCCGAAGCTCGACTCGATGCTCGAGGCCGCGGCCGCCACGGTGAACCAGGCCAAGCGGAAGGCTGACTACGACGAGGCCGCCGCTTACATCGCGAAGAACGCTTACGGGCCGTTCCTGTTCCCGATCGCCGGCTACGACATCGCGGACAAGGGCGTCGGCGGTCCGGGCCTCACCAGCCCGCTGCCGGTCACCGACGTGAACCCAGAGATCCTCTGGCAGTACGTCTACAACGACAACAACATCAAGTAGCCCAATGGGGCTGCACCGTCTATGAAGCTGGGATTGCTGCCGACATGAACACCTCGGTAACTTCGGTACCTGTTCAGCCGGCACGCTGGTCAGGCGGCGCGCTCATGCGCCGCCTGACCAGATCCCCGGCCCTGCGGGTGAGCGGCCGGCGGCTGCTCACCGCCATCCCGGTTCTGTGGGGTGTCACGGCGCTGTCGTTCCTGGTCATGAACGCGCTGCCAGGCGACGCCGCCTCGGCGATACTCGGCCTCGACGCCACCAAGGCCGAGATCCGGGCGTTCTCCGTCAAGCTGCACCTGAACGAGCCGATCTGGACGCGCTACTGGCACTGGTTCGCCGGGGTGGTAACGGGCAACCTCGGCACGTCACTGTCGAGCCCGCAGTCTGTCGCGTCGGTCCTCGGGGCGCGGCTGCCGGTCACGCTCGAGCTCGTCATCTACGCGATGATCATCACGCTGGTGGTCTCGATACCGGTGTCCATCCTGTGCGCCCGCTGGCCGCGCGGCGTCATCGACCGGCTCAGCCTGGTGCTGTCGATGGGCAGCATCTCGATCGCCGCGCCGTCGCTCGCTCTGCTGGCCGTCATCGTCTTTGCCGTCAAGTGGGCGATCTTCCCGGCCATCGGGTACGTGGGCCTGAGCCAGTCACTCGCAGGCAACCTGCACACGATGACGCTGCCCAGCATCGTCCTGGCGGTGCCACTGATCGGGTTCTACATCCGGTTCCTGCGCGCCGACCTGCTCGAGCAGATGCAGGCCGAGGACTACATCGTGACCGCGCGCGCCAAGGGGGTCACCGAGTGGCGGATCCTCATCCGGCACGCGCTGCGCAACTCCTTCATCGGGCTGCTCACAATCGTCGGCCTCAACCTCGCCACGCTGATCGGCGTGACAGTGATCGTGGAGTCGGTCTTCTCCCTGCCCGGCGTCGGTTTCGAGTTGCTCGACGCCATCAGCAACCGCAACATCCCGGTCATCGAGGGCATCGTCCTCGTATTCGGGATTGCCGTGGTGCTCGCCAACCTGGTCACCGACCTGCTCTACGGTGCGCTCGACCCAAGGATCCGTCATGTCCGTTCCCGCAGCTAACGTCCTCACGACCGCATCGACGGTGCCGCCCGCCGAGGCGGCGGGTTCGGCGCCGCGGGCTCGAGGCTGGCTGCGTTCGGCCGAGATCACCGTCCCGGCCGGCATCCTCGTGCTGCTGCTGTTCTTCTGCTTCATCTGGCCGATGATCTACCCGGTGCCCAAGCCGGTCGGTGGTGCCCTCCAGACGGTCAACCTGCCGCTGTTCTCGCCGGGCCACATCTTCGGCACCGACGACGTCGGCAACGACATCATGTCCAGGATCCTGTACGGCGGCCGGGTGTCCTTCGAGGTCGCTGCCGGAGTTCAGGCCATCGGCCTGGCCGTCGGCGGGCTGCTGGGGATGGCGTCGGCGTACCGGGGCGGCTGGATCGACGCGGTGCTGATGCGCATCCTGGATGTGTTCCTCGCGTTCCCGTCCCTGGTGCTGGCGATCGCCATCTCCGACAGCCTCGGCCCCAGCGAGATGCACGTGATCTGGGCGCTGTCGGCGTTCAGCATCCCGGCGTTCGCGCGGATTGCCAGGGCCGCCGCGCTGCAGCTGCGTGACCAGCCGTTCGTGGTCGCGGCGCGGCTGTCCGGGACCAGGGCCTGGCGGATCATGCTCAAGCACCTTGTGCCCAACATGGCGCCGCAGTTGCTGACCTTCACCATGCTCGGGGCCGGCCTGACGATCATCCTGGAGGGCGGCCTCGACTTCCTCGGCTACGGCATCCCCCAGCCGACCGCGAGCTGGGGCAACATGATCGCGACCGGCCAGCAGTTCATCTCGGTCTACCCGGACCTCGTCCTCGTCCCGACCGTCTTCCTGCTGCTCACCTGCGTCTGCCTGAACATGATGAGCGACGGTCTGCGGGCCCGCTGGGGCGTTCGCTGATGGCCGCCACCGCGGACGCGGCGGCACCCGACCTGCAGCTGCGACCGAGCCCGCTGCTGGAGGTCTCCGACCTGCGGGTTACCTTCGGCACCCGGCTCGGCAGCGTGCACGCGGTGCAGGGCGTCAACCTCACGATCGAGCCGCGTCGCACGCTAGCCCTCATCGGCGAGTCCGGGTCGGGCAAGACCGTCAGCGCGCAGGCCATCATGGGCATCCTGCCGCGAACGGCCAGGGTGTCCGGCTCGATCAAGTTCAAGGGCGACGAGATCGTCGGCCGCGGCGAGCGCGAGCTGCGGGACTACCGGGGCCGGTGCGTGGCGATGGTGTTCCAGAATCCGGAGCGCTCGCTGAACCCGACGATGCGGGTCGGCACCCAGATCGCCGAGGCGGTCGGCTGCCACCTGCCGGTCAGCAAGCAGGAGGCGCACGACCGGGCCGTCGAGCTGCTCCGGATGGTGCGGCTGCCGGCCCCCGAGCGGCGCTTCTACGAGTACCCGCACCAGCTGTCGGGCGGCATGCGCCAGCGCGTCGTCATCGCGATCGCGCTGGCGTGCGATCCGGCGGTCCTCATCGCTGACGAGGCGACGACGGCCCTGGATGTCACCACCCAGGCGCAGATCATGGAGCTGCTGCTCGACCTGCAGCAGGAAACCGGCAGCGCGCTGCTGATGATCAGTCACGACCTCGGCCTGGCCGCGTCCTATGCCGAAGAAGTCATCGTCATGTACGCCGGCAAGATAGTCGAGCAGGCACCGACCAAGGAACTGTTCGCCGGGGTCCGGATGCCCTATACCCAGGCGCTGCTCGACGCCATCCCGCGGATCGAGATGGAGCCGCACGTCCTCCTGCCGGTGGTAGGCGGTCGCCCGCCGGACCTCGCGGTCATCCCGCCGGGTTGCTCGTTCGCGCCCCGCTGCCCCCGGGTGCAGCAGGACTGCCAGGACACGTGTCCGCCGCTGCAGCAGCACGAGCCCGGCCGCTGGTGGGCGTGCTGGCACCCGCTGGGGAAGGAGCCCGCGCAGTGACTTCGACCGGTGACGACGTCCTGCTTGAGGTCCACAACGTCGTGCAGGAGTTCGTGCTGCGCGACTTCGGCGGTGCGAAGGGCGGTGTGCTACAGGCCGTCGCCGACGTGTCGTTCGACCTGCACGTGGGCGAGACGCTCGGAATCGTGGGTGAGACCGGCTCGGGCAAGTCGACGCTGGCCCGCTCGGTTATCCAGGCACCCCCGCCCAAGCGGGGCGAGGTGATCTTCCAGGGTCAGAACCTGGCGCGGCTGCCGCGCGGCGCGCTCAAGCTCGCCCGGCGCAACATGCAGATGGTCTTCCAGGACCCGTTCACCTCCCTCGACCCGCGCTGGACCGTGGCGGGCCTCGTCGAGGAGCCGCTGGTGGCCTACGGCGAGGGCTCCCGCGAGCAGCGGCGGGCACGCGTGAACGAGCTGCTCGACCTGGTGGGGCTCGACCCGGTGCGCTACGGCAGCCGGCGCACGAGGGAGCTGTCCGGGGGGCAGTGCCAGCGAGTCGCGGTGGCCCGGGCGCTCGCGCTGTCCCCGAAGCTGATCCTCTGCGACGAGCCGGTGTCGTCGCTTGACGTGCTCGTGCAGGCTCAGGTACTCAACCTGTTCGAGAAGCTGCGCGAGGACCTAGGGCTGTCGTATCTGTTCATCGCCCACGACCTGGCGCTGGTCAAGCAAGTCAGCGACCGGGTGGCGGTCATGTATCTCGGCAAGCTGTGCGAGGTCGGCCCGGTCCGGTCGCTGTATAGCGCTCCGATGCACCCCTACACGCTGGCGCTGCTCAACTCCATCCCGAGCCCCGATCCGATGGTCAGCCGGCGGGAGAGTGCGACCGTCATCAGCGGTGAGCTGCCGTCACCGCTCGACCCGCCGAGCGGCTGCCGGTTCCGCACCCGGTGCCCGCGGGCGGCCGACCGCTGCGCGGTCGAGGTACCCGAAATGCGGGCGCTCGCCGACGGGCACCTGGTTGCGTGCCACTTCCCGCTGACCGGGAACGAGAACGGCTCGGCGCCCGCCGCGGCCAGCACGCCGGCCGCCGCGGCGGCCACGACCAGCGGGCCGGCCGGCGAATAATGCGGGGGCAATGATTGGGCCAGCTGCGGGTATTGCCTACAATCTTGTTGACGATCTGGCTGGCCCTCGTCGCCGACACCGCGCTGGAGGTATGGGCTTCCTGTGACTGATTCCATGCTCGTCGTCAGTGCGCACGCGGGCGACTTCGTCTGGCGGGCCGCGGGCGCGATGGCGCTGGCCGCCTCCCGCGGCACCCCGGTGACGGTGGTGTGCCTGAGCTTCGGCGAGCGGGGCGAGTCGGCCCGTGCGTGGCTGGACGGCAAGACGCTGGACGAGATCAAGGCGATCCGGCGGGCCGAGGCAACGCACGCAGCCGACGTGCTGGGCGCCACGATCGAGTTCCTGGACGCGGGCGACTACCCGCTGCGGGAGACGCCGGAACTCCTCGATCAGCTCGTGCGAATCTACCGGGAGGTCGAGCCGACCGTCGTGCTGACGCATTCGCTCGCTGATCCCTACAACCCCGACCACCCGACGGCCGGCCGGGTCGCGCTGCAGGCGCGGGTGTTCGCGCAGGCCATCGGGTACGACGCGCCCGGTGAGCCGCTCGGCGCACCGCCGGTGTTCCTGTTCGAGCCGCACCAGCCCGAGCAGTGCGACTTCAAGCCCGACGTGCTGCTCGACATCACCGACGTATTCGACCGCAAGCGGGCCGCGATGGAGTGCCTGCCCGCCCAGCAGCACATGTGGGACTACTACACCGACCTGGCCCGCCGACGCGGTGTCCAGCTGCGGCGCAACGCCGGACCGAACCTGGGCCTGGCGCACGCCACGATGGGCGAAGCGTACGAGCGTGTCTACCCGCAGGTGACAAGGGACCTGCAGGGATGAACGTGGTCGTCACCGGCTGGCCGCGCGCGGAGGCGAGCGCGGTTGACGCGCTGGCTGCCTTCGGCGTGGCCACCGTGCACGAGGCCGCGGGCCGGACCGGCTACCTCGGACCCGGAATCCGGCCCGGCTGGCCCGGCTGCCGGGCCGGCGGGACCGCCGTCACCGCGCTGTGCTGGCCGGGCGACAACCTCATGGTGCACGCCGCGGTCGAGCAGTGCCGACCCGGCGACCTGCTCGTGGTGACCACCACCTCGCCGTCCGCAGACGGCGCGTTCGGCGAGCTGCTGGCGACATCGCTAGCCCAGCGCGGCGTGCGCGGGCTGGTGACCACCGGCGGCGTGCGGGATCTGGCCGCTCTTGCGGACATGGGCTTTCCGGTGTTCAGCGCCGCGATATCGGCGCAGGGCACGGTCAAGGCGACCGCGGGCGCGGTCAACGTCCCGGTCAGCATCGGCGGCCAGCGCGTCGCTCCCGGTGACGCGATCGTGGCCGACGATGACGGTGTGGTGGTCGTGCCGCGGACCGCGGTCACCGGCGTGCTCGCGGCCGCGGCGGCCCGCGCGCAGAAGGAGGAGGCAGCGCGCGCCTCGTTCGCCGCCGGTGAACTCGGCCTCGACCGCTACGGACTGCGAGCGGTGCTGGCGGCGCAGGGCGTGACGTACCTGGACTACGAGTCCTACCTCAGCAAGCTGGCGGAATTATGACTGGCATCCCGTGCATGCAGATGCGCGGCGGCACGTCCCGCGGCCTGTACTTCGACGCCGCCGACTTGCCGGCCGACCCGGCCGAGCGGGACGCGCTGCTGGTCGCGGTCATGGGCAGCGGTCACCCGCTGCAGATCAACGGGGTGGGCGGCGGTCACTCCCTGACCTCCAAGGTCGCGGTGGTGTCGCCGTCGCGTCGGCTCGACGCCGACGTGGACTACCTGTTCCTGCAACTCGGCGTCGACGCCGCGACCATCACCGACAAGCAGCAGTGCGGCAACATCCTGGCCGGCGTGGGCCCGTTCGCGGTGGAGCGCGGTTTGATCGCGGCCGGGCCGGAGTCGACCACCACGCGCATCGCGATGGTCAACTCCGGGAGCGTGGTCACCGCCACGTTCCCTACCCCTGGCGGCGTGCCCTGCTACGACGGGCCGACCGCGATTGACGGCGTTCCCGGCACCGCCGCCCCGATCCTGCTGCGGTTCGCCGACATCGCCGGCTCCACCACCGGGCAGCTGCTGCCAACCGGCAGCCTGCACGACGTGATCGACGGCGTCGAGGTGACGTGCATGGACAACGGCATGCCGGTGGTCGTGGCCAGGGCGGCGGACTTCGGTGTCACCGGGTACGAGCCCGTGCCCGAGCTCGCCACCAACACCGAGCTCAACGACCGGGTCCAGTCGGTGCGCCTGCAGGCCGGCAAGCTGATGGGCCTCGGGGACGTCAGCGACCTGTCGGTGCCGAAGACCACGCTGGTCAGCGCGCCTCGCAACAGCGGCGCGATCTGCACCCGCACCTTCATCCCGGTCCGGCTGCACACCTCGATCGGCGTACTCGGCGCGATCACCGTCGTGACGGCGCTGCTGGCGGGCGGCACTGGCGCCGAGCTGGCGGCGTTTCCGCCGGACGGACATGTGGTCGACGTCGAGCATCCGACCGGGCACCTGGAGGTGGAGGTAGACATCGACACGTCGGTGGCCCCGCCGCTGGTGCGCAGCGCCGGCGTCATCCGCACCGCTCGCAAGCTATTCGACGGGACCGTGTTCCCTCCGGCTACGGTCCCGCCGGGATGAGGAGCCCATCATGCCCTTGCTGCACGACATCGCCCACCTCGCCAACGCCGAACTGCTGACGCCCGAGCCGGACAAGAGCCTGTGGTTCTTCACCCAGGTGCTGGGACTGACCCAGAACGGCAGCAGCGGAGACTCGGTGTACTTGCGGACCTGGGACGACTACGAGCAGTACAGCCTCAAGCTCACCGCGTCGAACACGTCCGGGCTGGCTCGCACCGGCCTGCGCGCCGCGAGCGAAGACGCGCTCAAGCGGCGGGTTGCCGAGGTGGAGGCCGCAGGGCTGGGTATCGGCTGGCAGGAGGGCGACCTCGGCATCGGCCCGACGTACCTGTGTCGCGAGCCCGCGGGATACGAGATCGAGCTGTACTTCGAGTCGGAGTGGTACCGGCCGGAGGGCGAGCTCAAGCCGTCGCTCAAGAACCAGGCTCAGGCCAGACCGGCCAACGCGGTCAGCGTCCGGCGTC
>JASHQA010000185.1 GCA_030037785.1 Streptosporangiaceae bacterium
GGCCTGCATCCCGAGGGCGATCGCGGCCGCGTTCATGCCCGACACGCCGGCCCCCAGCACCACGACCTTGGCGGCATAGACGCCCGACACGCCGCCCATGAGCACGCCGCGACCACCCCCGTCGGCCTGCAGGTGATAGGCGCCGACCTGCGGTGCCATCCGGCCCGCCACCTCAGACATCGGCGCGAGCAGCGGCAACGAGCCGTCCGGAAGCTGGACTGTCTCGTAGGCGATCGCGGTGATCTTCGACCCCAGCAGTGCGTCCGTGCACTCGCGGCTGGCGGCGAGGTGCAGGTAGGTGAACAGCACCTGGCCGGCGCGCATCCGGTGGTACTCCTCGGCCACCGGCTCCTTCACCTTGAGTATCAGGTCACCGGCCCGCCACAGGTCGTCGGCAGACGAGAGGATCTTCGCGCCGGCCGCGACGTAGTCCGCGTCCGGTATCGCGGAGCCGACGCCCGCGTCCTGCTCGACATACACGTCGTGCCCGGCGCTGACGAACTCGTGCACGCCGGCCGGCGTGATCGCGACCCGGTATTCGTTGTTCTTGACTTCCTTGGGGACGCCCACCCTCATGAGAGCTCAAGTCCTTCCTCGCCGGTGGTGCCTGCAGACGTGATCAGAGGTACTCAGGCTCGTCAGGCTGGCGAAGCGCCCGGAATCGACCGGCTTGGGCCGCAAACGCGGACAAGATACCCACCATCGCCACGCCATTGTGCAAGTCGCCTGACAGGATTCCCTGAACGACCTCGTCCAGGGGCACCCAGGCCACCGTCAGGTAGGCCTCCTCATTGTGCCGAACATACTCGCGTTGCTCGGCCGGGACCACGGTCAGACCCCTGGCCAGGAACACGCGCAGCCGCTCGGTGCTGATGCCGGGCGAGGGCAGGTAGTCGGCCAGTACTGCCCAGTCGGTGGCCCGGCAGCCAGCCTCCTCGAGCAATTCCCGCCGGGCCGTCTCGATCAATGGCTCGCCGTCCACGTCCCGCAGGCCGGCCGGGATCTCCCAGAGAGTCGCCGCCGCCGGGTGCCGGTACTGGCGGATCAGCAGCACGCGGCCGCGATCGTCCAGCGCCACGATCGCGACCGCGCCCGGATGCTCTACGACTTCCCGGCGCACCTCCGCACCGTCCGGCATGCCGACGGTGTCGGTGCGAACGGTCACGATCCGGCCGGTGGCCTCGATCGACGACCCTGTCACCGGCCAGCTGCCAGCCTCGTCCCTGATGTCGGCCACCGCCGTCGCGGTCTTTCTGCCGGACTCAGGCCGTGGCCGCTGGCCGCGCCGCACCGGCCGCCACCGCTTCTGGCACTCGCCTCACCCGGCTGCGTTCCAGGGCGGCCGCGATCAGGCCGCCGAATAGCGGGTGCGGCCGGGTCGGCCGGGAGAGCAGCTCCGGATGCGCCTGGGTGGCGACGAAGAACGGGTGCACGCTCGGGGACAGCTCCACGAACTCCACCAGCCGTCCATCCGGTGACAGGCCCGAGCACCGCAGCCCGGCCCGCTCCAGCCGATCCCGGTAGGCGTTGTTGACCTCGTAGCGATGCCGGTGTCGCTCTTCGACGACGGGCTCGCCATACAGGCCCCCCACCAGGCTGTCCTCGGCTAGCACGGCCGGGTACAGGCCGAGCCGCATGGTGCCGCCCATGTCGCGCTGCCCGGCGACGACGTCCTCCTGGTCGGTCATCGTCGCGATCACCGGGTGTGGCGTCTGCGGGTCGAACTCGGTGCTGTTGGCGTCCGCCAGGCCGGCCACGTTCCGCGCGACCTCGATCGCCATGCACTGCAGGCCCAGGCAGAGGCCAAGCACCGGGATGCCGTTCTCGCGCGCGTGCCGCACCGCGCCGATCTTGCCCTCGATGCCGCGTACCCCGAAGCCGCCCGGCACCAGAACGCCGTCCACGTCGGCCAGGTGCCGCGCCGCGCCCTCGGGTGTCTGACAGTCGTCACTGGTCACCCACCTGATGTTGACGGCCGTGTCGTGCGCGAACCCGCCCGCGCGCAGCGCCTCGGCCGGGGACAGGTACGCGTCGGGCAGGTCGACGTACTTGCCTACTAGTGCGATCGTGATGGTCCGCGCCGG
Organism: Streptosporangiaceae bacterium; assembly: GCA_030037785.1. GTDB lineage: Bacteria > Actinomycetota > Actinomycetes > Streptosporangiales > Streptosporangiaceae > JAJYUU01. Next base: position 2,085 of record JASHQA010000185.1, read on the forward strand.
CCGGTGAACCCGGCGGAGCAGGTCGTCCCAGTCGGTCCAGTCCACGTCCCGGAACGCCAGGCCCAGCCGGCGGACGACGTAGGCGTCCAGGCCCTCGGCGTGCAGCACCTTGGGAATGTCGTAGATCGACGGCGCGTCCGGCGCGGACACCACAGCCTCTTCGTCGACGTCGCACATCAGGCTGATCTTCCGCTTCAGCCCGTCGCTGATCGGCCGGTCCGACCGGCAGACGATGGCGTCGGGCTGGATGCCGATGCTGCGCAGCGCCGCGACCGAGTGCTGGGTGGGCTTGGTCTTCAGCTCACCGGACGGGCCGATGTAGGGCAGCAGCGAGACGTGCAGGAAGAAGCACCGATCACGGCCTATCTCGTGCCGGATCTGCCGGATGGCCTCGAGGAATGGCTGCGACTCGATGTCGCCTACGGTGCCGCCGACCTCGGTAATCACCACGTCGGTCTCGGCGTTGGCCATCGCCCTGATCCGAGCCTTGATCTCGTTGGTGATGTGCGGGATGACCTGGACCGTGTCACCGAGGTAGTCGCCACGGCGCTCCTTGGCGATCACGCTTGAGTAGATCTGGCCGGTCGTCACGTTCGCCGAGCCCGGCAGTCGGATGTCGAGAAAGCGCTCGTAGTGCCCGACATCGAGGTCCGTCTCGGTCCCGTCGTCGGTGACAAACACCTCGCCGTGCTGGAACGGATTCATCGTTCCTGGATCGACGTTCAGGTACGGGTCGAGCTTTTGCATGCTCACCCGGAGCCCGCGCAGCTTCAGCAGCCTGCCGATGCTGGATGCGGTGAGTCCCTTGCCCAGGCTGGAGGCCACGCCCCCGGTGACGAAGAGATGCCTGGTCGTGGCCGGCCGTGACCCATGTGCTGAAATCGCCAACGACGCTCCCGTGGTCCGATTCGGCGGCAGATCCCGCTCGCCCACGGGGTATCAGGATATCAAGCCGCGCGGCCGCCTGCCCGCAGACACGGCCGCCAGTTGTCCGCGGCCAGCACGCCCATCGCCGAGGCGCAGCACACGCCAGCCGCCGTGTATGTGCGGCTAGTGCATCTTGTACGGCTATGCGGCTGAGTGCTCAGTTCGACTCTGCTGCCCCTAACGCCGCCCGGCGGCTCACCGGCTCGGTCTGCTGCGGCGCGTGGCGGGCTGCGGCCCGGTCGGTGTCACCGGCCTCGCCAAACCTGGCCAGGGCGAGGGCGCAGATGACGGCCAGCACGAAGCCCACGGCGGCCACCGCGGCCAGCCCGTGCCGGGTTGTGTCACCCAGGAAGATGACGCCGATGAGGGCGGGCGGTGCCGTCTCGGCGAGGATCACAGCGGCCGTCGCGGTCGTGACGCTGCCGCCTTCCAGTGCGGTCGCGTACAGCAGGAAGGACACGATCCCGGCCGCCGCCAGGGTGTAGCTGGCCGGGCTCTTGATGAGCTGCAAGGCACCGAACCCCGGCAGGATTCTGGCTGCCACGGCCACTATCCCGTAGCCGAGGCCGGCGATGGCGCCGAGCGCCGGGGTCCGGGCCGGATTGGGCAGCCGTGCTACTGCGAACCCGCCGACGCCTACGCCCACCACCGCGACGATGAGCCCGAGCTTGAACGCCGAACCCACTCGCGCCGCGCCCTCAGCCCCCGCGGACAGGCTGAGCAGCCCCACGCCGACGATGACCCCGGCGACCGCGAGCCACTCGCGGGCAGCCAGCCGGACGCGCATCAGCCAGGCCGCGAAGATGGCGGTGACCGCGAGGTTTGCGGCGATGATCGCCTGGACCGCGAACAGCGGCAGCCGCCGCAGGGCGACGAGCTGCGCCACGAAGCCGAGCAGGTCGAGCGCCATGCTGCCGAGGAACATGCCCTGGCGGAGCATCCGCACCAGCAGCCCGGTGTCGACGCCCTCGCCCGCCTGACCCACCTTGGCCATGCTGCGCCGGCTCGCCGCTCGGACGGAGATAGCCTGCAGCACCGACGCGACGCCGTAGCACAGCGCCGACAGCAACGCGGCGAGCAGGCTCACCACCATGATCCGACCCTACGCCGACTGCCAGTCTGACCGTTCGCCCGATACTTCCGCAGTGGTTGCCGACCGCGTCCTGGCGCCGACGGGCCCGACCCTGCCTAGACCCCGGCCGCCTGCATGCC
>JASHQA010000186.1 GCA_030037785.1 Streptosporangiaceae bacterium
GATGCGGCCGGGGCCTCCTGTGCGGAGCTGGCGCCCGCGGTCGCGAAGCGGACCCCGGGGCGGGCCGGGGCAGCGCTGCGGACCTTCTTAACTCGGGACGGCACTGTCTCTGAACCCCTCACCTGATCGCCGCGACATGGGGGCAGCCGTGGCGCCGTACGGCGCTACCGACATGGCTAACCTCCCAGATAACGACCCCGCTTTGGGTGCAGTCGGTCACACAGCCATGGCAACTCTAGCTGGTTAACCCGGTAACCTGCGTCAATACACATACAAACCGGAAAAACCTATGTAACGTTGTGTTTGACGGGTCTCCTGACAGCAATACGGTACTCTCTGCCGCATCGCCCGTGTTCGGGAAACTGTCCGGTTCCCCGCCCTGGCTGGCCGGAAAGATATGGTGCAAGGAATCCCAAGCGGCGCAAGGAGTGTCATGAGGCGTGCCCACAGCCCAGTGCAGCAACCGGGCGTCCGGGGTTTCCGGGCGCAGGGCCTGCTGGTCGCGGCTGCCGGGCTCACGGTCCTGCTCGCGGCCGGCTGCGGTGGCGCTCCGAGCGCGGGCGGCAACGTGTCGGCCACCATCACGATCGCTGCCATTCCGGGAGTGGACACCGCGCCGCTGTATCTCGCGCAGCGCGACGGGACGTTCGCCGCCGAAGGCCTGGCCCATGTCGTCATCAAAAGCTACTCCTCTGCAGGGGCCGAGCTCACCGCCATCGCAAATGGCAAGGCTGACATCGCGGCGAGCGATTACGGCGACATCTTCTACGCGCAGTCTCGAGATCCAGACCTGCGCATCCTCAGCGACGGCTACGACGCCGCGGCGGGCGTCCTGGAAGTGCTCACCTGGCCGGGCTCGCCGATAGCGTCGCCAGCCGACCTGGCGGGCGAGACCATCGGCGTGCCCGACGAGCAACTGCTACCCGGTCTTACCGGCTCGGGCCACCCGGTGAGCCTGGACGCTGCCGCGGCCACTGAAGTTCTGACCAATTACCTGGGGAACGACGCTGAGTCGGTGGTCTGGTCGCCGATGTCGGAGCAGCAGGAGATCACGGAACTGGCGCAGCACCGCCTGCAGGCCGCCCTGGTGAGCGAGCCGTACATCTACGAGGCCGAGAGCCAGTTCGGGGCCACCGTGGTCCTCGATGCCTGCAGCGGCTCCACCGCGGATCTGCCGCTGACCGGCTATGTCGCGACCAGTGCCTGGGTCAAGGACAACGCGCCGGCCGTGGCCGACTTCCAGGCAGCCATGGCCAGGGCGCAGACGCAGGCGGCCATGGTGGGTCAGGTCCAGGCGATCCTGCCGAAGACGACGGGGATGAGCACCGAAGATGCCGACCTGTCTACTGTCGGCAGCTACCCGACGTCGACCAGCGCGATCAACCTGGAGCGCGTGGTGCGGCTCATGTCGAACTTCGACATGATCAGCTCGGCACAGATACCGTCGGTCCCGCCCATGATCGTCAAGCGCGGCAGCTAGGACCGCTCCAGGCCTAGCTGCCGCGCGATGACCATCCGCTGGACCTCGGACGTGCCCTCGCCGATCTCCAGCACCTTGGCGTCCCGGTAGAACCTGGCAACCGGGAACTCGTTCATGAACCCGTAGCCCCCGAAGATCTGGGTCGCGTCCCTCGCGTTGTCCATTGCCGCGTTGGCGCAGGTCAGCTTCGCGATGGCGGCCTCAGACTTGAATGGCTGCCCGGCGACGAGCCGGGCCGCAGCGTCGTACCAGGCCAGCCGCGCGAGGTGCGCCCGCGCCGCCATGTCCGCGATCTTGAACTGGATCGCCTGATAGTGGCCGAGCGCGTGGCCAAAGGCCGTCCGGTCGCGGGCGTAGCGCAGGCACTCGTCGACGCAGCCTGCCGCCAGCCCCGCCGACAGCGCCGCGAGCGCGACCCTGCCCTCGTCCAGCGTCTGCAGGAACTGCGCGTATCCGCGGCCGCACTCCCCCAGCAGGTTCTCCCGCGGCACCCGGCAGTCGGAGAAGCTCAGCTCGCGCGTGTCCGAAGCGCGCCAGCCTACCTTCGAGTACTCCGCGCCCACCGTGAGCCCCGCTGTCCCCGACGGGACGATGATCGCGGAGATCTCCCGCGTCGCGGCGCCTGGCCGCCCGGCCGGCGCCGTCCAGGCGAGCACGCTCACCACCGAGGTGATCGCGGTACCGGCATTGGTGATGAACGCCTTGGACCCGTCGATGACCCAGACGTCTCCGTCCAGGCGGGCTGTCGTGCGCATCCCGCCGGGGATGTCGGAGCCGCCGCCGGGCTCGGTCAGCCCGAACGCGGCGAGGCGGTCACCCTGACACAACTCGGGCAGCCAGCGATCCTTCTGCGCGGCTGTCCCGAAGCGGTAGACGGGCATTGCGCCCAGGGCGACCGCGGCCTCCAGCGTGATGGCGACCGAGGAATCGACCCTCGCCAGCTCGTGCAGAGCGAGGCAGAGGGCGAAGTAGTCACCCCCCATGCCGCCGTAGTCCTCAGGAAACGGCAGGCCGAACAGGCCCAGCTTGGCCATTTTGGCCACGATGTCGTACGGGAACTCGCCCCGCTCGTAGAAACCCCCGATCACGGGTGCGACCGCCTCGCGGGCAAACTGCTCGACAGTGGAGCGGAGTGCCTCTTGCTCCGCGCTGAGCGTGAAGCCGACCATACCTGGGATGGTACGACATCGGTCCTGGTCAGCGACTCGAAGGCGGGCGGGCGCGGAGGCGTGGCACATCGCCGCGGCCCGGCACGTTACTCTCTCGTCCGAGCATTCCTGCGGCTGGCTGGCCGGCTGCCGGCGGTGAAGTCTGGGAGGACCCGTGAACACGACGCTGACGTGCCCCCACTGTGCGACTGAGGTGAAGGTGGACGACCTGATCTGCTTCACCTGCGGTGCCAACCTGCCGCGGACCGCCAGGGACGACGACACGCCTGCCGCCAGCACGGTGATGCAGGCATACCTGCGCCCGGACGAGCGCGCGGGCCCCATCTCGTCGACTGTGCTCCGGCTGTCATTCCCGACCGGGAACGTCGACGTGCCCGCCGGAACGACCGTGCTACTCGGCCGCGATCCGGCCGAGTCCCTGGTGGCGGCTGCCTTCGCCGAGTATGAGAACGTCTCCAGACGACACGCCACGGTCACGGTGGACGACGCTGGTCACGCCAGCATCCGGGACGAGAACTCGACAAACGGGACGTTCGTCAATGGCGATCGAGTGCTGCCAGGCATCAGCGTCCGGCTCGCCGATGGTGACGTGGTCCGGCTTGCCGCGGACGTCGCGGCCGACGTGGTGCTCCCGAGGCAGCAGCCAGATCCGGCCTCGCTGAGCCGCCCCGGCCAGCACTGAGCCGCCCCGGCCAGCACTGAGCCGGAGCGGCCCGCGGGTAGCTGGCTAGTCGGCCGCGCGCTCGGCATCGACCACGATGCCGAGCGTGTCGGCGAGAACCGGCGCCACGATCGCCAGTTGCGCCGAGCTGATGATCGCGCCGCGCAGCGAATCGGAATCGATGACGAGCCCGAGCGATGCACCGCGCAGGTCGGTTCGGTCCATCGCGACCCTGGTGAGATCGACGTTGCTGAGCTCGGCACCCGGAAAGGCGCAGCCCGCCAGCGTCGCGCCGCCGAAGTCGACGTCTCGCAGCATGCACCGGTCGAAGGTGACGTCGGTCAGCCGCGCTCCCCGGAAGTTGACCGAGTCAAGCTTGCAGCCACTGAACACCACGCGCCGCAGCTGGGCGCCAAACACCTGGATCCCGGCCAGGCTGGAGCTGACCACGGTGACGTCCTGCCACGAGCTCTCGGCGAGGAAGGTGCCGGTCAAGCGCACGTCGCGGAGCCACACGTCGCGCAGGCTCGCCCGCGGGAGCCGGCCATCGGTGATCGACACCCGGCGGAACGCGCAGTCCAGGAAGCGGGCGTTGGGCAGCCGGGGATCGGCAAACTGCGAACCGTCGAACAGCACGGTGTCGTAGTCGACGTCGGCCTCCAGGTCACCCTCGTGCCGGGTCAGCGCGGTCGCGAACGCCAAGTCGGCCAGCTCAGGCACCTTCATCTCGACCCCTCGTCCGCGGCTGGTTCCCGTTCCGATGCAAGGTATCGCCGGACGTCGCGCGCCTCCGCGGCGAGCGCGGTCTCGACCTCGGCCGGCAGCTGGCCGAACCGGTCGAGGACCACCTGGCCGCCCTGATACGCCCAGATTCCGGCAGCCTGGCCGGCCACCAAGACGAACGGGCGGAACAGGCCGTTGACCGTGACGATGCCCTGGTGACCGGCCAGCACGGGATGCCGCGACTGCCAGCCCAGCAGCACCGGATCGTACGCGCCGAGCAGCCGAGGCGGCGGGGGCCCGGCGAGCCGGGCCCCCGCCGCCAACTCGGCCAGCCCGTCTGGCCGGTCCCGCAACTCGGCTGCAATCGCTGACAGGCCACGGCGTATCCAGGTGACCGGGAGGCCGGCCCACTTCGCCAGGTCCCGCTCGCCCGCCGGGCCGTGGCTGGCCAGGTACCGTCGGGCCAGCCAGCCGAGCGCCCGGTCCGGCTCGGGCTCTGCGGGTGGATCGCCGAGCCACGACCGGACGTGCACGTACGCGTGCTGGGCTCCGATCATCGGCCCCCGCACCGCGATCCCGCGCAGGCTGGCCAGCATCAGCACGTGCAGCGCGACGCCGCCGTCCGCGGGCAGCCCGGTGGCGCTGAGGCGGTCGGCTAGCTGCGCCCTGGTGAGCGGGCCGTCGGCCGCGAGCGCCTTCGCCACGACGTCGACGCCGTCGTCCGCGGCCGCTGCAGTGACGCCGAACCGGGCCAGGATCCGCCTGCAGCCGAGCTGGAACTGGGGCCGGGCCGTCAGCCGGTGCAGCCACCAGTAGTCCTCGCTGCGGATCAGGTGCAGCGTGCCGCGGTTCAGCCAGGTGATCAGCAGCGACCGGTGCTGCGTCAGCGCGCGGTCCACGTCCGCCGCGCTCAGCCCCGCCGTCCGGGCGCGGATCGCCAGCCGCGCGCCGCGCGGATCCTGCCCCTGCACCGCCAGCAGCCGTTCGACCACCGCTACCGGGCTGGTGGCTGGGTGGCCGGCGAGCAGTTGCGCGGCGAACCGGCGGTCGCTGACGTCCCGGTCCGGGGTCGCACCGATCGTCGACGCCATCGCCCGTCTCCCTTCGCCAGCTCACCCGCGCTACTCATCATTGCGGACGGCGGTGACAGCACGACATATCCGGCGGTGGTGCAGGCAGCCGACGCCAGGGGTCAGCGGGCGAGCTCCTGCTCGAGCCAGGTGCGGCCGCGCGTGCGCGGCGCCAGCCGGACAGGACCGACGATGCTGGCCAGCCGCCGGGCGGCGGCGTCTGCCGCGGCGACGGCTTGCGCACCGACGTCCTCCAGAAACCGGCAGACGATCTGGCCGTCTGGGTCCTGCGCCCAGCCGCCGACGATCCTGCCGTCCCACCACACCGACGGTCCAACGTTGCCGGTCTGGTCAAACAGCCGCGCGGCGTGCTCGCCGAGAAACCACTCGCGGTGCCGCCAGCCCATGGGTGTGGAATCCAGTCCGGGCAGCAGCGCCGCCCACGGCTGCACCTCCGGCTGTGGCTCCAGATCCGAGGCGAGAGCGATGCCGGGCGCCCCGTCCAGATCGACCTCGGCGGGCCGCAGCCGGGTCAGCACCCGGCGCACCTGCGTCCTGGTCCAGCCCGCCCACCACTGCAGGTCGTCGGGTGTCGCCGGGCCGTAGGCGTGCAGCCACCGGCGGGCCAGCTCGACCTCGGCGTCCGGTGCCACCCACTCGTCCAGGCCAGCCGGACACCACGCGGCCAGCGGCGTCCACCGGTGCTGGTGTGACGTCCACGTGCCGAGCGGACGGCCGCGCACGACCTTTCCCTGGGCGGCCAGCACGAACAGGACGCGGCTCGCGACGTTGAACCGCCCCGCCGAACTCGTGCCCGGGCCGAGCCCGAGCGGCATCGCCAGCCGCGGGTCCGCCGCCGCGAGCTGGGCCGCGGTGGCCTCGCCCCGCGCTGTGAGCGCGTCCAGCGCGGCCTGCTCGGCACCGGCGAGCCAGCCGGCTACGTCTGGCCCGACCCCGGCGTCGGCCAGCCAGCCCAGCAGCTTGCGCCGCTCCCTGGCGGCGACCGCGTCGGAGCACGCCGCCTGCACGACCGGCGCGAGCCCCACCGTCACGACGAAGACCGTGCGGCGCATGCCCAGCAACCGGATCAACGTCCTGTCCGCATACAGGGCGCGGTCGATGTCGGCGATGCCGCCAGCGGCCATCCTGGCCAGGATGCCCAGGTATACCGACGTCGGGTCGGTGCCGTGCACCGCGACCAGCGACTGCGCCACGTCGGTCGCGTCGCTGGCCCGCGCGCACGCGGCCAGCCGGTGCCGCAGCCCGATCCTGGCGCGCCGCTCGGCCGTCTCGATCCGCCTCGCGCCGACCATCGGCCTGCCTCGCGTGACTCGCCGGGCCGCTCCTATCTACCGCTGCTCGCTGTCCAGGGCGGCCATCTGCGCCGGGTCGTACCGGTCACCCGCGACCGCGGACTGTGGCACCGCGGCCTCGATGACCGCCAGCTCCTCGGGGCTGAGCGTCAGCTCGAGCGCGCCGAGCGCCTCCGCCAGCCGGTCGCGGCGCTTGGTACCGATGAGCGGCACGATGTCGGCGCCCCGCGACGCCACCCACGCGATCGCGAGCTGGGCCGTGGTGACGCCACGGTCGGTGGCGACCCGCTCCAGCGCGGCCACCAGGGCCAGGTTGCGCTGGAGGTTGTCGCCCTGGAAGCGGGGGAACCGGCTGCGCGGGTCGGCGGCCCCGATCGGCCGAGCGCTGGTGGCCGCCAGCAGCCCGCGGGACATGACGCCGTAGGCGGTGACGCCGATGCCCAGATCGCGCACGGCCGGCAGGATCTGGTCCTCGATCCCCCGGCTCATGAGCGAGTACTCGATCTGCAGGGCGGCTACCGGGTGCACCGCGGCCGCGCGGCGGATGGTGTCGACGCCCACCTCGGACAGGCCCAGATAGCGGACGTAGCCGGCCTGGATCAGCTCGCCGATCGCGCCGACCGTCTCCTCGATGGGCACGCGTGCGTCGAGTCGCGCGGGCTGGTACAGGTCGACGTGGTCGGTGCCGAGCCGGGTCAGCGAGTAGGCGAGCGAGCTCTTCACCATCGCGGGGCTCGCGTCGTGGCCGACGAACGCGCCGCGCGGATCGCGCTGGCCGCCGAACTTGACCTGAATGAAGACGCTGGCACGGTCGACACCGCGAAGTGCCTGGTGCAGCAGCAGCTCGTTGTGCCCCATGCCATAGAAGTCGCCGGTGTCCAGCAGGGTGATCCCGGCGTCGAGCGCGGCGCGGATCGTTGCCGTGCTCTCCGCCTCGTCGGCCGGGCCATAGGTGCCGGACATGGCCATCAGGCCGAGGCCGACCCTGGACACGCGCGGTCCACCGCGACCGAGTTCCGTCGTCGCGACTGGCATGCTGGCGCTCACTCTCCTGTCAAGATGTCGACAAATAGACTTCCTGGCCCTCGACGTACGTCGCGGCCACCGCGGTGCCGGCGATATCGCTGGCCGGGTGGGCGAACGGGTCGCGGTCGAGCACGACGAGATCCGCCAGCTTGCCCGGCGTGATCGTGCCGGTCTCGTCGTCGAGGTGATTCACGTATGCAGAGCCGATCGTGTAGGTGGCGAGCGCCTCGGCGAGGTCCAGGCGCTGCGCCGGCAGGAACGGCTCAGCTTCCGGTCCGGTCGCGCCAGGCAGCGACCTGTTCACCGCCACGTGGATGGCGCGGAGCGGGTTGGCGCTGCTCACTGCCCAGTCGCTGCCGGCCGCCAGGCGCGCGCCAGCTCGCAGCAGCGCTCCGAACACGTACTGGCGCTGCGCGCGCTCCGCCCCGAGGAACGGGATCGTGAGCTCGTCGAGCTGCGGTTCGTGCGCGGCCCACAGCCCTTGCATGGTGGCCGTCACGCCGAGCGCGGCAAACCGCGGCACGTCGTCGGGGTGCACCACCTGCAGATGGGCGATGTGCGGCCGGTGGTCTGCGCCACGGCCGTTGCCGCGGCCGTCGCCGCCGCACCCCGCTGCGCGGGCGGCCTCGATCGCGTCGAGCGCCTCCCGCACGGCGCGGTCGCCGATGGCGTGAAAGTGCACCTGGAACCCTGCGCTCGCTAGCTGCGTCACGTAGCCGGGCAAGACCGCCGGGTCTACGTAGGACAGCCCGCTGCCGCGGGACCGGCAGCCGACCGGGTCGAGATAGGGCTCCAGCATGCCCGCCGTGAAGTTCTCCGCGACGCCGTCCTGCATGATCTTCACGGTGCGCGCACGGAACCGCGCCGGGCCACCGGTGGCCGTTCCGCCGCGCGCCAGGTTCTCCGCGCGCTCTCGGCGGGCAAGCAGGTCCGGCAGTTGCTCGTCGCCGCTGTCCCGGTCCCACCACAGCGCGCCCTGCACGCGAGCGGTGAGCTGGCCGCTCGCCGCCGCGGCCAGGTACACCGGCAGCGGGTCGGAGTGGCCGAGGTACGCCCCCACGATCGCGTCCTGCCACGCCGTGATGCCACGGGCGTGCAGGTGCCGCTGTGCGAGCAGCAGCCCGGCCAGCCGCTCCTCGACGGTGAGCGCGGGCACGAGCCGGCCGACCAGGTTCGCGGCCCCTTCGTGCAGGGTGCCCTGCGGCGTGCCGTCAGGCTCACGCTCGATCCGGCCATCCCTCGGGTCGGGCGTGCGGGCGTCCAGCCCGGCCAGCTCGAGGGCGCGCGTGTTGGCCCAGGCGCCGTGCCCATCCCGGTTGGTGAGGTATGCGGGACGGCCCTGGGTGACGTCGTCGAGCGCGTGCCGGTCCGGGGTCCCGCCGTCGAACCACTCCAGCCGCCAGCCAGAGCCCGCGATCCACTCCCGGTCCGGGTGCTGCCGCGGGTAGGCCGCGATCCGGGCCAGCGCGTCGGCCAGCGTCACGGTGCCCATCAGGTTACAGCCGATCATCGTGACGCCGGCGAACGCGGGATGGACGTGCGCGTCCTGGAATCCCGGCAGCAGGGCCCGGCCGCGGAGGTCCACCACCTCGGTGTGGCTGTCGATCAGGTCCGTGACGTCGCGGTCGGCCGCATCCCCGAGGGCCGTGATCCGGCCGCCGGCGACGGCGACGGCGGTGGCCGGGCGGCCGTCGGCATCCACCGCGCGCACGACGCGCGATCGATCGGGGCCCGCCGTGTAGACCGGCCCGCCAGCGAAGACCCGGTCGGCATGGCTCGTCATGCCGACAAGCCTCTCACTGTCACGATCGGCGGCGCCGTTCAGTCCGACCACCCGCCGCCAGCGCCACGCAGTCAGCCGCGGGGCGCGACGCCGCCGGATGGCCCGCCATGGGAGCAGTCACTCGCGCTCAGCCAGCGGCGACTGGTCGACCCAGCGCGTCGCGCGGATCGTGGGCGTAGCGAGCACCAGCACACTGCTCAGCAGCGCGTAGCCCGCCGCGAACGCGAGCAGCCGGCCCGGCCCGACCACGTTCGCGACCGAGCCGATGACCGCGTACCCAACGGCACCGAGCGCGTACGCGCCGGTCAGCGTCAGGGCGGTCGTCCGCCCGAGCAGTTCCGCCGGGACTCGCTGCTGCATCGCCGTGTTCGAGTACGTGTTGGACACCGCGCTGCCCGCCCCGGCGACCAGCGCGCCGGCGGCCACCGCGACGACCGGCGCGCGCAGCGCCAGCAGCAGCGGCGGCACGGCGTAACCGAAGGTTCCGATGGTGGCGACGACCAGCAGCCGATGTGGCCGTCGGCCCACCAGCAGCAGGCCGGTGAGCACCGAGCCGGCCGCCATGGCCGCCGAAATCACGCCCCAGGCGCGGGCTCCGCCGAGGTACTGCCGGGCCAGGATGGGGCCAAGCAGCAGGTACGGCGCCCAGGTGAAGAGGTTGAACAGCGCGAACTGGACCGTCGTCAGCCAGAGCCACGTCTGCGACCGGAACTGCGACCAGCCGTCCGCCAGGTCCCGCCACGGCGACTGAGCGGCCGGGCGGGCCGGGCGGATCGTCAGCAACGCCAGGCTGGCCACGCTGACGCCGAACGTCGCCGCGTCGACCGCGATCACCACCGCCGGGCTCGTGACCGCGATCAGTATCCCGGCCAGGGCCGGCCCGAGGACCGCCGTGCCGGAGGTGACGACCCCGAGCAGCGCGTTCGCGTCGGCGAGCTGTTCCCGCGGCGCGAGCTCGGCGCGCAACCCGCCCAGCGCGGGACCGAATACCCCCTCGCCGACGCTCTCGAGCGCGGCCAGCAGCACGAAGAGCCAGATCGGCGGCCGGCCAGCGAACAGCACCCCAGCGAGCGTGCCTTGCACAGCGACGCGGGTCGCGTCGGTGACCAGCATCACCGGTCGCCGGCCGAGCCGGTCGGCGACCACTCCGCCGCCGATCATCACGAGCACCTGCGGGACGACGCTCGCGGCGAACACGAAGCCGAGGTCGGCAGCGTCACCGCCGTTGTCGAGCACGGCAAACGTGAGCGCGATCGCCGACATGGCGGAGCCGAGGAGCGACGTGGTGTAGCCGAGATAGAAAACGCGGAAATTCCGCTGTCGCAGCAGTGCGAGCCGACGCACGGCCTGCTCACGGGAATTGCCGGTGCCATCCGCGATAGCGGTCTCGTTCCCTGATTCTTGAATTGATTTACTGCGATTAGGGAACGGGCTGCTGTCGTGCTCAGTCACGCGATTCAGACTGCCAGTAATAGCTCACTGATCGCAACGAGCTACGGACGACTGCACCGAGAATTGCCAGGCCAGCCGCTCGCTACCGCAGTAAATAACTGCCTTCGCTGCTATTTAACTCATGCGCTAGAATAAGCAGCAGCTCCATTGCAGAGGAAGGTGCAGATGACCTTGCTATTCGCTGACATCGCGCCGGTCGAATATGCGGTCGCGGTGGACCGCTTCCTCGCTGAAGCCGAGCTCGGCGCCGCTTCCCGGCGGGTGTACCGGATCTCGCTGGCGGGCTGGGCGTGGCCGCTGGTCGGCCTGCAGCCGCCGGCCGGCCGCGGACGGCGAGGCGCCAGCCCGCCGGTCGTGCCACTGGCGCTGCTCGACGACGCAGCGGCCGAGCCAAGGCTGGCCAGCGCGGTCGCCCACCGACTGCAGCACGCGCAGGCGAGAACGGTGCACCGCGAACTGTCCGCGCTGCGCAGCGCGGTTGGCTGGTGGCAGCGGCGGCAGTGGATCACGGCTGATCCGACGGCGGCGCTGCGTCCGACTGGCGCGCCACTGCCGGTCTTGCTACCGCCGCTCACCCGCGCCCAGCTGACCGACCTGTGGGCGGCCCCGGCCGGTCTGCGGGAGCAGGCGTTCTGGCATCTGCTCGCCGACAGCGGTGCCGCCGCCGAGACCGTGCTCGCCCTCACTGCGGACGCGATCGACATCGCTGGCGGCCGGACCCGGCCGGCTGGCCGCATCCGCTGGGGGCAGCAGACCGGTGAGTTGCTTGGCTGGCTGCTCGCCGGCCGCCACCACGGGCCGGTGTTCCTCACCGACCGGCGCGCGCCCGCGGGCACCAGCCCGGCCGATGTCTGCCCGCTGACCGGCCGCGGGCGGCTGTCGTACCGGCGCGCTGCGGAGATCTTCACCGAGCACACGCGATCGCTCGACCCGGCGGGCCGCGGCTGGCTGCTGCACCAGCTACGGCGAGCGGGTGCGGGCGGTCAGATCCCCGAGTCGGCCGCGATCTCAAACGGCGTGTAGGGCCGCGCGGGCCCGACTTCCTGGGTGCTGACAACCGCGCCGACCGGTGCCTGCTGACGTATCGCTGCTGCGAACTCGTCCGCCTGATCGGCGTTGTCGGCCCCGATAACCAGGAACCGCCACCGGCGCACCACCGGGTAGCCGGCCGCGCGCAGCCGGTCCGCGAGGGCCACCGCGTCGCGGTGCGCCGACAACTGAACCCGGACCTCAAACAGCGCGACCCCGCTGGCGAGCGACTCGCTGGTCTCCTCGGCGTCCAGCCGGCGCCGCTCGGTCTCGACCTCCGCCGGGGTTCCGGGCAGCGCCACGTCGGCGGGCTCCCAGTCCTCGACCACCGGGTGCCAGCGGTCCAGGCCGTACTCGGCCTGAATGCCGTGGCTGGCCAGCAGCGCCTCGACGGACTCGCGCGCCGTCGCCGCGGCGTCCTGGCTGCGGGTGTACAGGAACAGCTCGTGGCTGCCGTCGGCCCCGACCACCACCCGGCCGCCGAGCCGCCGCTGCACCTGCGCCTCGACCGTGTGCGCGCTGAGCTGCCGGACCGCCTGGCCGGCCTGCTCCGCACTGCCGAGGCGCACCGTCACCCGCCAGTCGTTGGCGTCCGTCACCACCCCGCCGCCTGCAGCGGCGCTCTCATCTGCCACGGCTCGCGAGCCTACTCTCCCGTGCCGCGCCCGCCGCACGGGCGCGGCACGGCTTGTTGGCGCGCGGCCGCTTGTGGCACAGTGCCCGCATGAGAAC
>JASHQA010000187.1 GCA_030037785.1 Streptosporangiaceae bacterium
GCAGACCGCGTTCCGGACGATTTCGCGTGAGCCTTTGCGGTGACAGCATCCCGCCGGAGGCTGTCTACGACGCCGACACGGCGCTGCGGGGCAGGAGGGGGATCAACGGGACCCTGCTGTGGGTGGTGAGCGCGCCGCGCGGGCAACCGGCAGGTTCGGTGCCCAGCCTTCGAGTGTTCCACGCTTCACTGTGTCCAACTGTGTCCGCCCGTTCTGCGCTGTCGCCAATCCGCCAACGACTTGCCTGGTGCGACCACGATCCGATGGTACGGACAGGATGCCGTGCACGGTCATTCCTGCCATGCTCTGGTCACGGCGAGGCGGTGGGCCCATTGCGCTCCGCCGGGTCCTGCAGGCTCCTGCTGGCGGCACAGGTCACGCAGGGACCGGCACCGGTCGAGCATGAACGCCTGGCGGTCGGGCCACGGCGGTGTTGGCCCGCCATAGGCGTCGAAGAACGCGCTGAGCAGGCGCACCTGGCCGGGATGGTGCATGCGGATGATCCACTCGCACCACGCCAGATCCTCGACCGGATCTCCCGAGTGCGCCCATTCCCAGTCCAGAATGCCGGTGATCTGCAGGGTGGCCGCGTCGAGCAGGACGTTCTGGGGGCCGTAGTCGCCGTGCACCAGGACCTGCCCGCCACGCGCGCGGGCGGGCAGGGCGGCTGTGATCTCGCGGGCATCAAGCTGATGGATAAGCCGGAGCATCGTGCCGCAGGCACGCAGCACGCCGGCGCCGTGGCCCGATTCAAGCAGCTCCTGCCCATGGATGCCGCTCAGGAACCCCATGGTCAGGCAGCCGTCCTCATATCCCAGGACCGGCGGCACCGGAACCTGCCCCTGCAGGGCGCTGAGCACGGCGTGCTCGTTCTGGAGCCGGATGAGCGCACCGGGGCCCTGGTAACACTTCACGACCGTCGCGCCGTCTCCGAGCGTGCGGTTGGTGTAACTGTGCCGCAGCGGCTGCATGCTCCCATCCTTCTCGGCGCCACCGGATCCCGCCTGCGCACCGCCGGGGATGAGGTGTTCTGCGCCGTGGCAGGGGCTGGTTGTTTGCGGCCAGAATTCAGAGCCTTGACCCAGGCGGCGACCTGGGCGGCTGCGCATCTGGCGACGGGTCCGCGGCGACATCCACAAAGCTCTCCTCTGCCTCCGGAGGCCAGCTGCTCTCGCACATCGCCTGGAGCCCGGAGCCGATCGAGTGGCAGTACCCTGATGCGCTGCTGCGAGCCGTGCGTATGGGTTCGCTGTTAGATTTTCATGGACCGCAAACTTTGTCCCCCGACCGCTCTTACGAAACAGCCCAATAGAAACCTGGGCGTACAAGACAGGGATAGCAAGGAGAGGAACGCGACCCGACGTGACGCATCAGGCACGATCCCGTCGGCAGTTAGCTATCAGCCCGGCCAATCTGACTGGCGCCATAATCGTCTCGGCCGGGGTGAACTATGGAAACTCGCGCTAGGCCGCGTCCCAGGGATTAATCAGCTCGATGCCCATACCGGCGAAGTCGCTGGTGTTACGGGTGGCAACGGCCATGCCGCGGGACGCCGCAACCGCGGCGATCATGGCATCGACTGGCTTGCTGACTTCGCGGCCGACTCGCTTTCTGGCTGCCATGATCGTAGGCACCGCCCGGGCAGCCTGCTCGTCGTAGCTATAGCAGCGCTCCCGGGACCGGCTGATCAGCCCCTCGACGTGAACAGTAAGGAAGTCCTTGCGCCGGCCGTCGGGCAGCAGCGCCAGCCCGGTCAGCAATTCGCCGATCGTAATCGTGCTGATCGCCGCCTCCTGGCGGTGCGCGCGCAGCCACGCCACGACGCCTGGATCCGGCGCGGGCCGCGTCGTCTCGGACCAGACGTTGGTATCGACGAGAATCACTCGAATGAGACCGGCTCGCGGGCTCGCCCGCCGCGATCAGGCACGGCCAACGGGCCGCCTGGCGGTGCCGCTGCCATCTCGTCCAGCCACCAGGACACGAAGTCCTCGTCTTCCGCGATGGCCTCCTCCAGGATGATGCGTGCCTCAGCCTCGACCGACCGACCGTGCGCGGCGGCGCGGCGGCGCAGGGCCGGCTTCAGCGACTCCGGCAGGTTCCGGATCAGCAAGCTGTCACTCATTGATAGCAATGATATCACACGCGTGGGACGCCGGCTGCATTGCCGTGCAGGCGCGGAAATTCGTGGCAGTATTTGCTGGGACATGGCCGGACTGAGCTCGACTCGGTGGGACAGCTCAGAGGGCTGGGGCTGCTGAGCCCGCCAGCTGTGTGGTTGCGCAGTCGGCTCGGCGTGGTTCAGGGGTGGTTGAGTTCTCCGATCCGAGCTATAGGGCCGACGCTAGCGTCACGATCGTTGTCCAATGCCGTGGCAGGGGTCAGCGGCGGGTCAGCTCCAGGAAGGGGATTACCCGGATGCCGGCGGTCTTCTTCTCGTAGTCGCTGAAGCCCGGGGCGGGGCTGACCTGCCTGGCCCAGACGCGGTCGCGGTCCTCGCCGGTGACCTCGCTGACGGTCACCTGGTAGGCATCGGTGCCGGCCTCGACGGTGGCCTGCCCGGCCGCCACCAGGTTGTAGTACCGCGCCGCAGAGCTGACTCCTCCCCTCGCGCAGGCGGACCGGGCTGGCGGGCGGACTCAGCCGGGCGGCCCCCGCCGCTCGCCCGGCCTCTAGTCCTCAACAAGGGCATCGCCGCGCCGGCGCTCAGCGCCGCCGGTCTGACACAGGACCGCTTCCAGTACGGCCCCGGTACCATCCGCAAAAGCTTCATCCTCGCGACCTACCCGGACCGCCCGGCGATCGACCGGTTTCACCGCAGAAGCCGATCAGCCTGAGCGGCCGACACTGGCCCCGTTGCCACTACGGCGTGTGGGCCGGGCCGGGGCTGGGCCGGTGGCCCAGCGGATCGTGCGGACCATGGCGTGGCCTGCCCGGGCGGACGAGCAGGGACTCGGTAACCGGAAGGCGGGGCAGTCGGAGCGGCTGACGCGCCCATTCGGGCAGCAGCGATACCGCCCCGGCGGCCAGCATCCGGTAGGTTCCCCCTGGGCGATCAGCGCGAGCGGAGAACTGAGCAGCAGGAACCGGGCTGCCTCGCGGGCCTGGCTAGTGGCGGCCAGTTCAGGCCGGAACCGGGCGATCCGATCGGCCAGTTCGGCTTCGGTGCGGGGCGGGTCCGGAACGCCGAGCTCAGCGGCAATCCTGGCCATGTCACTGATATAGCCGTCGTGTCCGGCCTAATCTAGCGGAGAGGCGCCGAAGCGGGCATGGGCGGGGAGGGAAACTGTCGGGCTCGGCGATGTGCACCCAAGTCAGCAGGTGCGGGTCGACTGGGCAGCCAGGCGGCACACTCAGCCGGGCTTCCGCCACGAGGCGGGGTACCAGGTCAACTCCGGTGACGGCAAAGCCGAAACGAGCGGCGAGTTCGAGCGCGTACTCGCCCTCGCCACATCCGGCATCCACGGCCACCGCACCGGCAGGAAGACCCATCTCCGCCACATAGTCAAACAGCGAGTCAGGGCCAGACGGGTCGAGCGACTCATCTAGCTGCTGTTTGAATTCCTCTTCGATGCGGTCGTAGGCGTCGTGAAGCCGCATCCGAGCGTCGGTCTCCGTCACGGGCCGATCCTCTCGCAACCAGCAGTGAGCGGCCAGAGGTTCTCGCTCGCCCGGCAGGTTCCTCCGCTGTGTGCGGGCTATCCCTGACGACAGACGGTCGTCATATCGCCGGAAATACGGAATACAGCAGCTGGAAACACGGAAAATTTTGCCTGGAGTCGCGGACTTCAAGCGGTAGGATCGGGTCATGCGTGCAACCTTGACCGGCCTCGCGAAGCGGCGTCTGGCGGACGTGGTGGAAGCCAGGCTGGCCGAAGAGCCCGTCGTAGTTCTCAACGGGCCACGGACCGTAGGCAAAAGCACCCTCCTCAGCCAGCTGGGCGAGCAGCTTGGGCGATCCGTGATCGACTGTGATGACCCTGCCACCAGGTCGGCCGTGCGAGACGATCCGGCCAGGTTCGTTGAGTCTGACCGGCTCGTCCTGATCGATGAATACCAGCATGTGCCAGCGTTACTGGATGCCATCAAGGCTCAGCTGAACCGGGATCTGCGACCCGGCCGCTACATCCTGGCAGGGTCGACCCGGTACGCGACCCTGCCCGAGGCAGGGCAGGCGCTGACTGGACGGGTGGACATCATCCCGGTGCTTCCGCTGTCGCAGGGCGAGATCGACAGCGTCCGCGAGACCTTCGTCGCCAGGCTTCTGGACGGCGCCGGGGTGGATATGGCCTCGCCCGCGGTGCCAGCCACCCGCGACGAGTACGCCCAGCGCTCGACATCCGGCGGGATGCCCGTCGCGCTTCGCCGCCCAGCAGGCCGTTCCCGGTCACGCTGGTTCTCCAACTACGTCAGCCTGGTCATCGACAAGGATGTCCTGGACATCTCCCGCGTCCGGCAACGCGAGATGCTGCCCCGGCTTCTCGGCCAGCTCGCCGCCCGATCCGGCCAGGTCCTGAACATGGCGGCGATCAGCGGAACCATCGGCCTGGAGAAGTCCACGGCGGAAAACTACATCAAGCTGCTGGAAGCCGTATTCCTCATCTACCGGCTGCCCGCATGGGGCACAACTCTCGGCTCGCGGGTCACCAAGCACCCGAAGCTGCACCTCGTCGATTCTGGCGTAATGGCATGGCTGCTGAATCTCACCCCCGAAAAGATCGCTCAGGCCGTGCCCGCGGCTCTCACCGACTATGGTCACCTGCTCGAAACCTTCGCTGTCGGGGAGATCCTCAAGCAGGCCAGCTGGTCGGAAGCGCCAGTCACCACCGGGCACTTCCGCACCGAGGCAGGTGAGGAGGTTGATCTCGTAGTTGAGCGCGACGACGGTCAGGTAATCGCATTCGAGATCAAGGCCGGGACCCGGATCGACTCCGGCGACCTCCGCGGCCTCCGCCAGCTGAAAGACCGCCTCGGCACGCGCCTGCAGGAAGCCATCGTCCTCTACACGGGGGTTCATGCTTACTCCCGCGATGACTGGATCAGGGTGCTGCCACTAGATCGGCTCTGGGTGTCAGGCGATGTGCGAGCGCGGTTAGGCCCCTGACGTACGCGCCGTTCGTGCCCGCGTGGACTGCCGCCAGATACTGGGATACACCAGTCCAACTAACCCCGGCACGCCGCAGCCTGGCGAGTCGGAGTCGACTTCGGAGGCAGGCCGGTGCCGCCACTGACGATGACGTCCAGGAGGCACCTCACGGGACCGGCGTCCCGCCAGTGGCTTGGTGCAGATGCGGGCGAGTATGTCCAGCGGAGCGTCACTTCCGCGCGACTGAGCCTGGCGACAAGATCATCCAACTATCGTCACGTCTGCGACGCCGCTTGCATGCAGACCAGGGTTCAGTGCAGATCCGGCGGCGCCGCGGTTTGCGGCGCCGCTGAGCAGTGTCTAGAATGCTAGCTAAGACAGCTAGAAAGGTTGACGGATATGGCGGTCAGCATCAAGGATCCGGACACCGATCACCTCATTCGGGAACTCGCACGCCGGACGGGGGAGACTCAGGTTGCCGCGGTCAAGGTGGCAGTCAAGGAACGGCTGGAACGGCTGGACGACGAGCAAGCCAGAGTGCGGCACAGCCGCCGGGATCGGCTGCTGGCGATAGCGCGGGACACCGCGCCGCGGTTGGCCGATATCAGCGAGAGCACCGATCTCGGCAGCTACCTGTACGACGAGCGCGGGCTGCCGGCATGACCGTGGTCGACTCGTCAGCGGTCATAACGATTTTGCGCCAGGAAACGGACTCGGAGACCTACCTTGACGCCCTCGACGCGGCGGAGTCGCTGCGGATGTCGGCGGCCAGCTACCTGGAGGCGGCTATCGTCGTCGACAGTGCGCGCGACCCCGTAGCGTCACGCCGCTTCGACCAGTTCATCGCAGCAGCCGACATCCGCGTGGAGCCTGTGACGCTGTCCCAGGCCCGCATCGCCCGGGAGGCATACCGGGACTACGGGAAGGGCTCGGGGCACAAGGCTGCGCTCAATTTCGGTGACTGTTTCGCGTATGCCCTGGCCAAGGAAACCGGCGAACCGCTGCTGTTCAAAGGCGATGATTTCAGCAGCACCGACATCGCCACAGCGCTTGGCGACCGGTGAGGCCATAGGGTAAGTCCGTTCGCCCTGCATCGGCCTGACATGCCTCGCCGCCCGGAAACGGCGTCACGTGTCAGGAACTCGATCAGCGGCGAGGTCCGGCAAGACACTTGGTTGGAGCCATGTCGAGCCGTCGTGGACGTGCGCGGGCGTGGCCGCCAAGTCAGGCGCCATGTCAAGGAACTTCTTCACGTGGGCTGCGTGATGTGCGCTGCACCGGCCTCGGCATCTCGCTGCGCGCATGGGATGGTCCGTTAGCTTCCAGCTCAACGACCCGCGGGGACGACATGCTGACACGGTGTCACGGAAGCCGTGATCCCCAGGCTGCTATCTCCCCGATGATCGGTTCGAGTTGTGCGCCAAGCTTCGAAAGCCGGTAGGTGATAACGAACTGCGGCATCGAGCCAGTGTCGCGCTCGACGATCTCGAAGACCTGCAGCTGCCTTAGACGCTCGGTGAGCAGATTGGTGGAGATGCCGGGTAGCCGGCCAGCAAGCTCGGTGAACCGGCATGGCGAGTCGGCCAGGGCGTCGAGGATCAGCAGAGTCCAGGGCCGCCCAAGCAAGGCCGTTGCCTTGCCAAGCGATAGCTGATACTCCGGCCTCTGCATCTTGCGCTCCTTCTGCAATGGCAGGATACTTCATAAATTGAAGTAAGTTCTAGACCTGAAGTGAGGTGCTGGGCGTGGCAGTCAGTGTTCAAGGGATCCGAACCGTCGTGCTCCATGTCACCGACGTCGCCAGGGCGGCATCTTTCTATGAACTGGCGCTCGGTCTGCCCAGGGTGTATGAGCATCGTGGCCGTATTGCCGTGCAACTTGGGGAGGCTCGCCTCCTGCTTCACCCATCAGAGCTGGACAGCGAGGACGTGACGACCGCCAGGCACGGCCGGACAGAGCTGTATCTCGGCGTGCTGGACGTGGACGCGGCTTTGGGCGAGCTGCGAGACAAGGGCGTCCCGGTCCTGCACGAAGCAACCGATGAGCCATGGGGGGAACGCGACGCCGCAGTTCTCGATCCCGATGGCTATCCCATCTATCTCACACAGTCAGGGTCGGGTGACTGGACCTCCGGGAAGTGAGTGCGCGCTGACCAGGCAGCCGCATTAATCGAACGGCTACGTACACCTCTCCCTGCCCCCCGTTCCGATCCGATACGTGTCCGTCAACCCCGCAGGGCGCGTTCTACAGCGCCAGAAGGGGACACACGCCGGGATAGCCAAAAACGGCCCGGAATCGCGGCCGTCATGGCACGTGGAGGATGAGGGCGTCATCGACGGCGCGCAGATCCTCCGGGTCGGACGTGACGACATGCGGACTCCGCTGCCGCGCGCACAGGGCAACCGAGACATCGACCACGTCGGCGTGGCCCGACCTGCCGCACAGCAAGCCGACAGCCCGGGCGACCGGGTCGTCCAGGGCGACCACCTCGGTGCGCTCATCGCTGAGCAGCGCGGCGATCCGCACCTGCCGGGGCCCGCCGCGCCAGGCCTGCGCAACGGCGCCCGCAGGCACCGCCACCTGCCAGTCTCGCCGGTCGATCTCCTCGAGTAGAGCCTGCATCCGCCTGCTGCGACGCTCGATCGCGATCAGGGCACCGGCGTCGAAAGTAATCGCGCTGGTCACTCAACGCCCAGCGCCCGGCGAGCCCACGCGTAATCTTCCTCGCTCGGCGGCCCGTCCTCGGCCCGCATGTCAGCCACCAGGCCGGTGATCGACCTGGTCCGCGCCGACTGCGCCAGGGCATCGGCGATATAAGCGGAGACAGAAGCCGCCCGGCCCTCGCGCACGGCACGGCGTGCCTGCTCAGCGAGTTCGTCGGGCAGGCTCACAGCCAGCTTCGTAGTCATACCAGCAGACTACCATAGTCATACTTGTGGTGCCGTGCCCGTTAGACGCCGCGCATGCCAGGCACCTCGCGGCCCATGCGCTCGCCAGCTGGCCGCCCGTACGACCTGCGCCATGCGGCGCAACCGCGGGACGGCGGTCGGCGGACCAGCATCACAGGCTCCAGAGGGCTTCGGTCGGTGAGAGGCGTGCGGCTTTGCACCGACTACGACGTCGTCCTCGACCGCTGCCGGCAGGGAAACTGACATGAGCCGCCATGATGAGCACGACGGAATCCGGACACGACGGCGAGCAGCCAACTATCGCGGAACGTGGTGCTGGCGCCGTAGCTTGGGAGCGTGCCAGGCGACCCTGTGGGAGGCACCCGATGTTCGCAGGCTGCGTGTTCTGTGATCAAAGCTGGATGAGGGCAGCTGAGATCTTCATCGAGACCCCCCACTGCATATTCGTCTCGAGCCGGGACCCGGCCATCCGGGCCCGGGCCGGACTGGCGGAAGGCGTCCTGCCCGGCTCCGGGGCAATTGTGCCCATCGTTCACCGGGTTTCTGTATTCGACCTGACCGCTGAGGAGTGGGCAGCAACGCGCGAACTTCTGCTTCTCGTTCGAGCAGAACTGCACAAGCGGCTCGCTCCGGACAGCTACACGCTCGGTTGGAACGATAACGGGCTGCACCCTCACCTGCATGTCATCCCGCGCTTTGATGACGAGCCAATGTCAGACCAAGGCGTCCGATCGGGGATCAAAGATCCCGCCAATCGGCGACCTGATCCGTGGCGACCTGGAACTGGTAGGCACCTGATCGGAGCATGAAGTTCCGGCTCTGACTTGCTCTGCTGCGTCATCCTGATAGCTGCCAAGTCCCTGGCGAGCAGGCGGCTGCGGCGTTTCGCCGTGGTTTCACCGACAGCCGCCAATGACTGGCAACGGCTGGTAGTCGCCAGACCCGGTTCCCGTTTCTGTCCGCTATATGTCCGCAGGGGAACTGGTGTAGGGCCGGGACCTGCGGGCAGCCACGGACAGCGTCCGTGCACTGGGTACCATCAGCCGCGAACGCTTCCGCGGTTGCCCGGCGATGACAGGCATCAATGGATCCAAAGGGCCTTGCCTGGAGCCGAATGCGCAGCGGGTTTAGTCGGTGCGCCAGAGCTGAAGGCTGATGTGTCTGGATGCGGCGCGGAAGTCGTTGTCGGTGCTGAGGAGCGTGTGACCACCAGCAACGGCCAGGTAGGCGATGAGGGCATCGATCGTGCCGACCTGAACACCAGCGGAGCGCAGCGTGTTGCGCACGCCTGCCGCTGCGACGTGATCGTCGCGAGAGGGCGCGAGATACTCCAGAGCAGCGAACATCTCGATGATCTGCGTCCGGGCTCGTTCCGGGACGACTCCCTGGAGCAATTCCTGCAGGATCACCCCGGTGGTTGCGACGCTCTCACCCCTGCCGAGCGCATCCCGCAGCGCCCGGACCTCGGGCACATCGAGAGGGGCGTCCCGGCGCAGCGCGAGCGACCAGACGCTGGTGTCGACGAGCAGGCTCACCGGCGGGAGCGCTCGGCCTTGTAGTCGTACGCCGGGTCGATCTCGACCGTACCGAAGAGATCGAGGATGCGCTTCTGCTCGCGGCGCGCGATGAATTCCTGCAGTGCCCGGGTGACAGCGGCCTTCTTGGTTCGTTCGCCGCTGACCTCAAGGGCGCGCTCCAGCAGGTCAGGGTCGATTGCCAGATTGGTAGCCATGTGCGCCTCCTTGCACATGAGCCTACACATTGCTGTGCGCTGAGCCGGCCCACCACATCCCTTGCCTCTGCGCCCGCGCCGTAAAGAATAGGTCATCCAGCTGCCACGCTCGGGCTGCCGGCGGCCTCGGGCCTGGGTTCCCGGTGGCGCGCCGCGGCGCTGGCGACGCTGATGGTCAGCACCCTGGGGGCGCGATCCTCATCGCCAGGGCAGAACGCAGCCGTACGCGGTGGAGACGGTAGTGCGGGAACTCGCCGCGTCCTTGAGGCCGGCCGTCGAGCGCCCGTGTCCTAGCAGCGCCGAGGAGTGTCTCGATGCTGAGAAGGAGCCATCGGCGCGAAGGGGCTGAGCTTCCCCGCTGGCCCTCAGCATGGCCCAGGCGGTCGCCCGAAGAGTCCCGGCAGTTACGCCGCTACGCGGACAGTCCCGCCAGACTCCGCCAGTGCTGCCGGGCAGAGTACGACAGGGGAGCACCGCGAGCGGCGCCGTCAGCCCTGTCACTACAGGGCTGACGCTTGACCAGACTCAATACTTTACTTTATGGTAAACTTTACGTGAAAGTAAATATTGGAGGTGGAGCGGTGCCGACAGTCAGGCGTTCGATCGGGATCGGAGCCAGACCAAGCGAGGTGTGGCGATGGATGGCCGATGAAGCTGCACTACGCAAGTGGCTGAGCCCGACTCTGCAGATCGACCTTCGAGTCGGCGGTGCGTACCGGTTCCTCGGTCCTGATGAGCAAACCTGGATCAGCGGCGTCGTGCTCGACTTGGTGCCAGAAGGCGGCCTGGTCCTCTCCTGGTTGGAGGAGGGCGCCGGATGGGAACACCCAGCGCGGCTCGTGTTCACTCTCGAAGCCACGGCCGACGGCACCCAGGTGACCCTCGTCCACGACGGTTTCGCGGGGATCGGCGATAACTGGCCCAGGACCCTCGAAGCATACGAGCGTGGCGCCGACCGCCATCATGTGCTCCACCAGCTCGCTGACCTGGTGGCTGCCGGCAGTGGGTGACACGAGCAACGACTTGTTCCGGATGCTGGCCGATCCCACCCGGCGGCGCATCCTCGATCTGCTCACCGAGCGTGGCCCATTGACCGTGGGGCAACTTGCAGCCCACTTCCCCGATCTCGTCTCCTCGGGAATCTCCAAGCACCTCATGGGACTGCGCGCCGAGGGGTTCGTGAGCTCGACCCGTCAGGGTCGGCAGCAGATGTACCGGATCGAGGCAGACGCAATGTCGAATGCGATGGCCCGATCGCTGGCCAGATACGAGCCGTACTGGTCCGATGCGCTGCAACGCCTGCGGGACCTCGCTGAAGGTCACCGCCACTGCGCAGTGGTGGAGCTCAGCTTCAGGGTCACGGCGGATGTCGCGGTGGTCTGGAGCTATTTCACCGAGGCGGAAAAGCTGCGGGAATGGCACGGCCATGCCCAGCTCTTCGAAGCCTGGCCCGGCGGACGCGTGCTGTTCCGCCATTCCGGCTGGCCAGCAGTCGAAGGCACCGTCGCCGAGATCGAGACCCACCGGCTGATCCGGTGGACGATCCCGTCCGACGGCAGCGAGATCCTCGAACTGTTCGAGCCCTGCCAAGGTGGCACCAGTGTCTCCATCGAGCAGCACGGCATCCGTCCGGCGTGGCCGCCTGACGGATTGGCCGGGCGGATGCGCGGGTGGGATGAGGCCGTCGCCGATCTCGTACTCATCCTCGACCACGGCGTGCACGCGGCGCGTCACATGGCCGACCGGGTCGATCCGGGAATGTCCACCCTCGACGTGAGCGCTGGCATCCAGATCGAAGCCGTGGTGCCCAAAGGCCCAGCCGACATTGCCGGGCTGCACCCCGGCGATGTCATCGTCAAGGTTTCCACGACCCCCGTCTACAGGCGCTCCGACCTCACGATCCTTTGGAGATCCTTCTCGCCTGGCACGAAAGTGGCGGTCCAGTACGTCCGTGACCGGCAAATCCTGACGACGGAACTCAGTTTCGGCCGACAATCCTGACTTCCGGCTCGCGCCGCATCGGCGGTGCTGGCTGACTGCGGCCTTTATGGCGATCGCAGCCTGAACATGTGAGCTGCAGGGCTCGCAGCTCGCTGAGCGGCATTCTGGTCTGACAGCCCGGCGGCCCAGGCGCGCGGGGTTGTCGACCAGCGGCCTCGCTGGCGCCCGGTTGCGCGGACACTGTCGCCTGGTAAGAGCATGCGCGCGCCTACAGCCGGTGGTCTACGCGGCGATCATGGCCCCGACTTCGCGGGCTTCGTCAGCCAGCGCCGGGCGCCGC
>JASHQA010000188.1 GCA_030037785.1 Streptosporangiaceae bacterium
GCTGGCTGGGGTCGCTGGGGTCGCTGGGCTGGCCGGGGTCGCTGGGGTCGCTCGGCTCGCCGTTCTCAGCGGCCTGGGCGCGCTCCTGACCGGCCGGCCCTGCAGGGTTCTGGTCGTCCGCCGTCATCTGTGGTGTGCAGCCGCCATGCGCTGGCTACCTGCGTAAGGCTTACCGGCGGACCGCTGGCTAACCCCGCCCGGTGGGCGATGAGCCGGCAGCTTTGCCTGCGCGTAGCCCGAGCGTTGCCGGCCGCCGCCCCGGCCCGCCGAGTGACCCGCCGCCCCGGCCAGCCGCCCCCGGCCGCTCCGGCCGCTCCGGCCGCCCCGGCCGCCGCCGAGACCGCCGCGTGACACCCGAGCGGAGTTCGGGTACTATCGAGTAAGTTACTGACGAGTAGCATAGAGACAGTGGGCGCTACCTGCGGGAGGGATCCGTATGGGGCACTTCAAGAGCAACCTCAGGGACATTGAGTTCAACCTCTTCGAGGTGCTGAACCGGCAGGACCTGCTGGGCGCCGAGCCCTTCGGCGAGGTCGACGAGCAGACCGCTCGCGGCATCCTCGACGAGGTCAACCGGCTGGCGACCGGCCCGGTGGCGGAGTCCTACGCCGACGCCGACCGCAACCCGCCCGTCTTCGACCCGTCCACCCACTCGGTCACGATGCCAGCCGCGTTCAAGCGCTCCTACCAGGCGTTCCTTGATGCGGAGTGGTTCCGCCTCGAGCTTCCGGCGGAACTGGGCGGCACGAGCGTGCCGCGGTCTCTCGCCTGGTCTGTCGCCGAGCTGATCCTGGGCGCGAACCCCGCAGTCTGGATGTACTCGGCCCTCGGCTCGTTCTCGCACGCGCTCTGGCTCATGGGCACCCCCGCCCAGCAGCAGGTGGCCGAGCAGGCGATCGAGCACCGCTGGGGCTACACGATGGTGCTCACCGAGCCCGACGCGGGCTCGGACGTCGGCGCCGGCCGGACGAGGGCGATCCGGCAGCCGGACGGCAGCTGGCACCTCGAGGGCGTGAAGCGGTTCATCACCAGCGCCGAGCACGACATGGCGGACAACATCCTGCACATCGTGCTCGCCCGGCCCGAGGGCGCCGGCCCCGGTACCAAGGGCTTGTCGATGTTCCTGGTGCCCAAGTACCTGATCAATCCCGACGGCTCGCTGGGTGAGCGCAACGGCGTCTACGTGACCAACGTCGAGCACAAGATGGGCCTCAAGGCGTCGACCACCTGCGAGCTGACGTTCGGCGCCGAGCACCCGGCGGTCGGGACGCTGGTGGGCGACGTGCACGATGGCATCCGCCAGATGATCATGATTATCGAGTTCGCCCGGATGATGGTGGGCACGAAGGCGATCGCCGCGCTGTCGACCGGTTACCTGAACGCGCTCGACTACGCGAAGACCAGGGTGCAGGGCGCAGACCTCACCCAGATGACGGACAAGGCCGCCCCGCGCGTCACGATCATGAAGCATCCGGATGTCCGGCGCAGCCTGCTGCTGCAGAAGGCGTACGCCGAGGGCATGCGTGCGCTCGTGCTCTACACCGCCAGCCAGCAGGACGCGGTGCAGGTAGCCACGGCGCGTGGCCAGGACCACGCGCTCGCCTCAGCGCTGAACGACCTGCTGCTGCCGGTGGTGAAGGGTGTCGGCTCGGAGCGAGGCTATGAGCTGCTTGCCCAGTCCCTGCAGATCCTCGGCGGCTCCGGTTACCTGCAGGACTATCCGATCGAGCAGTACATCAGGGATGCCAAGATCGACAGCCTGTACGAGGGCACCACCGCCATCCAGGGCATGGACCTGTACTTCCGGAAGATCGTCCGTAATCAGGGCGCCGCGCTCACCTACCTGCTGGAGCAGATACGGGAGTTCGCCGCGGCCGAGGCCGGCAACGGCCGCCTCAAGACGGTGCGGGCTGCAGTGGCCAGGGCTGCCGACGACGTCGAGGCGATCGTGACCGCGATGAATGGCTACCTCGGCGCGAGCCTGGCCCAGTCGGCGGAGATCTACCGGGTCGGGCTCAACACCACCAGACTGCTTGTCGCCCTCGGCGACCTGATCATCGGCTGGCAGCTCGGCCGGCAGGCCGAGGTCGCCATGGGTCGGCTGGACCTGGGCGGCCTGGCGGCCAGCGACGAGGCGTTCTACCAGGGGAAGATCGCGGCTGCGGGGTTCTTCGCGACGACCGTGCTGCCGCGGCTCGCGGCCGAGCGCGAGATCGCCGAGGCGACGACCCTCGACGCGATGGAACTGCCGGACGAGGCCTTCTAGACCAGCTTGTCCCACTGAACGAGCTGATCCAGCCCCATTAGGTCGCGTCGCCGCTCGGGCTGTCGGGTTTCGCGACTGCGGACTCGGCGAACCACTCCCGGCCGAGCACGAGCCCGAAGACCGGGGTCGGCAGGGCGATCAGGAGTCGCATCAGCCGGGCAAACCGGCCGGCGCCCCGAACCACCGACCGGTGCGCGGCGAGCGCGGCCTGCTTCTGGCGCGCATAACGGCGCACACTGACCCGATGCGTGATCGCCGCTCGCGGGGTGAACCACGTCTGGGCCTCCTCGTCGGGTCGCACGACCAGTCGCAGCGTCCGCAGGGCGCTGGTCACCAGGCGGACATATTCCCGCGGCGCGGTCGCCTCCAGCACGCGCACCCCGGTGAGCTGGGCGGCACGGGCACCGACGGCGTGCACGTGGACGTGATCGCGGTGCCCGTATCCGCCGCAGGCGTCGTAGCTCAGCAGCAGGTTCGCGTGCTCCGCCCGGATGAGCGCGGCCAGCCGCTCGGCGGCCTCGTCGACGCTCGCGCGGACAAATCGCTTCCGGTCGGGCGGGTCCGGGTACAGCACCGGTCCGTGCCCGCTGTCGGCGTAGCCGAGGTGCTCGACCCGGGCGGCGCCGAGCAGGGCCGCGCTGGTGCGCAGTTCGTCCAGCCGGACGCTCGACCCTGGCTCACTGCGCGCGCCCATCCAGCCGTCGCTGGCCACGACGATGACGACGCGGTGGCCCTCGGCCGCGAGGCGTGCGAGCGTGCCGCCGGTCGTCAGCACCTCGTCGTCGGGGTGGGCGTGGAAGGCTACGACCGTCGCCATGCGGTCATGCTGGCAGCAGCGCTGCCCGGCGCGCCAGACGCACCGCCGTCCCGTTCGCTGCAGTGCGGCGGGCGGCCCCTGGTCCGTGCTCAGAGCTCGTACTGAACAGCAGCGCGGCTGGTGGCGTGCGGTCTGCTGTACCGGGCGATGATGTCCTGGTGCTCCGGGTGATCCCGGTAGGCGAGGTAGCTCGCCACATCGTCGAAGTCAGCGACGACGGCGAAGTCGAAGTTGCCGTCGACGAGGCCGGCGTCCGGCCCGGCGTGATACGCGCGCAGGCCAGACAGCTTCGGCGACAGCGTGGTCAACTCGGCGGCGAACTGCCGCTCCAGCTCATCGGTCATCTCGTCGTCCCAGGTGAAAAGCACGACATGCCGGATCATCGGACTCCCTTCCCGCGGTGGGGTGAGCGCGGTACCAACCGTAAGGGCTAGGACCAGGCGAGCATCCGCAGCGGATCGGTCAGCATCGCGCCCACGTCGCGCAGCACGGCCGAGCCGAGCTCGCCGTCGACGATCCGGTGGTCGAACGACAGCGCCAGCGTGCACACCTGGCGCACGGCTAGCTGCCCGTCGACGACCCACGGAGCGTCCCTGACCTGGCCGAACGCCAGGATCGCGGCCTCGCCAGGAGTGAGAATCGGGGTTCCGGAATCCACCCCGAACACCCCGACGTTGGTGATCGTGATCGTGCCCCCGGACAGGTCAGCGGGCGTCGCCTTGCCGGCCCTGGCCGTCTCGGCGAGCTGCGTCAGCGCCGCGGCGAGCCCGGCGAGGCTCAGCGCCTGGGCGTCCTTGACGTTCGGCACGATGAGCCCGCGCTCGGTGGCCGCGGCGATGCCGAGGTTGACGTAGTTCCTGACCACGATCTCCTGCGCGGCCTCATCCCAGCTCGCGTTGATCAGCGGGTACCGGCCAGCGGCGATGATCAGCGCGCGCGCGACCAGCAGCAGCGGCGAAACCCGCACCCCCTGCAGCTCCGGCACCGCGCGCAGCCGCCCGACGGCCGTCATCGTCTCGGTGATGTCGATCTGCAGGAACTCGGTGACGTGCGGCGCCGTGAACGCGCTCGCGACCATCGCCGCGGCGGTGTGCTTGCGCACCCCCCGGATCGGTATCCGCTCGTCCCGCGCCCCCGTCGGCACAGTCCCGGTAGGCGCAGAAAGCCCGAGGGAGGGAACGCCGCCGGCGGTGGTGACCGCCGCGGCCCGCTGGACGTCGTCTCTGGTTATCGCCCCGTCCCGCCCGGTGCCGGTCAATCCGGCGAGGTCGATGCCGAGGTCCCTGGCCATCTTCCGCACCGGCGGCTTGGCCAGCGCCCTGCTGGTCGTGCCGTTGCCAACGACGGCTGCCGCGGATTCGGTCACCGGTCCGGTCGCGGCCGAAGGCGCGGCCCCGGTCGGCGGCGCCGACGCCGGCTCAACGGCGCGCGGCGTCTTGCGTGCGCGTCGAGTGGTCCGGCCCAGCTTCACGCCGTACCCGACGAGCACGGCCTGCCGCTCAGCCTTGGGCGCCGGGCTGCCGATGATGCCCGGCTCTACCGCGGTATCGACCGGCGGTGCGGGCACGAGTTCCGCGGCCTCGTCGCGCCGTTCCGGCCGCACGCTCGCCGCTTCGCCGCCGGGACCGGTGTCGACGGCGATGATCGGAGTGCCCACGTCGGCGGTCTCGCCCTCGGGAATCAGCAGGCTGGTGACGGTGCCGGCGTACGGGCTCGGCAGCTCCACGACGGCCTTGGCGGTCTCGATCTCGACGATGATCTGGTTGACGGTGACCGGGTCACCGGGCTTGACGTGCCACCGGACGATGTCGGCCTCGGTCAGGCCTTCGCCGACGTCAGGGAGCCGGAACTCCTTGATATCTGCCATCAGGGCCCCTCAGTAGCCGAACGTGCGGTCGACGGCGTCCAGGATCCGGTCCAGGTCGGGCAGGTAGTGCTCCTCGAGCCTGGACGGCGGGTACGGGGTCGTCGGCGCGCCAACGCGCAGCACCGGCGCCTCCAGGCTGTAGAAGCACTCCTCGGTGATCCTGGCGGCGATCTCCGCGCCGATGCCGCCGGTCACCACGGCTTCGTGCACGACGACGCACCTGCCGGTCTTGCGGACCGAGGCGAAGATCGTCGCGGTGTCCAGCGGCGCGAGCGACCGCAGGTCGACCACCTCGACGGACCGGCCGTCGCCGCTGGCCGCGACCGCGGCCTCGGAGCAGGTCCGGACCATCGGGCCGTAGCACAGCACGGTCACGTCGCTGCCGGGGATCAGCACCCTGGCCGCCGCCAGCGGGAGCGCGTCGGCCAGGCCGGTCTCGACGTCCACGTCTGCCTTGTCCCAGTACCGGCGCTTGGGTTCGAAGAAGATCACCGGGTCGTCGCTCTCGGCGGCTTGCTGGATCATCGCGTAGCCGTCGGCGGGCCCGCCGCACGACACCACCCGCAGGCCCGGGGTGTGGGCGAACAGCGCTTCCGGCGACTCGCTATGGTGCTCGACGGCACCGATGCCGCCGCCGAACGGGATCCTGACCACGACGGGCAGCCGCACCGGACCGCGGGACCGGTACCGCATCTTGGCGAGCTGGCTCACGATCTGGTCGAAGGCGGGGAACACGAAGCCGTCGAACTGGATCTCGCAGATCGGGCGGTAGCCCCGCAGCGCGAGGCCGATCGCGGTGCCGATGATCCCCGACTCCGCGAGCGGCGTGTCAATGACCCTGGCCTCGCCGAAGTCCTTCTGCAGGCCGTCGGTGACCCGGAAGACGCCGCCGAGCTTGCCGACGTCCTCGCCCATGATGAGCGCCTTCGGGTTGTTCTCGAGCGCCTTGCGCAGGCCCTCGTTGAGCGCCCTGGAGAGCGTGAGAGTTGTCATCGGCCCTCCTCAGCGGTGGCAAATGAGTCCAGGTAGGCGGCGAATTCGGCCCGCTCGTCGGCTAGCTGGCGGGTCTGGCTCGTCAGCACGTCGTCGAACATGGACAGCGGCTCCGGGTCCGGCATCTGCTGGCAGGCTGTCCGTACGGACGCGCCGATCTGGGCAGCCTCGGCATCGACCTTGTCGAAGAAGCTCATCTCCGCCTGCTGGGTGCGGATCAGGTACTGCTTGACCCGCTCGATGGGATCTTTGAGCTTCCAGGACTCAAGCTCAGCGGACAGCCGGTACCTGGTCGGGTCGTCGGTGGTGGTGTGCGCGCCCATCCGGTAGGTGAACGCCTCGATCAGCGTCGGGCCCTGGCCCTCCCTGGCGGCCTGCATGGCCTTGCGGGTCACCGCGAGGCAGGCCAGCACGTCATTGCCGTCCACCCGGATGCCGGGGAAGCCGAAGCCGATCGCTCGCCGGTACAACGGCGTCCGGGTCTGACGCTCGAGCGGCTCGGAGATCGCCCACTGGTTGTTCTGGCAGAAGAACACCACCGGGGCGTTATTGACCGACGCCCAGATGAACGCCTCGTTGACGTCGCCCTGGCTGGTCGCGCCGTCACCGAAGTAGGCGATGACGGCGGCGCCGTCCTCGCCGACGGCGCCATCGCGCTGGATGCCCATCGCGTAGCCGGTGGCGTGCAGCGTCTGGCTGCCGATCACGATCGTGTACAGGTGGAAGTTGTGCGCGGTCGGATCCCAGCCGCCGTGACTGACGCCGCGAAAGAGCTCGAACAGCTTCATCGGGTCAAGGCCGCGGCACCAGGCCACGCCGTGCTCCCGGTAGGTCGGGAAGGCCATGTCGCGCGGGCCCAGAGCCCGCCCGGATCCGACCTGCGCGGCCTCCTGCCCCAGCAGCGAGGCCCAGATTCCCAGCTCGCCCTGGCGCTGCAGTGCGATCGCCTCGAAGTCGATCCGCCGCACGATCACCAGGTCGCGGTAGAGGCCCCTGACCTCGGCGGCAGAGACGTCCAGGGGATAGTCGGGGTGTTCGACCCGCTCCCCTTCGGGGGTAAGGAGCTGGATCAGCTCAGGCGATTCGACCTGCCGTTCTGGCTCGCGGGCCGGCGGTACCCGGCTCGCAGAGCGGGCGGCGCGTCCGGCATCTTTGACGGCCACGTGCCACTCCTCGCATGCTCGCGTTTCCGGCCAGGGTAACCCGGACCGGCCGTTCCTCCGTCGTGGTGGCGTGAACAGTACTCTCGCAGCGCCCTGACTGGTCAAGCACTGGCACCCCAAGCCCGACGATCGGGACGCCCGCGATCAAATCTGGTCATGGCGCCCCGCCATCCAGGCTACGTCCTCGTGGCCCGGCAGCCCTGCCGCATGCGGGAGCTCACGCTCGCGTACTGTTCGGGTCGTGCCCAGCTTCGTCGTCAACGTGATGCTCAAGCCCGAGATTCACGACCCGCAGGGCGACGCGATCGCCAGCGCCTGCCATCGTCTCGGCTTCCCCCAGGTCGCGAGCGTGCGGCAGGGAAAGCGCTTCGTCATCGAGGTCAGTGAGCCCGCGAGCGAGCAGCGGATCGCCGAACTGGCTGCCGAGCTGCTGGCAAACCCGGTCATCGAGGAATTTTCCGTCCATCCCGCCTGAGTACTCGCCCGCCAGGTGCCCAGCTGGCACCGCCAGCGCGCGACCAGCGCAGCGTCCAATCGGAGCGGCGGATGGCCGGAGTCCTCGCGGATCCAGCCCGGAGCGGGCTGCTTCGTCCGGAGATCTCCCTACTTCATGATTACCGAGCTTACTGCGGGGAAGCCTTGAGAATGTGGACTGACTACGACCGCGACGGGGCGAGGAGCGGATGCGATCTCGGGCGGTGCCTGCCGGGGAGCTAGCGGCGGACGTCGAGTTCTGCCTGGTTCTGCCCAGGGAGTCGCTGAGCGTTCCGGTGATGCGCCGGGTTCTCGGCGACACGCTCACCCGGCTCGGCGTGGACGCGACCTGCGTCGACGACTTGCTGCTCGCGGTCACCGAAGCGTGCACCAACGTGCTGCTGCACGCCGGTCCGGGCCACCGCTACGAACTGGTGGCGCATGTCAGCAGTACCCGATGCCTGATCGAGGTCGTCGATAGCGGCAGCGGCTTCGATCCGGCGACGATCAGCCGGCCGCATAAGGGCATCCGCATCCCGCCTTCGGTCCGGCCGGTACCCCGGCTGCGGCGGCAGCGGGCCGGGTCACCGTCGACGTCCCCGACGTCGCCGAGCATCCTGCGCAGCCGGATCGCCAGGTCGAGACGGCTGGCCAGGGAGCGCGCGATCACCCAGCTGCCGGAATCCGGGCGCGGACTGGCGATCATGCGAGCCTGCGTCGATGACGTGACCATGCAGAGCAGCCCTGGCGAGGGAACGGTCGTGTCGCTGCGCAAGCGGATCGCGTGGCGCCGCGACGCACCCATGGCCGACGGCCCTGCCACCCAGCTCAGGGACGCTGGGTGACCGGGTAGCCTGCGAGCATGCGCCGCCGCCGCACCGCACGCCCATGACGGCCCGGATCGGAGTCGTCACGTTCCCTGGTTCCCTCGACGACCGCGACGCTCGCCGCGCCGTGGCGCGGGCCGGGGCCACGCCCGTCCAGCTCTGGCACGATGACGCCAGCTTGCACGGAGTCGATGCCGTCGTCCTGCCGGGCGGGTTCTCCTATGGCGACTACCTGCGCTGTGGGGCGATCGCGAGGTTCGCGCCCGTCATGGGGGAGATCATCGGTGCTGTTGGCAGCGGCCTGCCCGTGCTGGGCATCTGCAACGGCTTCCAGATCCTCTGCGAGGCGCACCTGCTGCCGGGGGCGCTGACCCGCAACGTGGCCAGGCGGTTCATCAGCCGGGATATCCGGATCAGGATCGAGACCGTCACCTCGGCGTGGACCTGCGGGTATGAGGCGGGCCAGGAGATCACCGTCGTGCTGAAGAGCGGCGAGGGCGCCTACGCGGCCGACGCGGCGACGCTGGCCGAACTCGAGGCCCGTGGCCAGATCCTGTGCCGCTATGCGGGCAGCAACCCGAACGGCTCGGCCGGCGACATCGCCGGCGTGGTGAGCTCCACCGGAACGGTAGCCGGGCTGATGCCGCACCCAGAGCATGCCATCGACGCGCTCACCGGGCCGTCGGCGGACGGGCTGCCCTTCTTCACATCGGTGCTGCGCGCCCTGGCACCCGCATGACCGAACCGGGCGGCACGACACGCGTGGCGGCGCCGCCGGGCGTGCCGCTGCGTCAGGACACGGTCGCGGACGCGACGGCGACTCCGGACCGGGAGCAGCCATACGCCGCGCTTGGCCTGACCGCCGACGAGTACGCGCGCATCGGCGCGACCCTGGGCCGCAGGCCTACGGACGCTGAGCTGGCTATCTACTCGGTGATGTGGAGCGAGCACTGCTCGTACAAGTCCTCGCGCAAGCACCTGCGGCAGTTCGCAGCGAAGGCACCGGCCACGGACGTCCTGCTGGCGGGGATCGGGCAGAACGCTGGCGTGGTCGACGTCGGCCACGGCTATGCGGTGACGTTCAAGATCGAGTCGCACAATCACCCGTCCTACGTCGAGCCGTTCCAGGGGGCTGCGACCGGCGTCGGCGGGATCGTCAGGGACATTCTGGCCATGGGCGCACGGCCGGTGGCAGTGATGGATTCGCTGCGGTTCGGGCCTGCAGACGCGCCGGACACGCAGCGGGTGCTGCCCGGCGTCGTCGGTGGCATCTCCTTCTACGGAAACTGCCTGGGCCTGCCGAACATCGGCGGCGAGCTGGCATTCGATCCGTGTTACCTGGGCAATCCACTGGTGAACGCGCTCTGCGTCGGCGTGCTGCGGCCGGAGGACCTGAAGCTGGCAGCGGCGACCGGGCCGGGCAACCAGGTAGTCCTGCTCGGCTCGCGGACCGGCCCCGACGGCATCGGCGGCGCGTCCGTGCTGGCCAGCGCGTCGTTCGGCGGGTCTGGCGAGGGCGCTAAGCGGCCGAGCGTCCAGGTCGGTGACCCGTTCATGGAGAAGCTGCTGGTCGAGTGCTGCCTGGAGCTCTACCACGCGGGTCTGGTCGTCGGCGTTCAGGACCTGGGCGCGGCGGGCGTGGCGTGCGCCACCACCGAGCTGTCGGCCGGCGGTGGCACCGGGATGCGGGTGGCGCTCGACCGGGTGCCGCTGCGGGATGCGTCGCTCGGCCCCGCAGAGATTCTCATGAGCGAGTCGCAGGAACGGATGATGGCGATCGTTACCCCCGCGAATGTCGCGCCAGTCCTGAGCATCTGCGCTAAATGGGACGTTCCTGCCACCGTGATCGGCGAGGTGACCGACTCCGGTCGGCTCGAGATGACCTGGCACGGCGCGCCGGTCGTCGACATCCCGCCGAGCTCGGCCGCCAACGACGGCCCGGTCTACGACCGGCCGGCCCGCCGTCCGGACAGCCAGGACGCGCTGGCGAGCGATGACGCGGGCCGGCTGCCCCGGCCGGCCGGCCCGGCCGCGGCTAGCGCGCTGCGGGCCGACTTGCTGCTCTTGGTTGGCTCGGCCGAGGGTGGTGACAAGGCGTGGGTCACCGAGCAGTACGACCGGTATGTCCGCGGCGACACGGTGCTGGCCATGCCGCACGACGCCGGGCTGCTGCGGATCGACGCGGAAACGGGCCTCGGCGTCGCGCTCGCCACCGATGGGAACGGGCGTTACTGCCACCTCGACCCCTACGCAGGTACGCAGCTGGCGCTGGCCGAGGCGCACCGGAACGTGGCGGCCAGCGGTGCCAGGCCGCTCGCCGTCACCAACTGCCTCAACTTCGGATCACCCGAGGATCCGGCGGTGATGTGGCAGTTCACCGAGGCGGTACGCGGCCTGGCCGACGGCTGCCAGCAGCTCGGCGTGCCGGTGACGGGTGGCAACGTGAGCTTCTACAACCAGACGGGCCCTACCGCGATCCGCCCGACGCCGGTGGTCGGTGTGCTCGGCGTCCATGACGACGTGCGCCGCCGGGTGCCGTCGGGGTTCGGCCTGCCGGATGCGGCCATCGTGCTGCTCGGGCACACCAGGGCCGAGTTCGGCGGATCGCTGTGGGCGTGGCTGCGGCATGGCCACCTCGGCGGTCGCCCGCCGGCCGTCGACCTGGCGGCCGAGCGGTCCCTCGCCGACGTGCTGGTGGCCGCCGCTGCGGAGCAGCTGGTCGCGACCGCGCACGACCTGTCCGACGGCGGGCTGGCGATGGCGCTGGCCGAAGCGTGCCTGACGGGCGGCACCGGCTGCGCGGTCACGCTGCCCGGCGACGCGGCCACGTTCTTGTTCAGCGAGTCCGCGGCCAGGGTAATCGTGGCGGTGCGGCCTGGCTCTGAGCTGGCATTCCGGCAGCTCTGCGCGACGAACGGGGTGCCTGCCACCGACATCGGACAGACGGGCGGCACGGCTCTGGAGATCGCTGGCTGGTTCTCCGTTCCGCTGGCCGAGCTAGCAGACCTGCACGGCAGTGCGCTGCCCGCGCTATTCGGCTGACCTCGCCCTAGCCTGCGTCCCACCAGAACGCCACGAGCTGGCTCGCGGCCTTCGTCGTGCAGGCCGACAGGCTGGCTGCCCAGATCGAACCGGGCAGCTCGCTGCCTTCAGCGAGGCAGGACCGGTCGGCCACGTTGGCGTACGAATAGAAGTTGTGGCCTTGCGCTACCGCGCCCGACCCGAGGCGCCGCCACCGCTGACTTGATTGCAAGTCGCAGTGCTGCAGGACCAGCCTCGCCCGGCCTGCCGCGCCCGCCGACCCAAGACAGTCGTCGCTCGGCAGGAAGATGAAGATGTAGCTGCCGTCGGCCATCTGGTCAGCCGTCCACTGGCCGGATCCGAACTGATCCTCGGCGGCGCTGACGCGGCTGAACCGCGGCGTACCGCGCTTTCCGAGCAGCTCCACCAGCTGGCCAGCCGAGCCCGGCTGGGCATTCTGGGCGACGAGACCCACGGTCTGCTCGCTGACCACCCGGGTTGTCAGCGGCGCGGAGTGCCCCCCCAGGGGGTGAAACGTCACCAGGTATCCGGCGACCGCCCCGCCGGCCAGGACCACGATGACGCCGACCCCGGCCATCCTGGCTAGCCAGGAGCCGCGGGCGCGACCACCCACTCCGCGTCGCTGACCTGGCATATCGAAGGAATACCTCTGCTTGGCCGGTGTCGTCGCCAGATAGCAGGAAATATATCGGAAGAATTTTGACCCCCCACGGGGGCTCTGTCCAGTGCCGGAAACATCAGGTCGTCCGCCACCGGATCGGGGCGCCCGTCGGCTCCGTCGGCTACCCTGCAGCCGTGCCAGCACGCAGTCCGGATCTTGGCCGGCTGCTCGGGGCGGTCAACGACCAGCGGGCCGCGCTGGGCGAGGCCCCGTTTCGTGGCCTCCTGACCGAGCGGACGCTCGGCGCAGCGAGCCTGCTGGCGGTCACGGCCGCCGCGGCCACGGGCACCGAGCCGCTGCGGCCTGCGCTACGGGCCGCGGTCAGGTACACGCTCGGCCTGCTCGCCGAGCGCGCGCCAGGCCGGAGCGTAGAGGTGCGAGTACCCCCGCTGGCCGCAGTCCAGTGCGTGCCGGGTCCCCGGCACACCCGCGGCACGCCGCCCAACGTGGTCGAGACCGACCCCGGCACCTGGCTGGACCTGGCCACTGGCAGGCTGACCTGGGCCGCGGCGGTCACTGGCGGCCGTGTCTACGCCAGCGGCCAGCGAGCGGACCTTTCTGCCTACCTGCCCGTGGTGTCCGAAGGCCCCGGCTCGCCCGACACCGCCTACACTTGACGGGTGATCAAGCCTGACGGCCGCCTGTCACACGATCCCGATCCCGTTGACGCCCCTCCCAGGGACGCGTGCGGTGTATTCGGGGCCTGGTGCCCAGGCGAGGACGTGGCCAAGCTCAGCTACTACGGCCTCTACTCACTGCAGCACCGGGGCCAGGAGTCAGCAGGCATCGCGGTCAGCGATGGCGCACGGATCATCGTTTACAAGGACATGGGCCTGGTGGCGCAGGTCTTCAGCGAGTCCGTCCTCAGCACGCTGCAGGGCTACATCGCCGTCGGGCACTGCCGGTACTCGACCACTGGGTCCTCGGTGTGGGAGAACGCGCAGCCCACGTTCCGCGCCACCCCGTCGGCCAGCCTGGCCCTCGGCCACAATGGCAACTTGATCAACACCCGCCAGCTGGTGAGCCTGCTCGGCGGGCGGGAGACCGGCCAGCCGGGACGCGCCACGTCGGACACCGACGTGCTGACGGCGCTGTTTGCCGCCGGCGGCGCCGGGATAGGCCTGACCGGGACCGGGGCGAACGGGACCGAGCGGAACGACTGCTTCGCCGACGGCGGCCATCCCGGTGTGGAGGCCGCGGCGCTGGCGGTGCTGCCACTCGTGCGCGGCGCCTTCTCGCTCGTCTTCATGGACGAGCAGACGCTCTACGCTGCCCGCGACCCGCACGGATTTCGCCCGCTGGTGCTCGGGCGGCTCGCAGCGGGCTGGGTTGTGGCCAGTGAGACGGCGGCCCTGGACATCGTGGGCGCCGTGTTCGTCCGCGAAGTCGAGCCGGGCGAGCTCGTGGCTATCGACGAGCGCGGTGTCCGTTCGCATCGCTTCGCGCTCGCCGCGCCGCGCGGCTGCCTGTTCGAGTACGTGTACCTGGCCCGGCCCGACACCACGATCTCCGGGCGCAGCGTGCAGGCCGCCCGGGTCGAGGTGGGCAGGCGGCTGGCGGCCGAGCATCCGGCAGACGCCGACCTGGTCATCCCGGTGCCGGAGTCCAGCACGCCGGCCGCGATCGGCTACGCGCAGGCCAGCGGCATCCGCTACGGCCAGGGTCTGGTCAAGAACTCCTACGTCGGGCGGACCTTCATCCAGCCGAGCCAGACGATCAGGGAGCGCGGCATCCGGCTGAAGTACAACCCGTTGCGGGATGTGATCGCGGGCCAGCGGCTGGTGGTGGTCGACGACTCGATCGTCCGGGGCAGCACCCAGCGGGCCATCGTTGCGATGCTGCGGGAGGCAGGCGCGCGGCAGGTGCACGTCCGGATCTCCAGCCCGCCAGTAGCGTGGCCGTGCTTTTTCGGCATCGACTTCGCCAGCCGGGCCGAGCTCATGGCTGGCAGGCTCAGCATCGAGGAGATCAGGGCGTCGATCGGCGCTGACACACTGGGCTTCGTGTCCCTGGACGGCCTCATCGAGGCGACCACGCT
>JASHQA010000189.1 GCA_030037785.1 Streptosporangiaceae bacterium
ACGAAGGAGAACGTGGACCGGCCCTGCCTGCCGCCGTGCCCGCCAGCTTCGCCGCCCTGGGCGACGAGCACGTCGGCGCCGAGTTCGACAGCCTGCCTAGCCTCGTCGAGGCTGGTGACCTGGAGTATCAGCAGCGCGCCCGCATCCCGCACCACGCGGATGAACGGCGTCGGGTCGCCGAACGAGAGCATGACGGCGCTCGGGCGGCGGGCCAGTGCTCGTTCGAGGGTGGCCACGTCGGCCGCCCAGGACAGGAATCCGACGCCCCAGGGCTTGCTCGTGCGGTCCGCGACGATCGCGAGCTCGCGGTCCAGCCAGTCCGGGTGCCCGCGTCCGCCCCCGACCAGGCCCAGGCCGCCTCCCGCCGAGACGGCCGCGGCCAGCGCGCCGCCAGCAAACCCGCCCATCGGCGCGAGCGCGATCGGGTGCTCGATCGAGAACAGGTCCGTGAACGCCGTCCGCTCCGTCACGACTTCCATTCTGCTGGCTCAGGCGTGCGGAGGCTCGTGCCTGGGTCCGCGCTGCCAGACGCCGATTGCGTTGCCGGCCGGATCGCGGGTCATCGCGACCCACAGCTCACCCTCTGGGTACGGCTGCACCGTGACCTGGCCGCCAGCCCCTTCGACGCGGCCAAGGGTGGCGTCGATGTCCTGCACGTAGACGTAGGGGACGACGCCGGCCTCGCCGGCGACCGGCAGCTCGGACATGAAGTGACCGATGATGTGACCGGAGGCGTCCTGGAAACGGCCGCCGCCCGCATCTGTCTGCCAGCTGAAGACGGCGCGATAGTAGTGCGCGGAGAGCACCTGGTCGGGGGCGGCGATCCGCAGGTAGGACACATCGCCAGGGCGGAACACAGAGACTTCAGCCATGGGCTCGATCCTGTCAGGGTTGGCCGCCATCGGCGGCGTCGGCCCGCGAGACCGGTCAGGCGTCCGCGACTGTCGCGTCGACGCAGCGGGCGGTGATTCGCTCGCGGTTGGCGTAGTCGTCGCAGTCTTCTTTTCTTGAGTTGTCGCGCAGCAGCCCGGCCCAGTCCGACAGCCGCTCGACCCGGTAGTCGTACGCTCCCAGCATGGTCTGGATGGCCGCGAGGTTCGGGCGGCCGACGAGGACCCTGGGGCCGTGGGTGTAGGCGTCGGCCACCGCTTTGCCCTCCTCGTCGCCATACTCCAGCACGAGGTCCACGTTCGGCGTGGGCTCCATCATGTGCGGGCTGAACGTGTCGATGATCAGGTGCCGAGCGCTGGTCCGGCGGATTCCGTCCAGCAGCTCGTTGTAGCGCAGCGTGTGATAGAGGAAGCCGAGGCACAGCACGACGTCCGCCTTGAGGTCCTGCGTGCTGAGCACCTCGTGCGCATCACCGGTGATGAAGCGGACGCGGTCGGCGCCGTAGCCATACCGGGCGAGGTTCTCCGCCGCGGCGTCCGCCAGCTCCGGTCGCGCCTCGATGCCGATGACGGCCCGTGCTCCCGTCGCGAGCGCCGCGAGCGACCAGCGGCCATCGTGACTGGCGATGTCGATGACCGACGCACCCGCGAAGATGTCCCGGTTCTCGCCGAATATCGCTTCGTAGCGCAGGTTCAGCCGCGCTGTGGCCAGACCGGTGGCGCTCGTCTGGTAGAACCGGGGGAATTGCTCGAAGAACCATGAGGCCGAGCGGGACCCCGGTGCCGAATCGGCGCCGCTGAGAGCGGCCACGTCCAGGGACGGCGGGGGAGTCCGCCGCCGGAAGCCGGTCTGCGGGCGTTCGATGCGCCACGCGGCGGCGCGTAAGGCTCGTGCTGACTGAACTTTAAGCGACATGCGTGCCATGCTACGGCGCCAGGCGCGACCGGCTCCGCCGAACCAGGACAGGCCGTACCGCCAGCTAGCCAGCCCAGACTGCTAACGCTGGGTTGCGCTGCGCGTCACGCGCTCGTGAGGATGACGAGTTGCTGGGTCGCTCGGGTCATCGCGACGTATCGGTCGACCGTGCCTTCGATGCCGGTGCCGAACGCCGCTGGGTCGACGAGGACGACGAGGTCGAACTCGAGTCCCTTGGACAGCTCTGGGGTCAGCGACCGGACGCGGGGTGTCGGCGAGAACGTGGGATCGCCGATGACGCAGGCGATACCGTCGGCGCTGGCGGCGAGCCAGGCGTCGAGAATGGCGTCCCGCTCGGAAACGCAACCGTGCCTGACCGGGAGACCGCTGCGGCGGACCGAGGTGGGAACGTTGGCGTCTGGGAGCGCGGCGAGAATGACCGGCTCCGCTTCCGCCATGACCTCTTCCGGGGTGCGGTAGTTGATGGTCAGCGCCGACAGCGTGATCCGGTCGAAGCCGACGCGTTCCAGCCGTTCCTGCCACGATTCGGTGCAGCCGTGCCTCGCCTGGGCGCGATCCCCGACGATCGTGAAGCTGCGGGATGGGCAGCGGAGCAGCAGCATCTGCCACTCGGCGTCGGTCAGCTCCTGGGCCTCGTCGACGACGATGTGGGCGAACGGGCCAGCGAGCCGGTCTGGGTCCG
>JASHQA010000190.1 GCA_030037785.1 Streptosporangiaceae bacterium
ACCCTCCCCGGATGCGACGTGACCCTGACGGCCCCATCACATCACCGCCGCAGCCAGGATTCACCCGCTGGCAACCAATCCGCCTGTTCGTCCGGGCCCCTGGTGGCATACCGTCGGAGGGTGAGCGTCGCGGCTGCAGGACCCGGCCCGCGTCCGCCGGCGGACTCCGCAGTCCCCGACTCGGCCCGCAGGTCATCCGGCGACGCGACGGGCCAGGACCTGGCAGAGCAGCGGCTGCAGCGGGCCATCAGGGAGCTCACCGGGCCTCAGACTGGGGCCAGCCCGTCAGCCGGCGATCCGATCCGGCCCGGCAGCGGGCTGTCCGTCGCAGGCTGCCTCGACCTGCTCGACGCCCAGCTCGCCAGCCGGCACCTGGACGCGGCGGCGCGCTGGCTGCGCGCCCGCGGG
The DNA here is from genome assembly GCA_030037785.1 of Streptosporangiaceae bacterium. Taxonomy (GTDB): domain Bacteria; phylum Actinomycetota; class Actinomycetes; order Streptosporangiales; family Streptosporangiaceae; genus JAJYUU01. The sequence continues at coordinate 409 of JASHQA010000190.1, forward strand.
GCGGGCTATTACACGATCGGCTCGTCCGGCCATGAGGGGAACGCCGCGGTCGCGGCCGCGCTCCGGCTCACCGACCCCGCCCTGCTGCACTACCGGTCCGGGGCCTTCTACCTGGTCCGGGCCGCGCAGGCCCGGCCGCATCGGGACGGCGTGAGCGACGTGCTGCTCGGTCTCATGGCGGCCGCGGCCGAGCCGATCGCCGGCGGGCGGCACAAGGTGTTCGGCCATCCCGAGCTGCACGTGATCCCGCAGACGTCGACGGTCGCCTCACACCTCCCGCGGGCGGTAGGCCTGGCCTTCGCCGTAGGCCGGGCGGCCAAGCTGGATCTCGCGACGCCGTGGCCGCAGGACTGCCTGGTGGTCTGCAGCTTCGGCGATGCGTCGGTCAACCACTCCACCGCCGCTGGCGCGCTGAGCATGGCCTCGTATTGCGCGTATCAGCGACTGCCGTTGCCGATTCTGCTGGTATGCGAGGACAACGGCCTGGGCATCAGCGTCCGAACCGCGCCGGGCTGGATCCAGGCGATGAACTCCGGACGGCCCGAGCTGAAGTACTACACCGCCGACGGTGCCGACCTCGCCGACAGCTACGACACCGCCGTGGTCGCCGCGCGCTGGGTCCGCGAGCACCGCGCGCCCGCATTCCTGCACCTGCGCACCGTCCGGCTCGGCGGTCACGCGGGCACCGACGTGGAGTCCGCTTACCGCTCACCCGCAGAGATCGCCGCCGACACTGCTCGCGACCCGCTGCTCGGCACCGCGCGGCTGCTGGTTCAGGCGGGTGCGCTCACCGCTGCCGAGATTGTCGACCGGTACGAGGCGGTGCGGGCGCGCATCCTGGCCGTAGCCGACGCCCTCGCCGGAACTGCGCAGCTCGGGACCGCCGAACAGGTGATGGCGCCGATCGCGCCCCGCCGTCCGGCGATCCTCGCGGCGGACATCGCCGCCCGAGCCCGCCACCCGGCTAGCGGGTCCGGCGAGCCGCCGTCGGCGGGGACCACCGACACCGCGCCGCTGACCCTCGCGCAGGCGATCAACCGCACGCTCGCCGACGAGCTCGCCCGGCGGCCCGGCATGATCGTCTTTGGCGAGGACGTCGGCCGCAAGGGCGGCGTCTACGGCGTGACCCGAGGGCTGCAGCGCACGTTCGGCGCGAGCCGGGTGTTCGACTCGCCGCTGGACGAGCAGTCCATCCTCGGCGTCGCGCTCGGCGCCGGCCTGGCCGGCCTGCTGCCGGTCCCGGAGATCCAGTACCTCGCCTACCTGCACAACGCCGCTGATCAGATTCGCGGCGAGGCCGCGACGCTGTCGTTCTTCTCCCGCGCGCAGTACCGCAACCCGATGGTCGTCAGGATCGCCGCCCTGGCCTATCAGCAGGGCTTCGGCGGGCACTTCCACAACGACAACGGGCTGGCGGCGCTGCGCGACATCCCTGGCCTGGTCGTGGCGTGCCCGGCGAGGCCAGACGACGCCGCGGCCATGCTGCGCACCTGCCTGGCCGCTGCCGAGGTCGACGGCAGCGTGAGCGTGTTCCTCGAGCCCATCGCCCTCTACCACGAGCGCGACTGCTACGAGCCGGGCGACGGCGGCTGGCTTGCCGACTACGAGCCGGAGCAGCGCTGGGCGCAAACCCACGTGCCGCTCGGCCGGGGCAGGCTGTATGGCACCGGCACCGACCTGACCATGATTTCCTTTGGGAACGGGGTGCGGATGAGCCTGCGGGCCGCTCGCACGCTCGCCGCCGATGGCATCACCAGCCGGATCCTCGACCTGCGCTGGCTCGCGCCGCTGCCGTACGAGGACGTGCTGCGTGCGGCCGCGGCCACCGGAACGGTACTGGTAGCAGACGAGACGCGGCGGACCGGCGGAGTATCGGAGACGGTGATCACCACGCTGGTCGATGCCGGCTTCACCGGCCGGGTCGCGCGGGTCGCCAGCCAGGACAGCTTCGTGCCGCTCGGTGACGCAGCGGGCACGGTGCTGCTGTCGGAGACCGCGATCGAGGACGCGGCCCGCGACCTGTTCCGCTGAGTGAGCCCGCCGGGGCTCGGCATTTCCGCCCACGGGCCACGCGCGATCGCATCGAGGCCTTCCGGCAGGCGGCACCGTCGCCGTGCTTACCGTCGCCGTGCTCACCGTCGCGTCGCTGCGTCCCGCCAGCCCCGCAGTGCCCGGCGCTCGCGCGCTACGCTGTGCCGGAGGCATGGCGGAAGGTGTTGGCCTGTGGGGGGTATGTCATGGCAGATTCCGCGCTGCCCGACGTTCGCAGGCTCGCGGCCCTGGACCTGCACGGGATGGCGGGACGGCAGTGGCGCCGCCGTCTCATCGCCGCCGAATTCCTGCTGGGCGCGGTCGGCTGCCTGATCTTGGGTATCTGGCTGGCTGCCACCGTCACCACGGTGGGACCTGGCGTGCTGGGCGCGTGGATCGCCGGGGTGGGCGTCAACTATCTCGCGCTCGCCTGGCAGGCGGCCGCGTTGTGGCGCCGCGGCGCGCTGGCGGCCGAGCTGGCCGGAACCGACGTACGTGACGATCTTCGGCGCTATAGCTATCGGCAATTCTGGATCGTGGTGCCTATCCTGTTCGCGATCCTGGCACTCACGCAGCACCGCCGCTAAGTTTGGGGTCGCGGCGTGCTGCCGTGACCGGAGGAGGCGAGGATGGCGGGCGTCATCGAGATCCGCACGTATCGAGCGCAGCCGGGCCGAAGTGGCGAGCTCACCGCCCTGCTGGTGGACCGAGTCTTCCCGGTCCACCAGGATCTCGGGATCCGGGTCCTTGGCGTGTTCCCGTCCGCCGAAGACAACGACACGCTCGTCTGGCTCCGTGCGTTCCCGGACGCCGCCAGCCGCGAGACGATGACCAAGGCCTTCTACACGGGCAACCAGTGGACCGAGGAGCTCGCGGGGCTCGTGCTGCCGCTGATCGCCGAGCACAGCGTGGTCCTGATCGAGGACACGCCCGGCCTGTGGGATCGCTGGCCCGCCGCCTGAGCTAACCGCTCGTGCCGCGTCCACCCGGTCCAGCGGAAGCGGTCTACGCTGGTGATCCGTGCGGATCTTCATCGCGGGCGCGACCGGGGTTATGGGGCTCCGCCTCGTGCGCCTCCTGATCGGCGACGGGCACGCGGTCGCCGGGCTGACTCGCTCGCCCGAAAAGGCCGGACTGATTCGCGACGCCGGCGGGCAGCCCGCCGTCTGCGACGTGTTCGACACCGGCGCGCTCACCGCGGCCGTGACCGAGTTCGGCCCGGACGTCGTCATCCATCAGCTCACCGACCTCCCCGACAAAGCGGCCGACATCGCGCGCTTCGCCGAACGGAACAGCCGGATACGAGGCGAGGGCACCCGCAGTCTGCTCGCCGCAGCGGCTGCGGCCAGGGCCGACCGGGTCATCGCGCAGAGCATCTCCTGGGAACTGGCCGACGGGCCCGGCCGCGCGGCCACCGCCGAGCATGAGCGCGCGGTGCTGCAGGCGGGCGGCGTAGTCGTCCGGTACGGCCAGTGGTGGGGCCCCGGCACCTATTACCCGACGGCGCCGCCCGACCCGCCGCGGGTCCATGTCGACGAGGCGGCCCGGCAGACCGTGGCCGTGCTCGGGGCACCGGCTGGCGTGACGATCGTGATCGACGACCGGGCCAGCTAGCAGCTCCGGTCACACCCGGATGGTCATGCCGTCATAGGCGGCCGGGATGTCAGCTTCGGTGAGTTGTCCGAGCATGTCTGCCGACATGTGAGTGAGGACGACCCGCCTGGCCTCGAGCTCGTCGAAGTGCGCGCGCAGCGTGCCGTAGTCCAGGTGATACCGGATTGGCCGGGCGAACGTGTACGCCTCCGCGGCGAACAGGCCGGCGCCGCGCGCTGCCTCGGCCAGCGCCGGGGTCCACTGGCTGTCGCCAGAGTAGGCGAAGCTGGCTCCGGCGAGATCGACCCGCAATGCCAGCGGCGGCGCGCCGCAGGCGTGCTCAACTTCCCAGCCGCGCACCACGGCCGCTCCGAGCTGGGTCGGAGTGCCGTCCGTCGGCAGCTCCGTGACCTGGACTCCGAACCGCCTCCGCACGCTGGCGGAACCCGGAAAGAGGATCTCCATCGCCTGCAGGAGCCGAGCCGCGATACCCGGCGGACCCGCGATCAGCAGTGGCCGCGAACGGCCGGAGAACTGTGCATCCAGAATCAGGAACGGCAGCCCGCCGAAGTGGTCGCCGTGCAAGTGCGTGATCGCCACCGCGCTGACACTGCCGGGCTCAAGGCCCTGGGCCTTGAGCGCCGCCAGCGTGGTGGCGCCGCAGTCGACCAGCAGTACCTGGCCATCGCCGGACAGCTGGATGCACGTCTGCCAGCGTCCACCACTACCAAACGCATCGCCGCTGCCCACAAACCGGACTTCCACAGCGACATTCCTACCCCGCAGGTGCGCGATCCGGCTCGCAACCAGGACTGAAACGCCGCAGCGATCTGGGAGTATCGGCACATGGCCGATATCGCGGTGCGGCGCGTCGACTTCGGTTACTTCGTGCGGCCGCCAGCGGAGACCGGGACCGGGCAGCCCAGAGTCGATGCGTGCCTGGGCTACGTCGTGGCCCACCCCGAGGGGTTGCTGCTGTTCGACACCGGCATGGGCTCCCACCCCGAGGTGGACGCGTACTACCGGCCCCGTCGGGTCGGACTGCACCAGGCACTGGCGGCCGTCGGGGCGAAGATTGCCGATGTCACCGTCGCCGCGAATTGCCACCTGCACTTCGACCATTGCGGCGGCAATCCGCTGCTGGGTCGCATTCCCGTCTTCGTGCAAGCTGGCGAGCTAGCCGCCGCCCTGCGGACCGAGAATTACACGCTCCCCGAGCTCGTCGAGCCCAGCCGATTCGAGCCAGTGACCGGCGAGGTCGAGGTGCTCAGCGGCGTGTTCCTGATGCCTACTCCCGGCCACACCGACGGTCACCAGTCGCTGGTCGTCCGCCGGGCCGACGGCGTCGTGGTGCTGGCGGGCCAGACTCACGACACCACCACGCAATACGCCGCCGACCAACTCGCCTGGCGAGCCCGTCGCGACGGTCACGGCGAGCCGTTGCCGGACACTCCGACTTGGCTCGATGCCGTCCAGCGCCTCGATCCCCGCGTCGTCTACTTCGCCCACGATCGCTCCGTCTGGACCCCCTGACGCGCCCCGGGTGATCTCGACCGGCAGGACCGGCGGCGCTGGCAGACTGGGCTGGCAGGCACTAGCCACAGCGAACAGGCGCGGAGGCGGGCGGGATGCGGACGATCGCGCTGGAAGAGCACTTCTGGACCCCCGCCCTCGCCGCACCGCCAGGTACCGGCGTGCTGGCCCTGCTGGGCGGGGATCTGGACGCCCAGCTCCGCGACCTCGGCGAGGGCCGGCTGGCCGGGATGGACTCAGCGGGGATTGACGTGCAGGTCATCTCCCACAACGCCCCGGCCGCGCAGCACCTGCCGACCGGTGAGGCGCTGGCGCGGTCGCGGGAAGCCAACGACGTGCTGGCGACCGCGGTCCGCGCTCATCCGGACCGGCTCGCCGGATTCGCCACCCTGCCGACGGCAGACCCGGCGGCGGCGGCAGACGAACTCGAGCGCGCCGTAACCGGGCTCGGCTTCGTCGGTGCGATCGTGCACAGCACCCTCGGCACGAACGGGACCTTCCTCGATGACCCTGGCTACGAACCGCTGCTCGCCCGCGCCGAACGACTGGACGTTCCGCTCTACCTGCATCCCTCGCCGCCGCCTGGCGCGCTGCGCGACATCCTCCTCCAGGGTCTGCCACCGCGGCTGGCTGGGTTGCTCGCGTCCAGCGCGTGGGGCTGGCACGCCGAGGCCGGCCTGCACACACTGCGGCTCGTGGTGACCGGGGTGTTCGACCGGCATCCGGGCCTGCGCCTGATCATCGGGCACTGCGGGGAGATGCTGCCGTTCATGATGGCTCGCGTCGACGCGGTCCTGACCCCGCAACGGACGGGCCTACCGCGCGCGGTGTCGGATTACCTGCTGCACAACGTGTGGGTGACGACGAGCGGGATGTTCAGCCTGCCACCGCTGCTGTGCACGCTGCAGGTGTTCGGCGTCGATCGAGTGCTGTTCAGCGTCGACCATCCGTTCGCCCCCAACGCGCTCGGGCGGGCGGTGCTTGACGCGCTCCCGCTGAGCCCGGCCGACAAGGCAAAGGTCGCCGGTGCCAACGCTGCCGCCCTGCTCGGGCTATGAACGTCCGGCCGGGCGCGGGAAGCGAAGCGGGCTGAGGGCTAGCAGGTCGATGTCGAGCAGCGCTGGCTGGCCCGACGCGATGGCGTCGCGGAAGCGCGATTCGAACTCCGCCGGGTCGCTCACCCGGCTCGCCTGCACACCCATCGACGTCGCCAGCGCCGGGAAGTCCGGGGTCGTGAGGTCGACTCCGGTGGTCCGGCCCTCGAACTGACGCGCCTGGATGCCGCGAAGCACGCCGTAGCCCCTGTCGTTGAACAGGCAGATCACCACGGGCACGTCATGCTGCACCGCCGTCGCCAGCTCCCCGACGTGCAGCATGAACCCGCCGTCGCCGGCGATCAGCACGGCCGGGCGCCCGCTGCCCACCGCCGCGCCGAGCGCCAGCGGCAGGCCAGGGCCGATCGCCGCGGACGCCGGGCGCATCGACGTCCGGGGCTGGAGGATGGGCAGCAGCCGGTCACCCCACAGGTAGGCCGGGACCGTCGCGTCCCTGACGATGACCGACTCGCGCGGCGCGTGGCGCCGGATGGCGTCCATGATCTGACAGTGATCCTCGCCGAGCTGGGTGCGCGCGTCCGCGCGTGCCGTCAAGGCCGCCGACCGTGCCTTCTCCGCGTGCGCGGGATCAGTGCTGACCCGATCGACAGTGCTCAACAGCAGTTCCAGGCCGATGCGGGCGTCACCGACGACCGGCAGGGCCGTCGGATAGCTACGGCCGATGACCGCTGGGTCGACGTCTAGGTGCGCCAGGGTGCCACCGAAGGACAAGCTCCAGTTGCGCGTGCTGCTGCCCTGGAACCGGGTGCCCACCGCCAGCACGACGTCGGCGCTCGACACCACGTCCTCAACCGGTGGGCTGGTGGTCAGCGCCCCGAGGCACAGCGGGTGGTCCTCGGCAATCGAGCCACGGCCCTCGACCGTGGTGACGACCGGGGCACTCAGGCGCTCGGCAAGCGCCACCAGCGCGGGCCCGGCGCCCGAGCTGACCACGCCACCGCCGGCCCACAACACCGGCCTGGTGGCAGCGCAGAGCGCCGCGGCGACCTTCGCCACGGCGTCGGTGTCCGGGACGTAGCTGCTGTCGGCCTGCGGGCCGGGCACCACCACCTCAGCCCGGCGGTACTGCTGGTCGATCGGGATCTCCACGGCCCCTGGCTGGGGACGGCCCGCGCGGATGCTGTCCGCGACCGCGACGATCGCGCGCCCGATGTCCTCGGTGCGGCGCACCGTGTCCACCCGTCGACACAGCGACGAGAGCATGGTCCGCTGGTGCTCGGCTTCGTGCAGGAATCCCTTGGCCTTACCCAGGTAACGGCTGTCGATCTGTCCGGTCACGAGCAGCACTGGCGAGGAGGCAAAGCTCGCCTCGAACAGCCCCGTCATGGTGTTGGTCGTGCCCGGCCCGGTGCTGGCGATGACCACGCCCAGCTCGCCGGTGGCCCGCGCGTAGCCGTCGGCAGCGTGCGCAGCCGCCTGCTCGTGCCGTACCGAGATCGGCGTGATGGTCCCGCGCCGGGCGATGGCATCGTAGATCGGCAGGTTGTGCACACTGACGATGCCGAATACATGGCGTACGCCGAGAGTTTCGAGGGCGCAGGCAACGGCCTCGCCGCCGGTCATCTCCATGGCCATCCTCCGCTGAGTCAGAACTTGATCGACACCTTCAGTGCGTTGTCTGTCCGCTCCTGGGCGATGCGGAAGGCATCCCCGACATCCTCGATCGGCAGCATGTGGCTGAGCAGCGGGGCCACGTCAATCGCGGCGTCCTCGATGAGCCGCACGGCGTACCGGAACGACTCCAGCCCCGGCTCACCCTGGGCGCCGAACACGCAGTGGGCGGTCAGCCGCCGACGGAAGAATTCGTGGAACGAGAACGGGTAGTCGCCGGTGCCCTCGGGCAGGCCGAACCAGACGATGGTCGCCCCGCTCGCGGCCAGCTCCAGGCTCAGCGGGAACGTCTCCCGGCTGCCGACCGCCTCCACGACCACACCGGCGCCATGGCCGGCGGTGGCTGCCAGCACCGCCGCGCGGAAGTCGTCGGCCCGAGCGTCCACGGCAAGATCCGCGCCCAGGGTCCGGGCGTAGGCGAGGCGGGCCGGCGACTTGTCCGAGACCAGCACGCGCGCCGCCCCGGACCGCTTGAGTAGGAACGTGAAGAACGCGCCCGCAGAGCCCTGTCCGATCACGGCGACGTCCTGGCCCGCGATGTCGAGCGGGTGAGCACGCAGCGCGTAGACGACAGTGCCGAGCTGCTGAGCCATGAGCAGGTGCTCGAGCGGCGGCTCGGACGGCAGAGCGATGCACGCCGAGCCCGGCAGCGCCTGGTACTCAGCCAGGCAGCGCCCGACAGCGGCTTGGGGGACGGTCAGAACGCGGTCCCCAGGCTCAAACTCGGCGCACCGCGACTCCACCACCTCGCCTACGCTCTCGTGCCCGAGATAGCCGGCCGAGCCGTCCGGTGGCGGTGTGCCAAGGAACACGGTGTGCAGATCGGAGCCACAGATGGCCGCGTAGGCGGTCCGGATCAGGATCTCGCCATCCGCAACCGACGGCAGCGACACTTCCTCGCAGACCACCTGGCCCAGGCCGACCCAGCGCGCAGCCTTCATCGATGGCACTCCTGACGCAGAACGTTCGAGGGGCTAATTCGCGATGCTAACCAACCCAGCGGCCGGATCGAAGACCTGCTCTGGTCACGCCAGCGCGAAGACCGGGACAGCTTCGTGGTCGTCGGTCCCGCGCCGGAACTCGATGCGCAGCCGCTGGCCCACGGCGAGGCTGGCCGGGTCCGCACCGGCCAGCTGCGACCACCACCATGGCCCCTCGTCGAGCTCTCCGATGACCAGGACGGTGCGCTCGGGCCCGGCATCGCTGGACGACCGGCCCCACACCACAGTCCAGCTCACCAGCGTGGCTCCGCCAGCCGCGGGTGCCCAGCCGAGCTCGGCGCTGGCGCAGGTCGTGCACGCGACGGCCGGTGGCTCGCTGAAGTGGCCAGCCGGGCACCGCCGGAGCAGGAACTGACCGGCGGCAGTGCCGTCGAAAAATCTCGCTGTCGCCGCATCCCTGGCGACGGGTCCGACGGTCACGACGCACCAGCCGCGGAACCCAGCACGAGGGTGGCATGGTGATCGAGCACGCCGCCGTTGCCCGACACCAGCACGATGTCGTGCCGGTCAGCCTGGCGCTCGCCGCCCTGGCCGCGAGCCTGGATGATCGCCTCGGCGACCGGCGTCATCCCCCACAGGTAGTACCCGGACAGCTGGCCACCACCAGTGTTGAGCCGTAGCTTGCCGTCCGGGCCGAGCACGCCGCTCGCCACGAACGGGCCGCCCTCGCCCTTGCCGCAGAAGCCGTAGTCCTCCAGTGTGACCAGCACCGTGAAGGTGTAGCAGTCGTACAGCTGCACCACGTCCACGTCGGTCAGCGCGACGCCAGCCATGCCCAGTGCCGCCGGGCCGGCCATTGCCGCGCCGGTGACCAGCCCGAAGTCCGGGTGCCTGCGCAAGTAGTGACCAGGGTGTGACTGCGCCCAGCCGAGCACGTGCACCGGTGGCTGGGGCAGGCCGCCGGCCCGCTCCGCCGTCGTCACGATCACCGCGATGCCGCCGTTGGAGACCAGGCAGCAGTCCAGCAGCCGCAACGGCTCGGCAATCCACCGGGACGACTGGTGGTCGGCGAGCGTGATCGGCTGCCGCTGCTGAGCGTCCGGATTCAGCGCCGCCCAGCCGCGCTGCGCCACCGCGATGTGGCCGAACTGCTCGGTGGTCGTGCCGAAACGCGCCATGTGGCGCCGCGCGGCCAGCGCATAGAGCGGATTGGTGCCCACCACGCCGCTGGCACCGAGCAGGCCCCACCAGCCGACCGGGGAACCAGCGCGGGTGCCGTAGGCGGCACCCGCGCTGGTTCCTGGCCGCAGCGGGCTGTCCGCGAACACGCACGCCACGACGCTCGCCGCGCCCGAGGCGACCGCGAGCGCCGCGACCTGGACCATGGTTGCCGCGGTAGCTCCGTAGGACTGCAGGTGCGACAGCAACCGCAGGTCAGCGACTCCGAGGTCGCGCTGCAGGTCGACCGATATGCCACCGGTAACTCCGGACGACGTGAGCAGGCCGTCGACGTCCGCGAGCTGGAGCCCCGCATCAGCCACCGCTCGCCGGACGGCATCCGCGGCGAAGTCGGCCGGCGTGCGGTCGTACACCTTGCCCAGCGCGGTCATGCCGAGGCCGACGATCACCGGCCGCCTGGCGGCCGACCATGTCCGGGGTCCGTTCACCGGGCTATTGTCGCAGGCATGAGCGCAGATCCTGGCATCCCTGCTGGCGGCCCGTCGCTGCCTCAGCGCCGAAACCTCGTGACTGAGATCCCTGGCCCGCGGTCCCGCGAGCTGTTCGAGCGCCGTCAGCGCAGCGTCGCGCGTGGCCTCAGCCACACCCTTCCGGTGTTCATCACGGCGGCTGGCGGCGGGGTAGCCGTGGACGTGGACGGCAACTCACTCATCGACTTCGGCTCCGGCATCGCCGTCACGTCGGTGGGCAACAGCGCCGATCTGGTCGTGAGCCGGGTGGCCGAGCAGGTCGCCCAGTTCACCCACACCTGCTTCATGGTCGCGCCGTATGAAGGCTACGTGGCGGTGTGCGAACAGCTCAACAGGCTGACGCCCGGGGATCACGATAAGCGGTCGGCGCTGTTCAACTCCGGTGCCGAGGCGGTGGAGAACGCCGTCAAGATTGCCAGGCACGCCACCGGACGGGACGCCATCGTCGTCTTCGACCACGCCTATCACGGCCGGACCAATCTCACGATGGCCATGACAGCCAAGAACATGCCCTATAAGGAGGGTTTCGGGCCATTCGCCGGCGAGGTGTACCGGGTGCCCATGGCGTATCCCTACCGCTGGCCAGGCGGCCCGGCCAGGTGCGCGGCCGAGGCGCTCGGCGTCGTGACGAGCCTGATCCACGCCCAGGTCGGCGAGGAGAACGTCGCTGCCGTGGTGATCGAGCCCATCCAGGGCGAGGGCGGCTTCGTCGTGCCCCCAGACGGCTTCCTGCCCGGCCTGGCCGAGTACTGCCGCACCCACGGCATCGTCTTCGTGGCCGACGAGATCCAGTCCGGCTTCTGCCGTACCGGCAACTGGTTCGCCTGCGAGCACGAGAACGTGGTACCGGACCTGATCACTACGGCCAAGGGCATCGCGGGCGGGCTGCCGCTGGCGGGCGTAACCGGGCGCGCAGAGCTGATGGACGCGGTTCATCCGGGCGGCCTGGGTGGCACCTATGGCGGCAACCCGGTCGCCTGCGCGGCGGCACTTGGTGCCATCGAGACCATGGAGAAGGAAGACCTGGCCGGTGCCGCGCGCGCGATCGAGATCGTCATGCTGCCCCGGCTGCGCGCGATCGCCGCGGCGACCCCGGTCGTGGGCGACGTTCGCGGCCGCGGCGCGATGTGCGCGGTGGAGCTCGTGCAGCCCGGCAGCCTGGAGCCGGACCCGGCAGCCGCAGCCCGGGTCGCCAGCCACTGCCACCGGAACGGCATGATCGTGCTGACCTGCGGGACTTACGGCAACGTGCTGCGGCTGCTACCGCCGCTCGTGATCGGCCAGCCGCTGCTGACCGAAGGGCTCGATATCCTCGCGGACGCCTTCACCCGGCTGTGACCGGAGGGTCCGCCAGGCTCTCACGAGTGCACGATGTCAGTGTGGTGGCAGAAATGCACCCGGTCTGGCTCGACCGACCTGATCCGGCCGAGTGACTGCCGCCACGCCGTGACGTCGCTCGCCTGGCCGTCGGGCAGCTCGTCGCTCAGCGGATCGAGGTACTGCCGCGGCTGATAGGCGGCGTCCCCGATCAGCACGTCGCACGTGCCGTCGCCGGCGTCGACGACCACGCTCTGATGACCGACCGTGTGGCCGGGCGTGGCGATCACCCGCAGGCCGGGCAGCACGTCCGCGTCCCCGTCGAGCAGCTCGAACCGGGCGTTCATGAAGTCGAACCAGCCGGTCAGCTGCGGCGACTCGGTCCGTGCCCGGCTGAGCTCGGAGCGCTGTACGTAGAACGGGGCGTGCTTGAAGACCGCGTTCTGACCGCAGTGATCGAAGTGCAGGTGCGTGTTGATGACCAGGCCGATGTCGCCGGGTGTCATGTCCAGCTCGTCCAGGGCAGCCGCGACCGACCTGTTCACTACCCGCCAGCTCGTCAGCCACTGCTCGGGGCCGCCCACGCCGGTGTCCACCAGCGCGGCTCCGCCGGTGAAGCGGACGACGAAGCCATGGACCGGCCACTCGTTGCCATCGACGCCTTGCAAGGTGGCGAGCTGCAGTCGCCGTATCTCCAGAGTCACAGAGCTAGGTTCCCACGCTCCCCCACCGGCCGACAGCCGCGAGCGCGATCACTGCGCCCCACACGGCCAGCAGCACAACCGGGCCCAGGCCGTGCACCAGCTCGACATCGGCCTGATACAGCTGCGGGCTGAGCACGCCGTTCGGATCACCCGGCATGTTGGCGATCGTGGCCGCGGCCAGCCGGGCCAGCACCAGCCAGTCGATCCACGTCGCCGGGTAGAGCACGAGGACGCTAATGATCATCGCGTCGTACCAGGGCAGTTGGTAGGGCCAGACCAGCAGGAAAGCCAGGCTCACCGCCACCGCCGGGCGGATGGCGGGCCGCACCGGATCACCTGCAGGCAGTCGCCACAGCAGCAGCACGGCCATCGCGCAGAACAGCAGCACGGCGAAGACGATGAGGTACTTCGAGTCGGTCAGGTCCGCCGACCGCCAGAAGCTGTCCTGAGTCGTTTTATCCCGGCGATTGAAGAGCGCCTGGAACGCCGGCTTCCCCAGCCAGGCGTAGGTCGGGACCAGCACGACGAACGCGCCGAGGGCAGCCGCAGCCAGGGTGGGGACCGACCGGCGCAGCGCCCAGGCAAGGGCGACGCCGAACAGCAGATAGTCGATCTTGATGTCGGCGGCCAGGCCGATCAGCGTGCCCGCCGCGAGCGCGCGCCACACGGACGGTCGCCAGGTGACCCCGCCGGCGGGCTGGCGGCCCGCGATGAGCAGCCCGATGACGCCCGCCGCTGCGGCCAGCACATCCACGTGACCGGCCGCGATCAGGTCCCACAGCAGCAGCGGGTTGATGGTCCACAGCAGGTGGGCCCGCAGCCGCGAGGCCGGCCGGGAGCGCAGCACCCGGTCCAGCACGACCGCGACCGCCGCGAAGCCCAGCGCGTTCCAGAGCTTGAGCCAGAAGACGACCCGCGCGATCGAGTCCCCGCCCAGCCGGGCGGCAATGTACTGCTCGAAGGTCGCCGCCGGGCCGTACAGGCTCACCGTGTACTGCCAGCGAGCCGGAATCGACTGGCCGAAGAATGGTTCGGTAAGCCGCAGGTAGATCGGCGTTACCAGGTACGGATTATGGCCAAGCAGAAGAATGCGGCCGTATGCCGCATAGTCCAGCGCATCGGTCGATCCGACCGGCGGCAGCACCGCGAACACCGCGACCGTGACCGCAGCCGCGACGAAGATCAGCCGGAGTGGGCCGCTAGCCCCCCACCGGGCCGCGACGAGGCCCGCCACCAGGCCGCAGAACGCCAGCGCGGCAGCCACCCAGAGCGCGATCGTCACCAGCTCCGCGGACACCCGGACGTGTGTCAGCTGCCACGGCGGCCCGAACCGCGGCATCGGGATCGGCGGGTTCATCCAGTCCTGCCTGACCAGCGACGCGCCGATCATGATCAGCAGCGCTGCGCCGATGCCGACGCCCGCCAGCCAGCCGAGCAGACGTACCGGCCGACGAGGCTTCGGGGCGGGACCGACCGCCGGACGCGACTGGTCGAGCCGGACCGAATCAGTCAAGGTTCCACCGTGGCAGGCTCGCGCGGCGCCCCGGCAAGCCCGGCCGGTGCCGCGATGGTCATGGCCAGACGCGCGGAGCTGCCTGTCCCCTCACCGCAGCCACGTCCCCCCGCACGCCTGCCGTTCCTCTACCCGGTCCAGACGCGGGGGAAAACCCGGGAACCTAGCGGCCGCCCGATATGCCCTGGCGGTGTATCCGGCACGTGCTCGGCCACGCCTGGCAGCTGCGAGGATCGCGACCTGACGAACGCGCCCGGCTAGTCGGTGGCGCCTGTGAGCATCTCGAGGTCGAGGGCCTCACGGACGATTGGGTCGTCGTCGGTGCCCAGGCGCCGCCAGTCCTCACCGGGCTCGAGGATCTTCTCCGCACCGCGGATCGATCGATAGTCCAGGTCACCGCCCACCGCAGGCGGCTCCTGGCCCGCGGCCAGGTTCCTGGCCGCCCGCAGCAGGATGTGCCGCATCCGTGTGATCGCCAGGTCGGTGGTGCCCAGCTTCTCCTGGGTACGGTCGTAGATCGGGCCCATCGACTCGGTCACCATCAGATCCTGGCTCACGAAGTCCGCCACGCCGCTGAACGTCGACTTCCGCTGCACGTCCCGGTCGATCAGGAAGTCATTCGCCATGACATAGCGGCGGGGGGTGATGCCGGTCTCGTCGGTGTGCGACGACAGCGGCGTCGTGAACGGCGCGACCGCGAAGAGATTGGCGCCACCCAGGTTGCGCGGGTTCTGCCGCGCGATCGGCCCGACAAAGTACCGCCAGCAGTTCTCGTCATCGATCGGGACGAACATCCCGTGGCCCA
>JASHQA010000191.1 GCA_030037785.1 Streptosporangiaceae bacterium
GCGAGCAGCCCCGCGGCGGCCGCGATCGCAGCGGCGGGCGCACGCGTCCGGTAGGCGGGCACCGCGACCAGGCGAGCCGCGGGCACTGCCGCGGCGACCTCGCCATCCTCCACGTCCTCGCCGGAGTGGCCGAAGACCTCCAGGTGCGTCGGTCCCGGCTGGCCCGCGACCGACACCGAGAAGGCCGACGCCAGCAGGTCCGGCAGTCGCCCGGCGTCGGTCACCTGCGCGCTGAACTTGGTCACGGGCTTGAACAGCGGGAAATCCTCGATCTCCTGGTAGTAGTTCCGGCCGCGGCTCCAGTTGTAGGGGCCGCCGGTCAGCGCGACCACCGGGGAGCAGCCGAGGAACGGGTCGCGCAGGCCGGCCGCCAGGTTGGCGGCGCCGACGGTCTGCGCCATGCACACGCCGGGCCGGCTCGACGCGCGCGCGTAGCCGTCGGCCATGTACACCGCGGCCTTCTCACCGTGGGTCAGGATCCGGCTGATGGCGGTGTGCATCTCCATCTCGTACAGCGTCTTGCTGAGGATGGTGGGGACGAAGAACACCGCAGTGACCCCGTAGGCCTCGAGGGTACGGGCCAGGTACTCTGCGCCGCTTGTCTTCGTGGTTGTCATGTCGTCTTCTCTTCTCCTGCGCAGATATCCGGAACGGGGTCGTCGGTGGTAGCGCTAGCTGCGTCGCGGACGGAACCTGGGCAGCGCCGGGCCGGCGCCGGTGTCGTGGAAGACGACCTCGACCGGCAGGCCGACGGCGAGGTCCGCGTCGTCGGTCTCGACGATGTTGGTCATCACTCGCGGACCCTCGTCGAGCTCGACGTAGGCCAGCACGAACGGCGGCGAGCCCTGGTAGGCGCCCTCACCACGGTGGTTGACGGTGTAGCTGTAGATGGACCCGCGACCCGACACCTGCAGCCACTCGGTGCGCAGGCTCGAGCACTCCGGGCAGATGACCCGCGGATACCAGATCAGGTGCTCGCAGTCCTGGCAGCGCTTCACCAGCAGCCGGCCGGCTGCGGTCGCCGCCCAGAACTGCGTCGTCTCCGGGTTCACCGCGGGGGCCGGCGCGGGCAAGGCGGCACCGGGCGTTGTCATGCGTCCTCCCGTCCCAGGATGAGCGTCGCCGCGGCCGACCGGGTGCCGAGCGACCCGCCGTTGCCATTGACCAGCGCGATCTCGCAGTCAGGCACCTGCACGGGCGCGCTGGCCTCACCCCTGAGCTGGCGCACCGCCTCGATGACCTTCGTCATGCCGCCCCGGTTCACCGGGTGGTTGTTGCACAGCCCGCCGCCGTCGGTGTTGAACGGCAGCCGACCGTGCGGCGCCAGCAGGGCGCCGTCAGCCACGAACGCGCCGCCCTTGCCCTTCTCGCAGAACCCGAGGTCCTCGATTGCCTGCAGCACGGTGATCGTGAACGAGTCGTAGATCGAGGCGTAGTCGACGTCCGCCGGCGTGACCCCGGCTTCGGTGAACGCCCGCGGTCCCGACCACACCGCGCCGGTGTAGGTCAGGTCGATGCGGCCGCCCGCGGTCAGCTTGGGCGACTCGCCGTGACCGAGCACCTTGACGGTCTGCCGGGGCAGGTCGGCCGCGACCTCGGGGGCGACGACGACGAGGGCGCCGCCGCCGTCGCTGATCACGCAGCAGTCCAGCCGGTGCAGCGGGTCGCTGATCATGGGCGAGTCCAGCACCTCGTCGACGGTCACCGGCTTGCGCAGCATCGCGCGCGGATTGTGCTGGGCGTGCTGCGACGCGGCGACCTTGATCGCGGCGAGCTGGGCGCTCGTGGTGCCGTACTCGTGCATGTGCCGCCGGGCCGCGAGCGCGTACATCGACACCGTCGTGGGCCCGAACGGCTGCTCGAACCCCGCCTCGGGCGCGAGCGCCGACGCTGACGGCCGGGGCACTGGCTGGGACCGGGGCAGGCCGGCCAGCGTGATGAGCGCGACCCGGCACTTCCCCGTGGCGATGGCCGCGGCCGCGTGGCCGACATGGGCCACGTACGACGACCCGCCGGTCTCGGTCGAGTCGGTGTACCGGAGTCTGGCCAGGCCCAGGTAGTCCGCCATGGAGACGGGCCCGAAGCCGGGCGCGTCGCCCGCGCAGAAGTACGCGTCGACGTCCCGGAGCGAAAGCCCCGCATCGGCCAGCGCGCCGAGGGCCACTTCGGCGTGCACCTGAGCGATCGAGGAGTCCGGGATCTTCCGGTCAGGGTGCTCGTACGCACCGGCGATGTGCGCCTTGCCGCGGATGGTCACGCGCCGCTCCCGGCGACGGCCCGGCCGGGATCCGGCGCCTGCTGCCCGACATAGCTCGCGACCAGCAGCGACGGGTCTCGCATCAGCCGCTCGCCAGTCTCGTGCAGGACGATGTCGCCGTGCGACAGCACGTAGCAGCGGTCGGCGATCTCCGTCGCCAGCTGGACGTGCTGCTCGACCAGGAGAACGGCGCAGCCACTGTGCTGGGCGTACGCGCGTACCACCGGCAGTAGCCGCTCGACGAGCAGCGGCGCCAGTCCGAGACTGAGCTCGTCCAGCAGCAACAGCTTCGGGCGCCGCCCGAGGGCACGCCCGACCGCGAGCATCTGCTGCTCGCCGCCGGACAGCAGCCCGGCGCGGCGGTCCTTCAGCGGCTCGAGCGCCGGGAAGTACTCGTACACCACAGCCGGGTCGATGTGCTCGCCGCGGTAGCCCAGCCGAAAATGCTCGGCCACGGTGAGGCCGAAAAAGATCCCGCGGCCCTCCGGCACGTGCGCGATCCCTGCCCGGGCACGCAGGGTCGGCGACTGCTTGGCGAGATCGGCGCCGCTGAAGCAGACGGTGCCGCGGCTCGGGCGGATGATGCCGGAGACGACCCGCAGCGTGGTGGTCTTCCCCGCGCCGTTCGGCCCGAACAGCGCTACCACCTCGCCGCTACCCACCGTGATGCTGATCTTCCTGATGACCTCGGCGCCTGCGTAGCCCGCGGACACGTTCTCGACGCTCAGGACCGTGTCGCTCACCGGACCGCCTTCCCGCTCTGGCCGGCCGGTGCGGGCTCGCTGCCATCCGCCTCCGGCCCGGCCGCTTCCGTCACCGTCGCGACGCCACCCAGGTAGGCGGCCAGCACCCTCTCGTTGGTGCGCACCTCGGCGGGCACGCCGTGGGCCAGCACGCGGCCGAAGTCGATCACGTAGACGTAGTCGCAGACGTTGAGCACCAGGGCCATGTCGTGGTCGACGAGCAGCATCGCCACGCCTTCGTCCACGACCCGTCGCAGGCGGCGGCCGAGGTCGAGGCTCTCGTTGGTGTCCAGGCCAGAGGCTGGCTCGTCGAGCAGGATCAGCTTCGACCGGCCAGCCAGCGCGCGGGCGACACCGACCAGCTTCCGCTTGCCCTGCGGAAGCTCGCTCGGCATCCGCCCGGCGAGGTCCTCGAGCTCGAGGATCCTGATCGCGTCGGTCACCGCGGACCGGGTCGGCTGGCGACGGCCGAGCACGATCTGCGCCAGCGTGCCTCGCGTGCTCGGCCGCCGGGACGCCACCACGCAGTTTTCCTGCACGCTCAGGTCGTCGAACAGCTCAAGGGTCTGCCACGTCCTGGCCAGCCCGAGGTGAGTCCGCACGTGCGGTGGCTCCGCGGAGATGTCCCGACCGTCCAGCACCACCGTGCCGGTGGCCGGCACGAAGCCAGTGACCGCGTCGATGAACGTCGTCTTGCCGGCGCCGTTCGGGCCGATGAGGCCGACGAGCTTGCCCGGCGGCACTTCGAGATCGACGTCCACCAGCGCCTGGACCGAGCCGAAGCTCACGCTGATCTTGCTGGCTTCCAGGACCGCGGTCATGACGCCACCTTTGCCTCGTCCATGCCTTCCACCAGCGCCGGGCTCACTTGCGGGCCGGGACGTCGCCGGAGGAAGGGCGGCAGCGGGATGGCAGGCTTATCACCATAGAACGTGGCGGTCGCGATGCCTTCCGGCCGCTGCACCAGCGTGAGGATGAGCAGCGCACCGCCGACCAGCGTGAACCACTCGCCCTGGAGCCCGAACCAGTCCAGCAAGGCGTAGGCGGAGATGCTGCCGATGAAGATCATCCCGCCCCAGACGGCTCCTGCCACCGTCGAGATCCCGCAGATGTACGCGAACGCGATCAGCGCGAGCGAGGTCGCCGTGTCGTAGCTCGTCGGCGTGATCGAGCTGTAGGCGTAGGCCAGCAGCACGCCGCCGATCCCGGCTACGCCGGCCGAGATCGCGAAGCCGAGCAGCTTGGTCTGCCGGACGTTGATGCCGGCCGCCGCCGCGGCCCGTTCGTTCGCGCGGACCGCGAGCATGTCCTGGCCGAGCGCGCTGCGCCGCAGGTTGGACACCAGCAGCCCGACGATGACCACGACGATGAGCACGAACCAGCCGAACAGCGGGCTCGGCTCGGCACCGAAGAGCCCGTTCAGGGAGGCGTTGGGCCCCCACTGCCAGCCGAACAGCGACGGGGCCGGCACCGGCGAACCCTTGAGCCCGCCCCCCCAGGTGGTGTTGCCGAAGCCGAAGTTCTCGATCGCCACCGCGGCGGCCAGCGTCACAACCGCCAGGCCCACACCGCGCACCCGCAGCGCGGGAATCCCGCAGAAGAGCCCCAGCAGCACCGCGATGATCACGCCCAGTATCGGTGCCCACGGAAAGCCGATGCCGAAGTTCGTCGCGAAGTGGGACACGGCAAACCCGGCCGCGCCGCCGAGCGCGAACTGCACGATGGAGACCTGCCCCAGGTAGCCGGTGATGATCACGACGGACAGCAGGAAGACGACCATGACCAGCGACACGTCGAAGGTGTTACGGAAGCCGCCGGGCAGCAGCAGGATCGCCAGCGCCCCGATCACCGCGCAGATGAGCGCGCTGCGGAGCGGGCGCTTGGGGGGCGGTGCGGCGGGCAGCCGGCGTTCCAGCACGTCGCCGCGACCAGGGATCTTGCCGGCCCGGAAATACATCGCGACGACGAGGACCAGGAAGATCAGCAG
>JASHQA010000017.1 GCA_030037785.1 Streptosporangiaceae bacterium
GCCGTCGGCCGCGTCGCCGACGTCCGCGGCGCGGCCGACGCCGACGGGCGCGAGCTCTCGCTCCTCCTGCCGGGCGGAACTCGCGAACACGTCGTCGCGCCAGACCGCCACGCCGACTATCAGCAGCAGCAGGGCCAGCGCAGCCAGCGCGATCGACACATAGACCAGCGTCAGCTCACCAGCGATCGCTCCGACGACCAGCAGGCCGACAGCCGCAGCCACGACGGTCACGATCACGCCGAACCGGATCATCGGGGCTCTCCGGTCACCGCGCCGCCGCGGGCTCCGCTCGCCACTGCGCGGACCTCGTTTGCATCACTCACAGCGATTTGGGCGCATCCCCGCGTCGGCAGACCTGGTTAGCGACGGTCGTGCTGGCCAGCGTCCGACGGGTGGAAGCCGCCGTTGTGCGCCACAGCCTCCGGCATCGGCTGGTAACCCCCCGCCGGGCTGCCGTTGCGCATGTCCAGGCGGCCCATGCCGACACCCACCGGTGACTGCTGCGGGGCCGGGCCGGACCCGACGGCCGGGAACACGCCGCTGTCCGCGGCGCCTGCCTCCAGGTCGCGCAGCTGGCCTTCCAGGTACGCCTTCAGCCTGCTCCGGTACTCGCGCTCGAACGCACGCAGATCGTCGACGCGACGCTCCAGCTCCTCGCGGGACTGGACCAGCGAGCCCATCGCCTGGCGGTGGCGCTCCTGCGCATCCCGCTCGAGGCTCTCGGCCCTGGCGCGAGCGTCACTGGTGACCTGCTCGGCCTGGCGGCGCGCCTTGGTGAGGATGTCGTCCGCCTCGCGGCGAGCACGGCCCAGCGTCTCGTCGGCCTCGCGGCGCGCATCCGCGATCGCCTGGTCGGCCGTCTGCTGGGCGAGGGCGAGCACCCGCGCAGCCGTGTCCATGTTGTCCTCGGCCGGTCGCGGCCTCGAGATCATCACAGGCTCGGGCTGGCGCTCAGGCTCGTGCCGGACTGGCTCAGGCCTGATCTCGGGGACCTCGGGCTGCGGGGTCAGCGAGACTGGCGGGCGACCTCGCATCGCCTCCGCCAGCTTGGCCCGGAGCTCCTCGTTCTCCTGCATGAGCTCGTCGAGCGCAGCTTCTACTTCATCGAGGAAGGCATCGACTTCCTCTTCGTCGTAGCCCGGCCTGAGCCTGGTAGTGCTGAACTGCTTGTTCCGCACGTCCGCGGGCGTCAGTGGCATCTCTTCTTCTCCCTGGAACTTTTATCCCCTGTTGTCCCCTATGGACGCTACCTGCTACCTGATGACCCTACCGTCAGTGCGAGACTTGCCAGAGCACATAGACCACCAGGAACAGCAAGATGAAGCTGAGGTCCAGGGCCACACTACCGAGACGGACCGAGGGAATGTAGCGCCTTAGCAATCTCAGTGGCGGATCGGTTGCGGAGTAAACACCCTCAGCTATCACAAGAAGGATGCCGTGCGGACTCCACGTTCTGGCGTAGACCTGGATCCAGCTGAAGATCATCCGGCCGATGAGCAGTACGAGGTAGACCGAGAGCACATAAAAGGCGACGTCTTTGAAAATGTTCACGTGCCTGCCTAACGCTCCCTGCCCGTCGTGACCGCCAGCCGGTCGGTAGCCGGTCAGCTCTGGTTGAAGAAGCCACGTTCCGCGATCCGGGCCTTGTCCTCGGCGGCCACCTCAACATTGGACGGGGACAACAAGAACACCTTGTTCGTCACTCGCTCAATGCTCCCGCGCAGCCCGAAAATCAGGCCGGCCGAGAAGTCGACAAGCCGCTTGGCGTCGCTGTCGACCATCTCCGTGAGGTTCATGATGACGGGCGTGCCGTCGCGGAAGTGCTCTCCAATTGTACGGGCCTCATTGTACGTGCGCGGATGCAAGGTCGTGATCCGTGCGAGGTCGGTGGTCTGAAGCTGGCCGCTGGGCCGCCGGTCGCCAGGCCGCGTCTCTGGCGCGTGCAGGTCGTGCCGGTCGTCCTCGGCCACCAGTTCGGCGCCGTAGTCGTCGTACTCGTCGCCGTAGTCGTCCTGATACTGGTCCTCGAACTGGCGATCATCTTCTACCAGACCGAGATACACCGCCATCTTGCGCATCGCGCCGGCCATCTGTCCTCCGTCAAGCACGCCAGGGCTGCCCAGGTCAGGCTGGGTGCCATGCGTCGGACATTACCTGACGAAGGGCCGCCGGCCGCCGAGCAACGCCGTACCGATGCGCACGTGTGTCGCGCCTTCGGCGATCGCCGCACCCATGTCAGCGCTCATGCCCGCCGATATCACCCGCGCGTCCGGATGAGCGGCCCGCACCAGCTCTGCCAGTTCCCGGAGCCGGGCATAGGCCGGGCCGGCGGGCTGACCAAGCGGGGCGATCCCCATGACGCCCGCGAGCCGCAGGCTCGGCTGGGCCGCGATCGCGGCCGCAATCACCGGTACTTCGCCGGCATCGGCCCCACCCCGGCCCGCCGCCTGGCCCGGATCGTCCAGGCTCACCTGCACCAGGCAGTCGATCGCGCGCCCGGCGGCACTGGCCCGGCGGCCGAGCGCCGCGGCCAGCCGGATCCGGTCAACCGAGTGCACCACGTCTGCATAGCTGGCCACCCGCCCGGCTTTGTTGACCTGCAGTTGCCCAACGAAGTGCCAGCGCAGCAGGACTCCGGCCGCCGCGCAGGCGGCCGCCTTAGGCGCGGCCTCAGCGTCCCGGTTCTCGCCGATGTCGGCGATCCCGAGCTGACCGAGCAGCAGGATGTCCGAGACCGGGAACGTCTTGGTGACCGCGATGAGAGTGACCTCGGCCGGGTCGCGGCCGGCGACCGCACAGGCCGCCGAGATCTGTGCCCGAACGGCGGTGAGGTTCGCGCCGAGCTCGGCCAGCCGGTCGGTCATGCCGCCAGCCAGACCAGCCCGGCGAACCGGCCGGTCCGGCCGTCACGCCGGTAGGAGTACAGGCTGGGTGACTCCCTCGTGCACCGGTCATCCGTGTCGATCGAGGCCACGCCCGCCGCCGCGAGCTGGGCTTGCAGCCCGGCCGCGATGTCGAGCCCGCAGCTGCCCGCCGCGGTCGAGCACGTGGCCGCCGGAACAAGGGCGCCGACCCTGGCCTGCAGCTCCGCCGGGACCTCGTAGCAGCGGCCGCAGATCGCCGGGCCGATGACCGCTCGCATCCGGGCCGGGCTGGCACCCGCCGCGATCATGGCGGACACGAGCGCCGGCACCACGCCAGCCACCAGCCCCTCCCGACCGGCGTGCGCGGCTCCGACGATCCGCGCGCGCTGGTCGGCTAGCAGCACCGGAGCGCAGTCGGCGACGAGGACGCAGAGCGCCTGGCCCGGCCGGTCGGTGTACATGGCGTCCACCGGTCCCGGCGGCGCCGCGAGACCGGACGCGGCGTACCAGACGTCACGGCCGTGGACCTGCCGCATCCACGTCAGATCGGCCGCCGCCAGGCCGCACGCGGCTGCGAGCGCGCCGCGATTGGCCAGCACCGCAGCGCTGTCGTCGCCCACGCCGAGGCCCAGGTTCAGCGAATCGTACGGCGGCCGGCTCGACCCGCCAGCGCGGCCGGAGAAGCCGCCCAGCACGCCATCGCCGAGGTCCGCCGCAGGCGTGACCAGGCTCACTTCAAGAAGTCTGGCACGTCGAGCTCGTCGTCTTCCTCGAACACGACCGACTTGCGGCGCGGGCCGGCCTCGGCTGGCCGCCCGGTCCCGTTGCCAGGTCGCTGGGCAGGGACGCCGTCGAACCTGGCCGCATCGACAGGCGCCGCCGACGGTGCGGACGCGGTGCCAGCCCCCTCGGCGGCCTGCGGGCCACCATCAGCGGCGGCTGCGGTGCCGTGCGTGCCAGGCTCTGCCCGCCCGCCGGTCCCCGGTCCGGCGGGCAGGCCGACGTCGGCCCCGGCCG
>JASHQA010000192.1 GCA_030037785.1 Streptosporangiaceae bacterium
GCCCGCGGTGCCGCCCGCGGCTGCGCCGGTGCCGCCCGCGGCTGCGCCGGTGCCGCCCGTCGCTGCCCCGGTGCCGGTGCACCTGCTCACCGAGCTGGCCGCCGCGGCCGGGGACGAGACCGTGTATGACACGACGCCCGACTCGCCGGCGTTCTGGCTCTACACCTCCGGCACGACCGGGCTGCCGAAGGGGGCGATGCACCGGCACGGCTCGGTCCCGGTGGTGTGCGAGACCTACGGCACGCAGGTACTCGGCATCCGGCCCGACGACCGGTGCCTGTCCGCGGCCAAGGCGTTCTTCGCCTACGGCCTCGGCAACTCGATCCTGTTCCCGCTGTCGGCGGGTGCGTCCGCCGTGCTGGAGCCGGCCCCGGCGCGGCCGCAGCCGATCGCCGCCCTGGCACAGAAATTCGGCGCGACGCTGTTCTTCGCCGGGCCGACGTTCTTCGCCAACATGCTGGGCGCCGGCCTGCCGGCGGACAGTCTGCAGGGCGTGCGGCTGGCCGCGTCGGCCGGCGAAGCGCTGCCGGCCGCGTTGCAGCGGCGGTGGACCGCTCACTTCGGCATCGACATTCTCGACGGCCTGGGCATGACCGAGATGCTGCACATCTTCCTGTCCAACGCGCCCGGCCGGATCCGGCCGGGCACCACCGGCGTGCCCGTTCCCGGCTATGAGCTTCGTATCGTGGCCGAGGACGGAAGCGACGTGCCCGTCGGCACTCCCGGCACGCTGCTGGTCCGCGGCGAGTCCGCGGCGACCGGCTACTGGTCGCGGTACGCGGCATCCCGGCAGGTCTTCCAAGGCGAATGGCTGCGCACCGGTGACACCTACGTACAGGACGCGGACGGCTGCTACGCCTGTCTCGGCCGGACAGGGGACATGCTCAAGGCGAGCGGCATGTGGGTCTCGCCCGCCGAGGTCGAGCAGCGACTGCTCGCACACGACGCGGTGGCACAGGCCGTCGTGGTTGCCGGGCACGACGCCGACGGGCTCGAGAAGCCGGTCGCGTACGTCGTCCTCCGGCCTGGACACGCCGCGACCGAGGACGAGCTGATCGCGTTCAGCCGGGCCGGATTGCCGTCGTTCAAGCGACCGCGGCGGGTGGTGTTCGTCGCCGGCTATCCCACGACGGCGACCGGCAAGATCCGCCGGGTGGAGCTGCGCGAGATGGCGACCGCCGTGCTGCTGGCGGCCGGGTCCGCGGGCGAGCCGTAGCCGACGGTGGGTCAGCTGCCCCAGTTTCCGCGCGAGCGCCAGCCCCTCGGCGTGTGCGGCTCGCTGCCGACATCCGGGAGCGCTGCGGCAGAGATCACCCGGCGGGCCTCGCCGTCCGGACTCTCCCGGTCGTTGAACCAGGTCATCGCCATGACGAACACGACTGGCACGTAGCAGAGCGCCGAGACCGCCCACAGCACCGCTACGGCGAGCTGCCGGTCAGCTACCGAGCTCACCGCGGCCGGGGCGGTTGGCGTCGCGCCACCGGCAGACATGCCGGTCACGTACGCGATCACCCAGATCGTCCACATCGCCACCGCGGCCATCGCTGCCCGCATCGGCCGGGGCAGCGGCTCCCGCGCCGCCGGGGGCCTGGCGAGTTCCCGCCACAGCGCGGCGCCGGCCGCGACGAGCGTGCCGAGTTCCAGCGCGGTCAGTGCGGGGTCGCGCGCCAGCGCGGTCAGCACGACGGGCAGCCGCCAGACAATCACGAGCGCCAGGCACGGCAGCACGCTGATGGCGGCCCGGATGCTGACCCGGTCCGCGTGCCGTGGCCGGGCCGGCCGGGCCGGGCCGGCGCTGGTGAGCCAGGCCGGCCAGCCGAGGACGAGCAGTGCGGGCACGACGGCGGCAAACACCACGAACTGCAGCCCCTGGACCGCGGCGTTGTGCCGCGCGTCGGTGGCGACCGGGGGCACGGCGACGGCGGCAGCGATGAGCACGGCCAGCGGACCGAGCACCAGCCGCAACCGGGCGAGTCGGTCAGCCATCCTCACCTCCGGGTGCGTGCCAGCCTAGCCGCCGGGACCGACGCCGCGCCGTGGCGGGCCCGGTCCCGCGGTGAGCAGACTAACCCCTGTACCGGCCGTCAGGGGGCCCGCTTCGGAGTTGAGACGGTCACCAGACGGCCGGCCCGTCCTTCCCCGTCCTGCCAGGCTAAGCCCGCTCCGGCGGGTCGAGTCGACCCGCAGTCAGCGTCGGCAGGCCTGGCGTCGGGCCGTGCTCGACGAGCTCCAGCAGGGCAGCGGTGTCCAGGTAGCTGCCGACGACGTCAGCGAGGGCGTCGAACTGGGCCTGCCGGGCGGCCTCGAAGCAGGTGCCGGGTGCCGGGCTGAACGTCGCGCCCGCGAGCCCGGCAACATCGCGCAGGTACGCGCGGCGGAACGCGTCGTTCTCGAGGATCCCGTGCCACAGCGTGCCGCGGACGGCGCCCACGGCGCAGCCGTCGAGCGCGGCGCCGCGGCCGTGCGACTCGCTGGTCAGCCACACCTCGCCACCGCGGACGTCGACGAGACCCTGGTGAATCTCGTAGCCGGTGACCGGATGCTCGCCCGCGTAGCCGACCGGGCGGGCTAGCGTCTTGGCCGCCGCGAACCGCGTCACCACCGGCAGCAAGCCCAGACCGGCTACGACGTCCGCCGGGCTCTCGACACCATCGTGGATCGCCGTGCCGAGCATCTGGTAGCCGCCGCAGATCGCGAGGATCGGGCGGCCGGCGGTGGCGCGCTCCGCCAGGGCCGCGTCCAGACCGTGCTCACGCAGCCAGCCAAGGTCGCTGACCGTCGTCTTCGTGCCGGGCACGACGACGAGATCGGCGGTGGCTACGTCCGCCTGGCTGGCGGTGAACCGGACGGTCACACCAGGCTCGAGGGCGAGGGCGTCGACGTCGGTGAAGTTCGAGACGTGCGGCAGCCGGATCACCGCGACCCGCAGCGGCTGCCCGGCGACGAGCTGACCCGGCTCGCCGTAGCCACCGTCGGTGGCCACCGCGTCCTCGGCGTCGAGCCAGGTCCGGGCCAGGTAGGGGAGCACGCCGAGGACCGGGCGCGCGGTCAGGTCGGTCAGCTGGTGCAGGCCCGGCGCCAGCAGGTCCCGGCTGCCGCGGAATTTGTTGATCACGAAGCCGCTGACGTGTGCCTGGTCGTCGCCATCGAGCAGGGCCAGGGTGCCGTAGAGGGCGGCGAACACACCGCCCCTGTCGATGTCACCGACGACGATCACCGGCAGGCCCCTCGCGCGGGCCAGGCCCAGGTTGACGATGTCGTGCCGACGCAGGTTGATCTCCGTGGGCGACCCGGCGCCCTCGCACACCACCACGTCGAACCGAGAGCGCAGGTCGTCGTAGGCGCCCAGCACCGTGGCCAGCAGCCAGGATCGCCGCGCGTCGTCGGTCCAGTAGTCGGTGGCCGCTGCCGTTCCGACCGCCTGGCCGAGCACCACGAGCTGGCTGGTCAGATCGCTGCCCGGCTTGAGCAGCACGGGATTCATGGCGGCCTCGGCTGGCACGCCCGCGGCCGCCGCCTGCATGGCCTGCGCCCGCCCGATCTCGGCGCCGTCGGGGGCGACCATCGAGTTGTTCGACATGTTCTGCGCCTTGAACGGCGCGACCCGCACGCCCTGGCGGGCGAGCCAGCGGCAGATCCCGGCGGTCAGCACCGACTTGCCGGCGTCCGACGTGGTACCCGCCACGAGCAGCGCGCCGGTCGTCATGAGCGCTCAATCTAGCCCGGGTGCCCTAGGCGGGCGGTTTCCGTGGAGTGTTGGCGTCCTATGCGGACGCCAACACTCCACGGAACGCAAAGTTTCCGCCGTGTCACCCGGCGGCCGGGGGCGCCGGGTAGTCGGCCGCGTTGAGCACCCAGCCAGGCCGGTCGGAGAAGTCGCGCCGCGGCGGCGCGAAGATGTCGATCAGGTGGTTGGTCCCCGGCCCGATCGCCTGCGACGTGTGAATCGCGGGCGGCGGAATCACCGCCAGGGACGGGCTGCCGCACACTTCATGCTCGTCTTCGCGCCACGTGCGCCGGTCCGGCGTCCAGGGCCAGCGGATGTGATGGACGTACTCGCCCGCCACCACCAGCGAGCCCTGCTCGAAGTCGGCGTGCGAGTGCGGCGACAGCTTCGTCTGGTCTCGCGGCCCCTCGATGGGAAATGACATGTTGACCATCAGCGTCGAGCAGCGCCAGATCCGGCCCAGCCGGCCGTCGGCCCTCCGCACGTCGAGGCTGTAGACGCGGATTCGCGGCCCGTCGGCCGCGGCCGGCCAGGGCCGCAGCGGCGCCACGGTGCGGTGCTCGTGGTCGTAGGAGCCGGCGTTGATCGCCAGCGCGCACAGGTCGGCCGCGTTGCTGCTGAAGATCCGCACGACCTGGCCACGGCCCGTCACCTCGATCTCGCTGGCGCCCGGCGGGATCACCGCCAGGCAGTACCCTTCGGTGCTCGCGACCTGGCCGCCCGCCGTGATGCGGGCGCTGGTCTGCGCGCCGGGCAGCAGCAGCAGCCACTCGTCCGGCTGGCTCACCCGGCGCAGCCGCATGGCGCCAGCGCAGTCGGAGTACGCCACGACGAAGTTCTGGCCGCGCGCGTACCAGTGCCGGCTGCCCTCGGCATCGGTGGCCGCAGGCGCCGCGTCGCGGAACGTCACGTAGTCCGCCGGGTAACTGACCGCCGGTGTCGTGCCGGCAGCGGGCGGAGCGGAGGCGAGCGCCGCGCGCGGGTCCGTGGGGCTGTACATGGTCAGATCTCCGCTCGGTCGGCAGCCTGATGCGACGTGACTGGGCGGTGTCTAGCCTGATACGACGGCCCCGGTGCTGGCTAGTGCCAGCCGCTACGCAGCCCGTTCCGTCTCGGTGCTGGCCGTCGCAGACTCCGCGCCCGGCTCCGGGGAGACGCGCGAGCGGCCCCGCAGCGCGTACAGCGCGGCCACCGCCGTGCCGACGCAGAGCGCCGCCGCGCTGACGCCGAGCGAGAAGTGGATGCCGACGGCCGCCCCCAGCAGGCCGACCGTGAACCCGCTGCCGGCCCGCAGGCCGTTCGCGGACACGCCGTACAAGCCGACGACCCGGCCCCGCTCCTCCGGCGGGGCAAGCAGCTGGACGACGGTCTGGGTGATCGACATCGAGGCCAGGTAGGCGATCCCGCCGGCCAGCAGCAATACCACGGCCACCGGGTAGCTCGTGGTGAGCGCGAAGAACAGGGTGGTCACGCCGTACACCGCGGTGCTGACGACGGCGGCCGTCACGTTCGGCTTGATCCGGCCCGTCGCCTCGAGCAGCACGCCGCCGATCACCCCGCCGGCACCGTTGGCAAACAGGAGCACTCCGTAGGCGATGCCTGCGCTGCCGGCGCCGAGGCTCTCCGCGAAGATCGGCATGGACGTCTGCAGCGACGAGCCCACAAAGAACGACCCGAGACCGGCCAGCACGATCATGCTGACCAGGGTGTGGTTGGACCGGACCTCCCGGAGCACGCGCAGCGAGTCCAGCACGCCGACGCGGTGCCGGGCGATCACGCCGTCCCGGACGTGCCCGGTGAACTTGGTGCGGAACAGGAACAGCGTCAGCGGCAGGTAGAACGCGATGTTCACGAAGATGCCGTGGACCGGACCCAGACCGAGCAGCAGCACGGAGCCGACGACGGGCCCGAACAGGATGCCGAGGCTGCGGAACGTGGCGTTCAGGCGCACGGCGCTTGGCAGCTCTTCGCGACCGACGAAGTCGTGCAGCATGAGCTGCTCGCCGGGGCCCCACAGGGATCCGGCGCAGCCGTGCAGAACCAGCAGCACGCAGGCTTCCCAGACCCGCAGGGAGTTCGTGAGGAACAGCACCCCCCACATCGCCGACACAAGCATGAACAGCACCTGCGCTGCCTGGATGAGCCGACGGCAGTCACGGCGATCGGCGAGCGAGCCGAAGTACACCGAGAACAGCAGGAACGGCACCCAGTGGCTGATCACCTCGAAGCCGACCAGGGCGGGGGAGTGGAACTTCTGCCAGAGCACCCAGTACGTGATGACGTGCTCGATGTTGTCGGCCATCATGGCGAGGCCGGCGCCGAACAGGTAGGGGCGGCAGTCCGCGTTGCGGAGCGCGGCGAACTTCGCCGGGGTGGCTGGCGAGGATGCACCGGCGGCCGGCGCGCCGGGCGGCTGCGGGTTCGCGGTGCCGGCCGGAGCTACCTCGTCAAGCTCGAGGATGTGCGTGGGTATCCCGCAGGCAGAACACATGCGCGTGGCTCTCCGGCTCTCTTGCGTGTCGGCTAGCAAGTACCAACCACGGCGCCCGGTGCCGGTGTTCCGGCTGACCGGGAGAATGCCTCCCCGCCGGCCTGGCGGACCGCCGACGATAGCATCGCGGTCATGAACCCGCTGTCGGGTGTCCTCGACGAGGCCTGGCGGATGTACCGCGCGCACGCGTGGCACCTGCTGGCGATCGCCTTCGTCGTCTACCTCATCACCGCGGTCATCGTCGCCGTGCTCTCGCTCGTCGGCGAGTTCGGCTCGCTGCTCGGCGGGATTGTTGAGCTGGTCGCCGCCTTCGTGCTGCAGGCTGCGCTCGTCAAGGCGGTGCAAGATGTCCGGGATGGCCGCGCCGACCTGTCCGTGAGCGAGACGGTGTCCGCGGCCATACCGTACTTGTGGCCGGTCGCCGTTGCGTCGATTCTGGCCGGTATCGCGATCACGATCGGGCTCGTGCTGATCATCGTGCCAGGTCTCATCCTGATCACCATCTGGGCCGTGATCATCCCCGTCATCGTGCTCGAGCGGTCCGGCCCGCTGGCGTCCTTCGGCCGCAGCCAGCGGCTCGTCCGGGGCCACGGCTGGCACGTCTTCGGCACACTGGTGCTGGTGTTCGTGATCATGATCGTCGTGAACATCGTGCTCGGCGCTGTCTTTGCCGTGCTGCCGCTGCTGCTGCGCAACGGGCTGAGCTCTGTGATCACGGGTACGCTGATCGCGCCGTACATCGCGCTGGTCGTGACGCTGATCTACTACCGGCTGACCGCTGCCGAGAGCGGCTCGGTGCCGTAACCGCACTTCCCCGACGCCGTCGAGCCACCCGGCTGCCAGCTCGGCCACCCACGCGGCGGCGGCAGCCGGATCGGCGGGTGGCGTGCCCACCAGCACAATCTCGGTCACACCCGCGCTGGCGAGGTCAGTCGCCGCCGCTGGGGTGCCGTCGGCGAGGGCGACCGCGACGGTCAGTTCCGCCAGGCTGCGGCCCTGCCGCTCGCACAGCTCGGCCAGCGCCGTGGCCCGCTCCAGGGCCGCGGACGCGGCCAGATTGAAGCCGTACCAGCCGTCCCCGAACGTCGCCACCCGGCCCAGCGCCGCGTCGCTGTTGCCGCCCACGACCACCGGGATGCGCCGACCCCGCACTGGCTTGGGATTGACCCGCACCGCTTCGAATCGGGTGAATTCACCACGGAACGAGGCTGGGTCGTCGGCCCAGAGCGTCCGCATCGCCGCGACGTGCTCGGCCGTGCGGCGCCCGCGGTGCGCGAACGGGATGCCGAGCGCGGCGAACTCCTCGGCCGACCAGCCGATGCCCACGCCGAGCGTCAGCCGCCCGCCCGACAGCACGTCCAGCGTCGCGGCCTGCTTGGCCGTCAGTACCGGGTTGTGCTCGCCGAGCAGCAGGACACCGGTCGCCAGCCCGATCGTGGTGGTCGCGGCCGACGCGTAGGTCAGGCACAGCAGCGGATCGAGCCAGTCTGCGTCGGCGGGCACCGCGATCCGGCCGTCCGCCGAGTACGGATAGCGTGACGCCGGCCCGTCGACGAGCACGACGTGCTCGCCAGACCACAGTCTGGCGAAGCCGGCCGACTCGGCCGCCGAGGCGACGGCCCGGATCACCTCCGGGCGCGCGCCGGCACCGATGCCGAGCGCGTGCAATCCGATCTGCATCCGGCCCCCCGTGCCGACCGCACCCGGTCCACCAGGGCGCGCCGACGTTCATCCCCCGGATTTGCCAGCCGACGCCTGGCCCGGGCCGGGGTCCACGGCCGGGACAGCCCGGATCCGGGGGGGGCCGGCCGGCACTGGCGGCCGGCTGCGCGCGGCATTGCCGTACCGCGGCCGCGCCGCCTACCATCAGACGCGCCGATCACCACGAGGTGTGCAGAGGCTCGCCAGGAGGGACAACCGTGCCACCTGCCCGCGCACCGGCGGACCAGCCGCCCGCCGCCGAGCTTGAGGTCCCGGTCTTGATCGTGGGTGGCAGCCTCGTGGGCCTGTCGGCTGCGCTGCTGCTGCGCTGGCACGGGGTCGACTCGCTGACGGTCGAGCGCCACTCCGGTACGGCGATCCGCGCTCGCGCCGGGCATTTCCACCTCCGCACGATCGAGATCCTCCGGTCGGTCGGGCTCGAGGCGGAGATCCGCCGCACGTCCGAGGCCCAGTACCACCCGGACGGCGGCATCAACAACGTCGAGTCCCTGGCGGGCCGCGAGATCGGGAACTTCATCCCCAACCTGAACGCCGGCGTCGCCGAGTTCAGCCCCACGGTCCGGCTGTTCATCAACCAGGACGCGCTGGAGCCGATCATCCGGGCGCGCGCGGAGGCCCTCGGCGCGCAGCTTCGGTACAGCACCGAGTGCACGTCCCTGAGCCAGGACTCCGACGGCGTCACCGCCGTGCTCAGCGACACCGGCAGCGGGACGCAGACGACGGTGCGGGCCAGGTACCTCATCGCCGCGGACGGGAATCGCAGCCCGAGCCGGCGGTGGCTCGGGATCGGCATGCACGGCCACGGGCTGCTGTCGAACAGCATCACCATCTACTTCCGCGCGCTGGCGGATCTCGGGCCGCTGCTCGCCGGCCGCAACCAGGGCGTCCACTACGTCACGAGCCCGGTGCTGCGCGGCTTCTTCCGGCTCGACCGGAGCGGCAACGCGGGCTTCCTCAGCGTCAACCTCGTCGGGGACATCTCCCGCCCGCAGATCGTGACCGGCTACCCGTCGGCACCGTGGGCCGACGTCGCCGATGGGATCACCGAGCAGCGGGCGCTGGAGTTGCTGCGCGCCGCGATCGGTGTCCCGGACTTCCCGGTCGAGATCGACGACATCGCGACCTGGCGCGCCGTCGCCGACGGTGCCGACCGCTACCAGGAGGGGCGCGTGTTCCTGGCGGGTGACGCCGCCCACGTGCTGCCACCGAACGGCGGATACGGGGGGAACGCCGGCGTTCAGGACGCGCACAACCTCGCCTGGAAGCTGTCGATGGTGCTAACCGGAGCCGCCGGGCCCGCGCTGCTGGAGACCTACGACGCCGAGCGGCGGCCGGTCGGTGACCTCACCGTGGAGCAGGCATACGCGAGGTACGTCACCAGGGTTGCGCCGTACCTGGGGCCGGAGACCACGCAGCCGCTGGTTGACGACTTCGAGATGGAGATCGGCTACCGCTACAACTCGGCCGCGGTCATCCCGGACGCTGGCGCCGAGCAGTTGCTGCACGAGCACCCGCGCGAGTCGCACGGCCGTCCCGGCGGGCGCGCGCCGCACGTGTGGCTCGACCGGCGCGGCAGCCGGGTATCCACGCTGGACCTGCTCGGCCGCACCTTCGTGCTGCTCGCCGGCCCGCGGGGGCAGGACTGGTGCACGGCGGCGCGGCAGGCCGCGCAGCACCTCGGCGTCGCGCTGGACGCCTACCGGGTGGGCGGTGCTGAGCTGGCGGAGGTCGGCGACAGCTTCCCGGACAGCTACGGGATCTCGCCCAGCGGCGCCGTGGTCGTGCGACCCGACGGCTTCGTCGGATGGCGCGCGCAGGACGGGACGGGCAGCTCGGCCGCGACGATGACCGATGTACTCGGCACGCTGCTGTGCCGCGGGACCGGCGCAGCCAGCGAGCGGTCGCTACGGCTTGCGCCCGCGGACGACGGAGTGCAGCGGTGAGGTCGAATAGCAGTCGATGTCGACGAAGCCAGCGTCCGTGAGCAGGGACTCTAGCTGCGCGAACGTGAACTGCTGACCCTGCGTGCTCGCGGCCATCAACACGGAGAACGCGGCAGCGGTCCGGGGACCCGCGCCGTCGTCGGCCAGCAGCATCTCGTGCACGTTGATCGTCCCGCCAGGGAGCAGCACGTCGAAGGCGTGCCTGGCCAGCGTGAGGCAGGTGGCCGGGCGCCAGTCGTGAAAGATGTTGGACAGGAACACCGCGTCGTAGCCCTGCGGCCAGGGGTCGCGGAACATATCGGCGGCGTAGCAGTCGATCCGATCCTCGAGCCCGCGCTCCTTGACGAAGTCCGGGGTAATTGCGCAGACTGCCGGGAGATCCATGATCGTGCAGCTCAGGCCCTGGTGGCGTGCGGCGAGCGCGATCGAGAACACGCCCGAGCAGCCGCCGACGTCCAGCAGGCGGCTAGTCGAGGCGAACAGGTCGCTCTGCGCCACTGCCACGGCGGCCGCGGCCGAGTGGCTGTGCATGTACTTCGTCATCGACGCCGCCGCCTCCGGGGTGAGGCTGCCGCTGGCCCACCCGTCGACACCGCGCTTATTGCGTCCGCTTGACTGCGGCATCGCCTCGACCGGGTCGGGCGTTGTCAGCGCCCTCAGCAGCTGGTCATAGAGCGGGCTGTGCTGCCGCATGGCCGCCCAGACGCCGCCCCAGTAGAACGGACTCGACGGAATCAGGTGGTGCCGCGTCGCGTCGGTGACGTGGTAGCGGCCGCGACGGGGGGCCAGGTAGCCAAGCGAGGCGAGCAGCGCGAGCACGGAACCCAGCGCTCGCCCGTTGAGCCCGAGCCGGGCCGACAGCTCGTCCGTGCTGCCCGGCGCGTCGGCGATCGACTCCAGGACGCCCAGCTCGTCGGCGACCAGCAAGGCTGGCATCCAGGTTGGCGAGAGGTAGATCTCCCAGACGTCCCGGGTGTCCGAGCCGGGCACTCGCAGGTCGGTCAACCTGACTCCTTCCCTCGGCGGCAGCCGCGCCGGTCCCGATGGTCCGCGCTCCTGCAAGCACGATAACCGCGCAGCACCCGCGCGGCGAAGACACCGGGTCGCGTCGGATCCGCCCGCCGTGGCGCGGTCCGCGACTGGTGACCACAGACCATGCGGCCGGGACGTTTGTCCCTCGCGAGCCGCGTCGCCCGGACGCAGTCTGAGGCTGACTCAGGTACCGGAGGATGCCATGCAAACCCTGATTGCCGTCGGTGTAGTCGTCGCGGTGCTGCTGCTCGTCGGACTCGTCATGGCGCTGCGACTTGTCTGGCAGTACGAGCAGGGTGTGCTGTTCCGGCTTGGCCGGCTGCGCGGCACCCGCGCACCCGGTCTCCGGGTGATCATCCCGGTCATCGACCAGCTGCGCAAAGTGTCGCTGCGGATCGTGACCATGCCGATCCAGTCCCAGGGCATCATTACCCGTGACAACGTCAGCGTGGACGTGTCGGCCGTCGCCTACTTCCGCGTCGTAGACGCGGTGAAGTCGGTGGTGGCGATCGAGAACGTCCATGCCGCGATCAACCAGATCGCGCAGACGACGCTGCGCAAGGTGGTCGGCCAGCACACCCTGGATCAGACACTGGCCGAAACCGACACGATCAACCTCGATATCCGCAAGATTCTGGATGACACGACGGCTAGCTGGGGCGTGGAGGTCACGCTCGTCGAGCTGAAGGACATCCAGCTGCCAGAGACCATGAAGCGGGCCATGGCCAAGCAGGCCGAGGCAGAGCGGGAGAAGCGCGCAAAGATCATCAACGCGGAGGGCGAGTCGCTGGCGGCCGCCGCGCTCGGCCAGGCGTCGGACACGATGATGGCGCACCCGCTCGCGCTGCAACTGCGAAACCTGCAGAGCCTGGTCGAGATCGGCGTGGACAAGAACACCACGGTCGTGTTCCCCGCGCCGCTCATGAGCACCATCGAGGAGCTCGGGGCGTTCCTGCAGCGCGAGGGCGCTTCGGCCAGCACCTGGGACCCGCGGCTCGAGCCGGCCGTGCCGACGGCAAACGGCGCAGCCGGCCCGGTCGCGACCTCCTTGCCGGGCTGATGGTCTGCGCACGGCAGGCGGGCGCGCTTACGATCGGGCCGTCCGGGTCGCACGGTGCCGTCCGGACGCCGCGAGGAGGCGGCCTGCCGATGAGGGTAACCGGCGTCGAGGTGTTTCCGATCTCCGTGCCGCCCCCGGCCAGGGGCGGTAACCGGTGGATGATCCTGCGGCTCGACACGGACGCGGGCATCTCCGGCTACGGCGAGATGATGCTCCTGTCCAACCCGTTTCGCTGGGCCGTCGTGGCGGCGATGCTCGAGGATCTGGTCGAGCAGGCCCTCGTCGGCCACGATCCCTACAACGCCGAGGAACGCTTCGACCGCGTCTACGGCCGGGCAGGCTACAGCCACGCTCCCGAGCAGACCAAGCTGGCGATGCTCAGCGCGCTCGACATGGCGTGCTTCGACATCGTCGGCAAGGATCTCGGGCAGCCGCTGCACCGGCTGCTCGGCGGTCGCTTGCGCGACAAGGTCCGCACCTACACCTACCTGTACGCCGACGAGAGTGACGCGAACCTCCAGCAGAGCCTGCGCCGGCTGTGGCTCGATCCCGACTATGCCGCGGCGCGCGCTCGGCACTACGTCGACCGCGGCTTCACCGCTGTCAAGCTCGACCCGTTCTCGCTCACCGTCAGCGAGGACCAGGCGCTCGGGCAGGTCGTTCCGCTTCAGTACACGCCTTCGGCGCTGGCGACCGCCGAGTCGGTGATCGCCGCCATTCGGGCCGAGGTGGGCACCGCCGCCGACATCCTCGTGGGCACCCACGGGCAGATGACCCCGGCCAGCGCCATCCGGTTCGCGCGGCGGGTCGAGGCGTATGACCCGCTCTGGTTCGAGGAGCCGGTCCCGCCCGAGAACGCCGAGGCGCTCGCCGAGGTTGCCCGCGCGACGAGCATCCCGATCACGACGGGGGAGCGGCTGACGTCGAAGCATGATTTCGCCCGGCTGCTGTCGCACCGCGCCGCCGCCATCTTCAACTTCGATGTCGGGCTCGTCGGCGGGGTCCTCGAGGCGAAGAAGATCGCCGCGATGGCAGAAGCTCACTACGTGCAGATCGCCCCCCACGTCTACGGCGGGCCAATGATCACCGCCGCGTCACGCGAACTGTCCCTGTGCTCGCCCAACTTCCTCATCATGGAGGGCATCGAGACGTTCGGCGGCGTCTACGACGAGCTCACCGACCCGCCCTTCACCTGGCGAGACGGCTTTCTGCTGCCGTCGGACCGGCCCGGTCTCGGTCACGATCTGCGTGAGGACGTGGCCCGGCGCCTCCGGCCCGACGGTCCCGGACCGAGCCTGGTACGCGTCTACTGACCGTCAGGCTAGCTACTTCCGGTTGAGAAGTGCTGGGAGATGCCGCGCAGCCTCAGGGCTCGCCCACCATCGCGCCGTTCAGGGTTGCCGCGTCGGTCAGTGCCTTGCCCGACAGCGCGGGCAGCCCGAGCAGGCTGCGGAAGCCGTTCACCCAGTCGGTCCCCCAGCCGCCGGTGGTCAGTACGTTGATGGCGTTCTGCGGCGTGGCGACGCGATCCGGGCCGATCGCGAGGTTGTACGCGATCGGCTTCAGGTGCGTGAGCTCCCTGGCGGTCTGCAGGAACAGCAGGTAGCCAGTCCACGGCGGGTAGCCGCCGATGTCACTCTGGATGATGCTCTTGCCGGGCTCGACGGTCTGCAGCTGGATGAACGGCGTGCCGCCGCCGAAGGCGAGGTAGGTCTTGATCTCGTTCGTGCGGTGAGCGCCCTCGATGCCGGCGAGCATGTAGGCCAGCATCCCGGCGTAGTCCGGGAAAATGACCGTGACCTTGGGGTGGGAGAGCAGCGACGACGTCACCGTGCTGGATATCTCGGTCGCCCACTCGGGCACCTCGACGTCGACGTCGGTCACCTTGCAGGCCGGGCAGATCTTCGTGAGCTCGGCCATCAGGGCAGCCTGCATGATGGCGGTGGTCGGCGTCGCGTTCGACGTAATCGCGATCGCGTCGAACGGCTTGCCGCCGTGCTGCCTGACCGCCTGCTCGGCCGCCACCGTGGCGTCGATCGCGTACGGGTCGTCGGTGGTGTAGGTGATGTGAGTTGCCGCGGCTTCCTGCGGCGTGGCCCCGTAGACGGCGATCGCGATGCCGGCCTGCTGCGC
The DNA here is from genome assembly GCA_030037785.1 of Streptosporangiaceae bacterium. Classification (GTDB taxonomy): domain Bacteria; phylum Actinomycetota; class Actinomycetes; order Streptosporangiales; family Streptosporangiaceae; genus JAJYUU01. Next base: position 14,109 of record JASHQA010000192.1, read on the forward strand.
CTGCGCGAGCGCGGGCGCGGTCCTCGTCGGGTCGTAGTCACAGCCCAGGTCGATCGCGTTGTAGTGCTGGTCTATCGCGTTCTCGATGCCGGTGTTCAGCTCGGCGGTCGTGCCGCTGTCGGCAAAGATCGTCGCCGTCATGCCCATGTCGGTTGCGATGGTCGCGTCGGCCTGGGCGATCTCCGTGCACGCGACGAGCTGGCTGTCGCCAGGGATGATCATGAGCTTCTTGCCCCGCAGGCTCGCGGTATTAGTGATCTTGCCGCCGTAGCTGGCTGCGTAGGTGCTGAAGCTCGGAATCGCCGCGGCCTGATTCACGTCGCTGGCGAGCGTGGAGAGCTTGACGTTGGCGGCCTTACCAGTGCTCCCGGAAGAGGCAGAGTTGGCGGAGCCACAGCCCGCCAGGACCAGTCCCGCAGTCGCGAGAACCGGGAATAAAGGCCAGCGAATGACCCTGGTGTTGCGCATGTCGACTCACCTCGCTACCGGGAAACTGCGCGACGCCTACGCGGTCGGCAGCCGGATGTCCAGCACGGCGCACCGCTGCTGGGCTTCAAGCTCCAGGCAGTATTCGACCGCGTCGGGGAGTTCGGAGCTGTCGTGGACCACCCGCCCGCCGCCGCCGTAGGCGCTGACGAGCCCCACGTAGTCGGGCGCCGGCGACAGATCGGCCTCAGGGAAGCGGCCCTCGGCCTCGCCGGCACCGCCGGGGTACAGGCGCTGCACCGGCAGCCGTGATGCCCGGTAGCTGCGGTTGTTGAGGATCACCGCGATGAACGGTGCCCCGGCCCGCTGCGCCGACCAGATGGCCGCGGTGGGCACGCTGAAGTTGAACGAGCCGTCGCCGCACACGGCGAAGACGGGGGCCTGCGGCCGGGCCAGCTTGACGCCCATCGCGCCGCCGATCGCCCACCCGAGCGCGGGTGAGCCAGTGTCGAAGAAGCTGCCTGGCTCGCGGTCGATGTGCCGGATGAGCGCGCCTCGGGCGGTCACCGCTTCTTCCAGCACGATGGCGGTCGGCGGCAGCACCTTGTTCAGCGCCTGCATCATCGCGTGCGGCGCGGCCGCGGGCTCGGCGGAGCTGGCGAAGGAGTCCCACTGCTGCCGGATCTGCGCCAGCCGGGCGGCCACCTGCTCGCGGCGCTCGCCCCAGCGGGCCGTGCGGTCCGGGCTGGCGAGCTGCCGCAGTTCGTCGGCGAGCAACGGCAGCGCGAGCGCGGTGTCGGCGGTGAGCGCGAGATCCACGGGGTAGGTCCACAGCGGCATCGTGGCCTTGACCGGATCGGTGTCGATCTGCAGGACGGTCGCCGAGTCGGGCGGGGCGGCGTGCGCGGGAACCCACGGCACCTCGCTGTCCAGGATCAGGACCGCGTCCGCGCCCGTCAGCACGTCGGCGGCGTCGCCCGCGTACAGCGGGTGCTGGGACGGGAAGTTGACCCGGTCACGCTGATCGATGACCGGGGCGCCGAGCAGCTCGGCGACATCGACCAGGCTGGCCACGGCACCGACCCGGCTTCCGGTGCGGCAGGTGATGATGACCGGGTGCGCGGCGTCAGCCAGGCAGCGCGCCATGTCGGCGAGGCCGGACGGGTCTGGCGCGGCGCGGCGCGGCGGCGGCAGCCGGCGGGCCAGGCCGGCGCCGCCGGGTTCCATCAGCGCTTCGCGGGGCAGCATCACGTATGCGGGCCCGCGGGGATCGGCTTGGGCGACCTGCAGGGCCCGGCGGACGATGCGCCCGAGATCCCGGCCCCGCGGCACTTCCATCGCCCACTTGCCGAACGCGCGGGCGAGGGCCTGCTGGTCCAGTTGCTCCTGCTGCCAGTGAATGGGCGAGTCACGGTGCCCGGGGATCTCGTCAGCCGTGGCATAGGGCGAGCGACCGGCGAAGATCACGGCCGGGAGACGGTTGCGCTGGGCGTTGTGCCAGGCTCCGCCCAGATTGAGGGTGCCGGCGTCGACGTGCACCATGACTGCCTGGGGTGTTCCGGTGACGAAGTGGTGGCCCATCGCCGACGACAGCGCGACGAACTCGTGCGTGCACAGCACCGCGCGCGGGCTGGGGGTGTTGGCAGTGCGGGCCGCGGCCAGCGCCTCCTGAACCGGCGCGGTGTCGGTGCCGGGATTGATGAACAGGTGCTGCACTCCTTCGTCGGCCAGCGTCGCGACGAGTTCCGCTGCGGCATCGGTGAACGGCATGGCTACGCCTCCCATCTCGCGCTGGCTCCCGGCCGCGCCGGGTTCCAGCGACGGCCGGTCCGGGCCGTGCTCGATCGCCAGCCTAAATCGGCGCGCTAGGACGCGACACCGGCGAGCAGGAAGCGGATCGCGATCGCCATCTCCAGGATGCCGAGCAGCCGACGGATGAGCACGTCGGGTAGCCGAGACTGCAGCCGGGCGCCGATGTAGGAGCCGAGCAGACCGCCCGCGCCGAGGGCGATGCCGGTGGGCCAGTTCGGTGCCACGGAGGTGTGGGCGTGCGCGGACAGAATCGTGAAGGTGACGACTCCGGCCACGGACGTGACGAGCGTCGACGCCAGAGCGGCCGGCGCCACTTCAGTGGCCGGGCGCCCGGCACCGATCAGGATCGGCGCGATGATCGAGCCGCCGCCGATCCCGTAGATGCCGCCTACGCAGCCAACGGCCGCAGCGAGCAGCACCAGGGCGGGTGACCGCAGGTGAACGGACGGGCCAACTCCGGCGTCGCGGCCAACTCCGGCGTCGCGGCCAACTCCGGCGTCGCGGCCACCTCCGGCGTCGCGGCCGGCCGCGGTGTCGCGGTGAGGGCGGGTGAGGGCGAGCCAGCAGCCGAGCGGCAGCAGCACGGCCGCGACGACCAGATCGAACAGGCGAGGCCCTGGCAGCAGCCTGACCCGGATCAGCGACCCCGCCACCACACCAGGGAGCGTGCCTGCGATCAGCGTGGCCGCAAGGCGGCCGCCGGTCTGCCCCTGCCGCCAGTACCGGAACAGGGCCCCCGGCGTAGCCACGACGTTGTACAGCAGATTCGTCGGCGTCACGGCCGGGCTCGGGGTGCCGAGCACACTCACCTGGAACGGCAGCAGCAGGACCGCACCGGAGACACCGCCGGGCGTCGACACGGCGGAGATCACGCACGCTACGGCGGCGGCCACGATCTCAGTCCAGCCAGCACCCAGCACGCCGACACCATAAAGATCATGCAGCCGCGGCGAAGACCGATGACCGGCTAATTGCGCAGCGCAATGAGCTGCTGATAGTCACGGACCCGCGTAGTCACGGACCCGCGGCTACCCGGCGAGCGTCGCGAGCACGTCCTGTGGGTGGCTGAGCAGTGAGAAGTGCCCGTGGCCGGGGTAGATGCGAAGCTCTGCAGCCGGGATCGTCCCGGCGTAACAGCGAGCGTGCTGGACCGGGACAGTGGTGTCGGCGTCGCCGTGCCGCACCCAGGTTGGGGCCGTGATGGCGCCGAGGTCGAAGTCCCAGGGCTGGGTGAGCAGCCGCAGGTCCTGGGCGACCCCCCAGCTACCGCCGCGGAATGCTTCGAGAAAACTGGTGAGGAACGACTCGCGCAGGCCGGGTACCTGGAGGGCGCGGATGTCGGCGGCTGGCTGCGCGGTCGCGGCCAACCGCAGGAACAGCTCGGGCCGCAGGCGCGCGAGCGCGGCCAGGCGGTCGAGGCCCCAGCCGCCGAGTTCGGGCGAGTGCCTGGCGAGCGTCAGGGACAGTCGTTCGCCCGGTGC
>JASHQA010000193.1 GCA_030037785.1 Streptosporangiaceae bacterium
CATGGCGGTGAGCGACGGCGGCGGGCTGGCGGTGGCGGGCTGGCGGTGGCAGGCTGGCGGTGGCAGGCTGGCGCGGTGGCCGGCTGGCGGTGGCAGGCTGGCGGTGGCGGGCTGGCGGTGGCAGGCTGGCGCGGTGGCCGGCCCTGGCGGTGGCCAGCTGGCGGTGGCTTGCTAGCGCTCCAGCCAGGCCGACGCCAGCAGCGAGCCGCCGTCGACCAGCCAGATCGCAGCTTCCCGGTCCCGCCGGTCGGTGACCAGGGTCGGCGCGCAGCCTGGCGAGATGGCCCGGTGGTACTCCATCTCCGCCACCGCGGGCACCCAGCCGCTGACGGCTAGCTCGTCCTCCACGGCAGCCCAGTGCACGGCGTTGTTGACGTGACCGGCCAGGTCGAAGTCGGTAGCCCGCAGCGGCCACGCCCGTCGGTCGGCGGCGCTGTCCGGGCGCGGATGCGAGAGCCGCGCCGACACCGTCCGGCCGGCCGCCGACTCGCCGTAGATCCGCAGGAAGTCAGCCGAAAGTGCCGTCGGCCTGCCGTCAGCCCGCCCGACAACTGCCCAGACGGCGCGCGCCTGGACGGCCTCGCCGTCAGCGCCCGACAGGGTCGTGGTCCGCTCGGCCCAGCGTGGCCCGGTGCCCGAGCAGTACGTGGTGACGGACAGCCGGTCACCCACCATCGGCAGCGACGAGATGGCCAGCTCGCACCGGCGCATCAGCCACCAGACCGGCTCGGACAGGCCGGAGTCGGTCAGGTCATCTTCGGCGGCAGCCTGGAGGTAGCGGGCCAGCGCGTCGAGCCGGAGCCGTCCGGATGGCGTAACGTCGCCGCTGCGAACGGCCCGGCGCGTGCGGTACACCCGACCGCTGGGCGGGCCGGGCACGAACGGCGGCGGGAACGAGTCCATCCCGGCATTGTCTAAGACGCAACGCCGACCTGGCCGCTACGGGTCGGCAACCACGACACCGCCGAAAGCCCAGCAGCCGTGCGGGCCGGCCGCGCCGTCGTCGGCAATGCGGTAAGAAGGAGGCCATGAAACCCGCCGAGCTCCAGCTGCTCACGTCGCTGGAGGACCGTCACTGGTGGTACCGAGAGCGGCGGGCCATCCTTGCCAGGCAGCTGCGGCGGCTGCCCGGAACCGGCCGGGCACTGGACATCGGCGCAGCCGGCGGCGGGAACACCAGGGTCCTGCAGGCGCACGGCTGGCAGGCGGTGGCGCTCGAGTACTCCGACTCGGTGGCTGACGTGGCCAAGGCCCGCGGTGTCAGCGCCATCCGGGCCGACGCCAGGGACCTGCCCCTGGCCTCCGGCACCTGCGGGCTGGTCACGGCCTTCGACATCCTCGAGCACATTGACGAGGACTACCTTGCGGCCGCCGAGATCGCCAGGGTGCTGCGACCCGGCGGCACGGCACTGATCGCCGTGCCGTGCGACATGGCCCTGTGGTCCGCGCACGACAACGAGGTCGGGCACGTGCGCCGATACGACCGGGGCGGGCTCGTCAGCTTGATCCAGAAGGCGGGCCTGGTGGTCGAGCAGGTCTGGAGCTGGAACGTGCTGCTGCGGCCCGTGGTCGCCACGCGGCGCCGGTCGGCCACCGGGAGCGACCTCGGCCAGGTGCCGCCGCTGCTGAACGGGCTGCTGACGTCGATCATCGTGACCGAGCGATACCTGCCAGTCAGGTCACTGCCCGGTGTCTCGCTATTCCTGCGTGCCCGTCGGATCTGACCCGTCGGCGTGCTCGCCTTCTGCGCCTGACAGCGCTTGTGCTGTACCACAAGGACGGCTGTCAGACGGTCCTGGGCGGGGTGATCTTGCCCGGATTGCGCCACCAACGCTGGCAGAATAGGCAGCGCGCTGCCGTTCTGCGCGGTCAGATCGCTGTGCTGTCGCCCAGCACAAGCCGACGGCGGTCAGGGTTGGCTTGCGGCCCGACGACGGCCACCGCGACGGCTGCGAGCATGTGGGCACGTCCGGTCGCGTCGGCAACTGCAGGAGACGGCATGAGCGATAGTCCGGCTGGCTGGCCCCGGCCGACCCGGCCGCTCCTGTCTGCCCGCACGACGTACGCGATGCACGCCCTGGTAGCCCCCCGCAAGCCGTACCGCTGGCTGGCTGGCCGGCTCGAGCGGCACCCGCTGCTGCGCCGCTGGTTCACCGCCGGCGAGCGGATCACCAAGCAGGAAATCTTCGGCTGCCAGATGTGCGGCCAGTGCGCGCTGCCGGCGACCGGGTACGCCTGCCCGATGACCTGCCCCAAGCAGCTGCGCAACGGGCCGTGCGGCGGGGTGTCCCCCACCGGCCAGTGCGAGGTACACCCTCAGATGCGGTGCGTGTGGGTGATCGCATTCGAGCGGGCTGAGCGGGCCGGTCACGGCGCCGACCTCGACCTGCTGCAGCGCCCCGTCGACCGCCGCGAGACCGGGCGCAGCTCCTGGGTGAACTACTGGCAGGGCCGGGACGAGGGCCTGTGGGCCGCCGCGACCGAGAACGATCCGGCCCCGTTGCTGCCGCGCGGGCCGGCCGGGGAGGCACAGTGAACACGCCGACCTCGGCGGGCCCGGCCGACCTCGCCCCGGCCGATGTCAGCACGCCTGTCAGCGGCCTTC
>JASHQA010000018.1 GCA_030037785.1 Streptosporangiaceae bacterium
CTTTGCCGTCCGCTTGGCCGGACCGGTAGCCTAGGGCCCGGCCAAGTAGGGCTACCAGGAGGCTTCGCCTAGTCCGGTCTATGGCGCCGCACTGCTAATGCGGTTTGGGTTCGCGCCCATCCGGGGTTCAAATCCCCGAGCCTCCGCCACTGGCCAGCCGCTTTTGCTGCGACAGCAAGGCGCCTTTCGTCGTCTCAGTGATCATCCTGGCCTCTCGCCGGGCCATTGCTGGGCCTTCCGGGCAGACGGCGGAGGATCTCGGCAAGATGTTCGCCCTGTAGTTCCTGACCCAGCTCGATCCTGCCGAGCCGCTCGCGCATGTCGCCGAACTGCTCAGTCATCTCGCCGTGCATGACCGAGATGCCGAAGCCGATGGCGTCGATCTTTTGCGGCAGGATGTGCCGTATCTGCTGCTCAAGCTCGGCCACGCGGGCTTCGAGCGCGGTGTAGTCGGCGGCGGCTCGCAGCCGCGCAGCAACACCAGCGCGCCAGCCAGCGCACGGCAGCAGCCGTGCGCAATTTTCACGCCCCGGGACCGCCGCCGAGGCGAGATCGGCTTCCCACCGATCTCGAGCACTCATACCGGACATATAACCCAGAATTGCGCGCGAGATCGGTGGAGAGTCGTTCCTCACCGGGTTTCCTTGCCCGAGCCTGAGCTGAGCGCGGCTTCGTCGTGGTCGCCAGGCAGTTGCCCGACGGCACGGACACGCCGCAGCAGACCGCGACTGCCTGCCCTGTCGGACATGCCTAACTAGCGCCGCCATCGCACTCAGAAACGTCGCCCCTCAATCGTTGTCTAAACAATCAGACAATAATCCAGTAGCGGTGTTCATCGCCTACTCAGCCGGACTGGCCACAAACGTCCCCGTTACTCACTCACTTCGATTCCTGGCAAAGGAAACGCAAACCAGCCGATGGCGATAACGGACGCTTTCATCGGAGTCACCGGCCCGTGGCCAGCAGACTCCGGTTCCAGATAAGCTCGTGCGGCCGGACGGCGCGGCGCGTCATCCGGCCGCACGAACCCCGGGGAAGGGGCGAGGCGCTCAGATCAAAATCCGGCGTCAGCGGTGGCCTCGGTCGGCCTGCCCTCGTCGTCTTCGTCGTCTGCGCTCGACGGAAACAGCATGCCACAAATGAGCACGTAAAGATCCTCGGGATAAGGAATAAATCGTACGTGCCGCAGGGCCTGATCCGGCCCGGCCGACTCGACGATGAACTCTCCGTAGCCGAGTAGTCGGCCGGGCAGGGTCCGCTGGAACCTCATCTCGGTGACCTTGCTCAGCGGCATCATGTTGACCTGTCTGGTCAGGAATCCGGTCGTCAGCAGCAGCCGCTCGCTGGTCACGACAAAGTAGTCGACCGCCCAGTTGGCAACCTTCCACGCCAGGCGCAGGAACAGCAGGCCCCACGCGCCCCACATGACGTCGTTGAGCAGGCCGTGCACATAGGTAGAGCTGAGGATGAGGGCGACGAGCAGGCCCGCGACGGTTAGTGCGGTGGGCGCGATCAGGACGGCGCGGTGTTGGTGGACCCAGGCAACCTCGACCTCGCGCGGCAGCAGGTACTTGCTGATGATGACCGGTGACCGCTTGTCGGATGGGGGGCGGTGCATGGCTACAGCTTGTTCACGAAACGGGCCAGCGAGTTTCCGGCAGACCGTAGGCCGTTAAAGGCGCTCTGGAGGGCGTGTGCGGCACCGGTCGGGTCAGTCGCCAGGTAGTAGATGATGAATATGACGATTGCCCATGTGATGACCTTCCGCAACACGTGATCACCTCCTCACGCCGGCCGCTGCGAGCCGTACTGCCAGCGAGCAATTCATGCTTCTGGGTCAGTTCACCTCAGCATAACGCAGCGCATTTTCTCGACCAATGAACCGTAACCCAAAGCAACCATACGTGATCGGCCGGCCACGAGTGGGCCGACGCGCGGCGCCGCGACCACACCGGCCGCTTCGCCGGCACGCAACGGCCGACGGGCCGGCCGCGGGCCCGCGAGCGTCGCCCAACCGGCCGATCCGGCCGCACGCAGCCACAGATTCTGACACCATTTCTCTACTAGATCCCAGTTAGCGGAGTACCCGATGCCCGACGTGAGCCAGAGCGACTTCGCCGTCGTCGTCTACCGGGAAGACGACGTGTGGGAAGCAGATGTCCTGCCGGTGGCTCTGACAGAGAACCTTGGCGGGCTTATCCAGGCATTGCGTCAGCAGCCGGGCATCGGCGGCACAATTGGCCTCGCCGCGGTGGGCGATGACTTTTTCGTGGCGTTGCGAATCCTTGGCAATCATGTCGCCGTTTTTCTGTCCGACGTCACCGCCTCGGTGGACTGGCCACTGGCTCGGCAGGTTCTCGACTACCTGGATATTCCCGTCCCCGAGGATGAGGACCTCGATCAGGTGCTCCCAGTCGGGGATATGTCCATCTTCGACGACCTCGGCGTCGACGAGATGGAGCTAGGGGCCCTGTCCGGAGACCTGGACCTGTTCCCGGACGAGGTACTCGCCAGCCTGGCTCGGCGAATCGGGTTCGGCCCGGCCATGGAGCGGGCCCTGGCCGCGGTCATCGGGGCCTCATAGGCTCCGTGGGGTGACTGGATACCTGGCGAGCTTCGAGCCGGCCATGCGAGAGGCGCTGGCCGAGGCAACTGCACGCAGCAACGCGGCAACGACCGGGGACGCAGACGTTCCGGTCGGGGCGGTCGTGCTGGACGGCGCCGGGACGATCATCGGGCGCGGGCACAACCAGCGGGAAGCAGCGTGTGATCCGACCGCGCACGCCGAACTGGTGGCACTGCGCGCGGCTGGCCAGTCGCGTGGCAGTTGGCGGCTCGATGGCTGCACTCTCGTCGTCACGCTCGAGCCCTGCACGATGTGCGCGGGCGCGCTGCTGGCCGGCCGGCTGGCCCGGCTGGTCTACGGTGCGGCTGATCCGCGGGCGGGCGCAGCTGGCTCGGTCTGGGACGTCCTGCACGACCCGCGGCTCGGTCCGCCGGTTGAGGTCCGCGGCGGCGTCCTCGCGGCCGAGTGCGCCAGCCTGCTGCACGCCTTCTTCGCTCGGCGCCGCTAGACGGCTCGCCGCTTGTGCCGGGCCTTGCTCAGGTAGGCTCTCCTGCGGTGGAGTCGCCTAGTGGCCGAGGGCGCACGCCTCGAAAGCGTGTGAAGGGGCAACCCTTCCGTGGGTTCAAATCCCACCTCCACCGCCGCATCGAAACCGTGCCGCGGCGACGGCGGGATGCTGCCGCGGGCGGGATGCTCCCGCGGGGCTTGCTCCCGCGGGCGGCTGCTGCAGGCCAGGCAGCGGTCAGTCCAGCTCGAGCACCCGGACGTGGATGACCGAGCGCTGCTGCAGCGCCGCACGCAAGGCGCGATGCAGCCCGTCTTCGAGGTACAACTCGCCGCGCCAGCTGATCACATGGGGGAAGAGGTCGCCGTAGAACGTGGAGTCATTGGCCAGCACCGTGCGCAGATCCAGCACGTTCTTGGTGGTGATGAGCTGGTCAAGGCGAACCGGCCGGGGCGGGATGTCGGCCCACTCGCGGCCCGTCCTGGCGTGGTCAGGGTACGGTCGGCCGTCCCCGACCTGCTTGAAGACCACGTGCCGAGTTTAGAGGAGTGCGCTGCGCGCTCAGGGACGTGGCCGACCGCGACCTTCGAGGGAACGGGCCCGTCCCGAGCCAGCCTCGCTGGCCGGGCCGCGGCGGCCTCGGATCCGCCCAACAGCGGCGACCGCGGCGCGGGGATCGGCTGAGGACCTGGCTCGAGGCGTGGTCGCTCGCAGCTAAGCTGTCCGGCGGAGGATTCGCCTAGTGGCCTAGGGCGCACGCTTGGAAAGCGTGTTGGGGGCAACCCCTCGCGAGTTCGAATCTCGCATCCTCCGCCACTCTGACCAGGAACCAGTCGAGCTTCCGGTCTCGGTTCCGAACCCGCCCGGGCTAAGCGCGGCGCCGCTCGAACTGCGCATGACCATGCAGAGGCGACCGCTCGCGAGCCATGGTGACCGCTCGCAGGGGTCAGACTTCGCGAACCGGACAGAATTTCAGCATGTTCGGTCGCCATAGGTGTTCAGCGGTCGCCATCGGCGTCGAAGGGTCGCCATCGGCGTTGACGGGTCGCTATGGGCCCGCCGGGCGGTCGCCATCGGCGTTGACGGGTCGCTATGGGCCCGCCGGGCGGTCGCCATCGGCGTTGACGGGTCGCTATGGGCCTTCCGACTGGTCGCCATCGGCGTTGACGGGTCGCTATGGACCCGCCGGGCGGTCGCCGTCCCGCGTGCGCCGGTCGCTACTACGCCCGCCGAACCGAGATCCCGAGATCAGGCTTGATGAAGGACACCACGTACCGCGGCCAGACCATAGCGGCATGACAGCGGAAACTGACGACCTGGCTGTCACTCGCCGCGAACGAGCGATCCCGGCTCGAGTATCGGCCGACGCGGACCCGGAGGGTGTGAGATCCGGGTTCGAGTGGCACCTCGAGCGTCTGCCCGTAGTCGAGGGACCCGACGCTCTTGTCGTCGACCGTGATGTCAAACGTGCCGCGTCGGAGCTCGATGCCGAAGCCTTCGCGCGTCACCCTGAGACTGGCGGGCATCGCCTTACTCCTGACTGCTCTAATAGCGGATGCTGCCGCGAATGCCGCCACCGCAGCCAATCGACTCGCCAGTGATGGCGGCGCTCTTCGGTGAGCACAGGAACGCAACGAGCCACGCAACCTCCTCGGCGTCGACCAGCCGGCCGATGACGTTTCCCGTCGCGAGCGCCGCCCGCTCGGCCGAGATCTGCTCGGTGCGTGTCGTGCCGGGATGGACCAGGTTCACCGTGATGCCCGCCGAGCCGAGCTGGTCGGCCAGGTTCTTCGTCAGCGACGCGACCGCGATGACGCGCATCGACGACAGCATGCTGGCGGTCGTGTACGCGGTGAGCCCGCCGATGTTGACGATCCGGCCCCAGCCGTTCGCGGCCATCAGCGGTGCGGCCTGCTGCGCGCAGCGCAGATAGCCCATCGCCTTCACGTTCATGTCGGTGGAAAAGTCCGTGCTCGTGACCGCGGCCAGGTTCGGCGGCGCGGTGCCGCCCGGCTGCGCGGCGTTGTTCACGAGGATGTCGAGGCCGCCGAGCGCCTCGGCCGCCGCCGCGACCATGTTTCTGACCGAGTCGTCGTCTCCGGCCTCGAATTGCACGGTCGTGGCCGGCCGGCCGGTCGCCGCCTCAATGTCCGAGGCAGCGCCCGCCAGGCGGTCGGCGTCACGCGCCGCAATCGCCACCCGCGCTCCCTCACCGGCGAGAACGCGCGCGATGGCCTTGCCGATGCCGCGGCTGCCACCTGTGACGAGCGCTCGCTTGCCTGCAAGCTCCAGATCCACTCTCGCCCTCCAGTGTCCCGATGCGACCATACGAGCCGCAGCGATCGAAGAACGTGCGAACTGAAACAACGAGGCCGACCTTGCGGGGAACGGGCTAGCTGCTGGCAACTCACGCGTCGCGGAGGCGCAGCAGCAGCCCGCCGGCGAGTAGCGCCGTGAGGGCCCAGACCGCCAGCACGCCGAGGCCGCCCCACGGCCCGATTGCCAGCGCGCGCAGGCCGGTGGTCGCCTGAATGTTGAGCCCGGCCATCGGCGTGTACCGCTCGATACGGTCGTGCCATGTCTCGTTGCCGACGAACGCGGTGAGGATCGGGAATACGTACAGGACAGCGAGAGCGAGGCCGATCGAGCTCGCCGAGTCACGGATCATCGCGGCGATGCCCGTGCCGAGCACCGCGATCAGCCCGAGGTAGAGCACCGAGCCGACTGCAGCGCGCAGCGTCGGGCCGTGGGTCAGGGACAGCTCGGCAAAGCCACGTGCCGCCGTGAATCCGTGGCCGGGCAGGATGAGCAGTCCGGCCACGAGCGAGCCGAGCACGGCGAAGGCGCCCGCGACCAGGACCGGGCCCGCGGTGGTGCTGACCTTGGCGGCCAGCAGCACCGGCCGGCGCGGCATCGCTGCCAGGGTGACCCGAATCATCCCAGTGCTGTACTCGTTGCAGATAACCAAGACCGCCAGGATCGCGACGACTGCCTGGCCTAGCTGGATGCCGGTGAGGCTCAGCCTGACCGTGTCGACCGAGCAGGTCATGCCGACCGGGCACCGGGTCGCCGCGTCGGCGGCCGCGCTGACCGCGACCGTGAGACCTACCACAGCCCCGAGCAGCCAGCCTGGCCCTGGCACGGTGCACAGTTTCGTCCACTCGGCGCGCAGCGCGTCTCGGCCGCCCGTCCAGATCGGGTACCGCGCAGCGGGCGCGGCGTTCATGCGTCCCTCCGGCGCAGCAGGATGTACGCGCCGGCCAGCGCGGCGGCGACCCATGCGCACAGCACGGCGAAGCCGACCCACGGCGACAGTGGGTAGTTGCCCTGGGCAGGCGAGAAGACGGCGGGTGCCTGGACGTAGTTGGGGATGCTCTGCTCGATGGCAAACCCCGCGGCGGGGGTGAGCCGCAGCAGCCAGGCACCCGCACTGGCGGGTAGCACCGTCACCGCCAGCAGGAAGGGCAGCACGATGGCGACGATCGCGGCGGTGACGGCTGCGGCGCTGCGGCGCAGCATCGCGCCGATAGCCACGGCCAGCACCGCGGCGAGCGCGACCAGCGCCGCCGTGCCGACGATCACGCGCAGCTCAGTGAGCGTCGAAACGGGCAGGATGTAGCTGCCCTGATTGCGCTGCCTCGGCAGGCCGATCGAGATCGCGAGAATCGCGGCGGCGAGCCCGACGACGAAGGCGACGCCACCGGCGACGACGGCCTTGGCGGCGAGGACCCGGCCGCGTCGCGGGTCAGCTGCCAGCGTGGTGCGGATCAGCCCGCGGCGGTACTCGACGGTGAAGAACATGGTCCCGACGATCATGACGGCGATCAGGCCGATGAACAGACCGGCGAGCGGCTGCTCGAAGGTGGACGTCGGACCGGCTGAGCCCGGTCCTGCCACCAGCGGCGCGATGTCGCCGGAGCCACTGACCGTGACCGCAGTGCCGGACTTCCGGTAGTAGCCGAGGCCGGTGCCCGGCGACGCCGCGCCGCTGCCGGCGTTGTCGCCGGCCCACCCGCCCGCCGGCCAGGAGCCGCGCAGGGTCACGTCGTCGAAAACGGCGGTCGCCTGGCTGGGCCCGCTCTGATTGCTGGTGCCGATGACGCCCGGTGTGCTGACCGTGTAGGGGGGTGACGTGGCGAACATCCCTGCCTGCACGGTGGCTGGCAGGCCGCTGAGCTGGGCGGTGCCGACCAGGTTCCAGTGCCGTCCGTCGGCGGAGTCGTAGCCGGTGATCGTGTCGCCGGTTCGGGTCAGCCGCAGCCAGCGTGCCGAGGTGGCAGTGACCGAGCCGGGTAGGCCCGCCGTGTCGTGGGTGTAGTCGTACTCCATCCGGACGCCGTGACCACCCGTGACCATCATCGCGGCGTACGCAGCGCCCGGCTTGGTGCTGCTGGTGAGGATCAGCCCAGCCTTCGCCCACGGCACCACGCCCTTGCTCATGCCGGCCAGCGGGTTCTGGCCCGCCGCGTGCTCATTGCCGCCGCCGTGCAGGCCGGTCAGCGACGTGACTCGAACGGTGATGCTGCCGTTCCCCGCCATTGGCTGACGCACGAAGTAATAGCTGTCGGTCACGGCCTCGCCGCCTGGCCCGATCGGGTAACGGGGCGTGCACGCCCGGCCGGTCAGCACCGGTGCATTCGGCCCGTTCTGACACCCAATGTTCACGTTGCCGGCCGCAAAGATGCCGAGGAGCACCGTCAGCAGCACGGCCACGATCATCGCGATCACCCAGCCGCGCACGGTCCGGAATTTGACCCACTCCGCGCGCAGCGACTGCGCGAAGCTGACCCGGCCAGGCCGCGGGTCTGGGTGGCGTGCGGCCAGCAGCGCCCCGCTCACGGTGCCGCCTCCGTGGCGGGCTCGGCGCGGAACTCGACCGCATCCCTGGTGAGATCCAGGTAGGCCTGCTCGAGCGTCACCCGGTGCCCGGATACCTCGGAGAACGGCACCTCGCTGCGGCTCAGCAGCATGACGACCCTTTCGGCGGGCAGCCCGGAGACCGTCAGCGTGCCGTCGCCGTTAGCGGTGACGGCGGCACCGGCACGATCCAGCACGATCACCGCCTCCGACACGGCGGCCGTCCGCAGCGTGACCCGGCCATCGGCGGCCGCGGCGAGCAGGGCCGCCACGCTGATGTCCGCGACCACCTTGCCGCGGCCCACGACAACCACGTGGTCGGCGCTGTCCTCGAGCTCGCTCATCAGGTGGCTGGAGACCAGCACGGCTCGACCCCGCCGGGCCAGTGATCGCAGGAATCCCTTCATCCACACGATCCCTTCCGGGTCGAGCCCGTTGAACGGCTCGTCCAACATGAGGATCAGCGGATCTCCCAGCATCGCGGCGGCGACGCCGAGCCGCTGCCGCATGCCTAGCGAGAAGCCGCCCGCTCGGCGTCGCGCGACGTCGGCGAGCCCGGCCTCCTCGATCACCTGGTCGACCCGCTTCGCGCTCAGGCCCTGCGAGTAAGCCAGCCACAGCAGGTGACCGCGGGCAGACCTGCTGGGCTGGAGCGCCCCCGCGTCCAGCAGCGAGCCGAGATAGCGCATCGGATGGGGCAGGCTCTGGTAGGGCCGCCCGCCGACGAGAGCGTCTCCCTCGTCGGGTGCGTCCAGGCCCAGGATTACCCGCATCGTCGTCGACTTACCGGCGCCGTTCGGCCCGACAAACCCGGTGACCTGGCCGGGCTGGACGGTGAATGACATGCCGTCCAGGGCCAGGGCCGAGCCGAACCGCTTGCGCAGCCCGGCCACCTCGATGGTCGCTTCCACGGTCATGACCCCTCTGTCTGTTGCGTAGCCGGAGAAGTTCCGCTGGCCTGGTTGTATGGCAGCGGCCGTAACACCGGCCGAAGCGAGGTTGTTATCCCGTTGTTAAGCGGGACTGGCCACCCTGGATTTGGTGGCCGGCGAGAGGACTGATGCGCATGCAGATGGCCGGCTGGGTCCTGCGGCCGTTCCGGCCGCGCGGCACCGTGCGGCTGCGAATGACGCTGCTGTACGGCGGCCTGTTCCTGCTTTCGGGTGCCGCGCTGCTGGCCATCGCGAGTGGTCTGGTCGTGGGACGGTCCTCCAGCCAAGCCACATCGGTGGCATCGCCCCGCGCCAGCGCCCAGACAGCGCTGGCGCGGGCACAGCGGCAGATCAGCCAGCTGCAAGCCGCGCTCGGTCAGGCGTCGAGCAACCGCAGCAACCTCTCGCACGATCTGCTGATCGCTTCGCTGACTGCGCTCGCCATCATGGTCGCGGTCTCGGTGCTGCTCGGCTGGGTCTTCGCGGGCCGGTCGCTCCGCCCGCTCCGGCTCATCACGGCGACCGCACGGCGGATCTCCGAAGACAACCTGCACGAGCGGCTGGCCTTCGGCGGCCCGCCGGATGAGCTGAAGGATCTGGCCGACACCTTCGACGGGCTGCTGGAACGGCTGGAAGCGGCGTTTGCCGCCCAGCGCCTGTTCGTCGCCAACGCATCGCACGAACTGCGCACACCGCTCACCACCATGCGAGCGTCGCTCGATGTCGCCATGGCCAAGCCCGGACCGCCGCCAGCGCAGACCGTCGCGCTCGCTGGCCGGCTCGGCGCGGAACTCGACCGCGTCGATGAGTTGCTCGAGGGACTCCTCGTCCTGGCCCGGGCTCAGCACGGGGCGCTGCCGAACCGCGACATCGTGGCTCTCGACCAGGTGGTCGCCGAGGCAGTGCGGGCGAGGTCGGCCGGGATCGAGGGCGGGGGGTTGCGTATTCAGCTGGCTGGCGCCGCCAGGCTGCCGGTGCTGGGCAGCGACGTCATGCTGCGCCGCATGGTGGACAACATCGTCGAGAACGCGGTCGTGCACAACCAGCCGCAGGGCTGGATTGCCGTGGCCACCTGGGCGGGCCAGGGGACGTGCCGGGTCGTCGTCGAGAATGGCGGCCAGCCGCTCGATCAGGCCGAGGTCTCCCAGCTTGCGCAGCCGTTCCGGCGGCTCGGCGCTGACCGGGTCGGCTCCGACCGCGGGTCCGGCCTCGGGCTGTCGATCGTGTCGGCGATCGCTGCCGCTCACGGCGGGTCGCTCGCCCTGCGGGCCAGGCCGGAAGGCGGCCTTGAGGTCACCATCACGCTTCCGATGGCGACCAGTCCGACGCTGGTAGGTGTGCCGTCGTGAGGGTGCTGGTGGTCGAGGACTCGCGGTCACTCGCTGACGTGCTGGTCGAAGGCTTGCGGGACCAGGGGATGGCGGTCGACGCGGCTCATGACGGGCTCGAGGCCGCGGCCAAGCTCGACCTGAACGCCTACGACGTGGTCGTGCTCGACCGCGACCTGCCAGGGATCCGGGGCGACACGCTGTGCCAGATGATCACCGACGCTGACAGCCGGGCGATGGTGCTGATGCTGACCGCGTCGGGCACTCCCGGCGAGCGTGTGGCTGGCCTCGGGCTGGGCGCCGACGACTACCTCACCAAGCCATTCCACTTCCCCGAGCTCGTGCTCCGCATCCAGGCTCTTGCCAGGCGCCAGCCGTCAGCGCGCCGCCGGGTGCTGCGCGCCGCCGGGATCGAGCTCGACCCGATACGGCGCACGGTAACTCGGGACGGCCGGCACGTTGAACTGTCGGTCAAGGAGTTCGGGTTGCTGGAGGCGCTGCTGCGGGCCAGCCCTGCCTTCCTGAGCGCCGAGGACCTGCTCGAGCAGGTCTGGGACGAGCACGCGGACCCGTTCACCAACGCGGTGGCTGTCACGGTTGGCCGGCTGCGCCGCAAGCTGGGCGATCCGCCAGTGATTACCACGACCCCCGGGGTGGGATACCGCGTGGCCAGCAGCACCAGCGGCCACGGCTAGACTGGTCCCCAGACCCCTCGTACGGCGCTCATCCCGCTAACCCCCCCAGGGCCGGAAGGCAGCAAGGGTACGCGGGCTCTGTCGGGTGTGCGAGGGGTCCCTGACTTTCCTGGCAGACTGTGAGCATGGCAGGCGACACCCCCAGTCCCGCGCCAGGCAGCCCCGGTCCAGACCCTGATCAGGGCGCTGGCCCCAGGCCGGGCGTTCCGGCCGTGCCGCTGGCGCTCTACCGCCGGTACCGGCCAGGCAGCTTCGCGGAGGTCAAGGGCCAGGAGCACGTGACCGAACCGCTGCGCGAGGCACTGCGCAGCGGTCGGGTCCACCACGCGTACCTGTTCAGCGGGCCGCGCGGCTGCGGCAAGACCTCCAGTGCGCGGATCCTGGCCAGGTCGCTGAACTGCGAGCTGGGCCCCACGCCTGAACCGTGCGGAACGTGCCCGTCGTGCGTGGCGTTGGCCCCGGCCGGGCCGGGGAGCATCGACGTCATCGAGATCGACGCCGCGTCGCACGGCGGCGTGGACGACGCCAGGGACCTGCGCGAGCGCGCGTTCTATGCACCGGTATCCGGGCGTTACAAGATCTACATCATCGACGAGGCCCACATGGTTACCAGGGAGGGCTTCAACGCGCTGCTGAAACTGGTCGAGGAGCCGCCGCCGCATCTCAAGTTCGTCTTCGCCACCACGGAGCCGGAGAAGGTGATCGCCACCATCAGGTCCCGGACGCACCACTACCCGTTCCGGCTGGCGCCGCCCGCGATCCTGCGCGAGCACCTCGAGCAGATCCTGGCCAGCGAGGGAGTGCCGTACGAGCCCGCGGTGCTGCCAGTCGTGATCCGGGCCGGAGCCGGGTCGTTCCGGGACGCCCTGTCGGTGCTCGACCAGCTGGTGGCCGGGTCGGATGAGTCGGGGCTGCGGTACGGGCGCGCGATCGCGTTGCTCGGCTACACCGATGACCGGCTGCTGGACGAGATCGTCGACGGATTCGCCGCCGCGGACGGTGCGGCCGTGTTCCAGGCGATCGACCACGTGGTGGAGGCGGGCCACGACCCGCGCCGGTTCGCGGCCGATCTGCTCGACCGGCTCCGCGACCTGATCGTGCTCGCCGCGGTGCCCGACGCCGCGGCGACCGGCCTCATCGATGCGCCGCCCGATCGGCTGGAGCCGCTGGTCAAGCAGGCGGGCGCGGTCGGCCGCGCGGGCCTGACCCGGGCGGCCGAGATCATCAGTGCGGGGCTGGTCGAGATGCGCGGCGCGACTCAGCCGCGGCTGCTGCTCGAGCTCATGTGCGCACAGGTGCTGCTGCCAGCCGCTGGCCCGGACACTGTCAGCCTGGCTGACCGGCTGGATCGGCTTGAGCGCCGCCTGAGCGCGGCCCAGCCGGGACCAGCCGGGGCCGCGGCCACTGGCCCGGTGAGCCGCGATCCGGCGCTGCGCCAGTCGGCTGCTCAGCCGGAGGCCGAGCGGACCCGGCCGGAGCAGCCGCGGTCCGGCCAGCCACCGGAGTCGGCTGGTCCGGCAGCGGCGCGGCCTGCCGGAGCGGCGGCAGACACCGCCTCGCTGCGGGCACGCTGGCCGGACGTGCTGGACGCGGTGCAAGGCCGGAAGCGGGTCGCGTGGATGCAGCTGAGCAACGCCAGCGTCTCGTCATTCGAAGACGGCCTGCTCACCCTCGCCTTTGCCCAGGCCGGGACCGCGACGGGCTTCCTGAACGGCGGTTACGACAAGGTGCTCGGCCAGGTCCTTACCGACATGTTCGGTATCACGCCGCGCATCGCCGCGTCGGTGGGTGCGGGCGACGCGCAGCCAGCAGCGCGGGCCTCCGGCCCGCGCGCGCCCAGGGACAGCGAGGCGCCGGTGGCGCCGGGGGCCGGCCAGGAGCCCGGCAGGGACGCCACGCCAGGACCAGACGGCACGGCGGAGGCTGCT
>JASHQA010000194.1 GCA_030037785.1 Streptosporangiaceae bacterium
CCAAGACCCTGCCCGCTGCCACCCGGCCTGGCGGCCGCCGCTACAGCAGCAGCCGGTCAGGCGGCCGCCGCCACAGCAGCAGCGGCCTGGCGCCTGCCCGGCGGGCGCCTGCCCGGCGGGCGCGGGCCTGGTCCTCGTCGGCGTCCGAGCGGCCGGGGGACGAGGCGACCTCGTTCCCCGGCCGGATGGCATCAGCAGGGATGCTGGGGGGCGTGCTGTCGGCGTTCCTTGCTAGCTGCCTGCTAGCGGCCTGGCTACACAGCGACGTGGTTGCTGGCCTGGGGTTTTGCGCGGCAACCTGCGTGGCCGCCCGCTGTGCGAGGCCGCAGGCGCTGCTCGGACTTGTGGTCTCGGTGCCAGCCCTGTTCCTCGCGGCGACGGCCGTCGCGCAGCTCGCCACCCGGCCGGCTGGAACGCATCGTGGCACGCTGCTGCCGGTGGCGGAGGGCACCCTGCTGACGCTTGCCGGGGTTGCGCCGTGGCTGTTCGTGGGCACCATCGCCGGCCTGGTGATCGCCATGTGCCGGGGCTTGCCGCGCTGCGTGAAAGACCTGCGGACCGACCTCACCGGGCGGCGGGCGCGGTCCCGCGAGCGAGCCCGGCGTGATCGCTGGGCGAGCTAGTCAGACTGGCCGGCGGCTGGCTGCCGCAGCTCCCGCGGCAGGCCGAACGTCATCCGCTCGTGCACGGCCTCGATCTCCTCGACGTCGCCAAACCCGCACTCGGCCAGTCGGCCGAGCACGCCGGCGACGAGATCCTCGGGGACCGACGCGCCGCTGGTCACGCCCACCGTGCCGACGCCGGCCAGCCACGCCGGATCGATGCCGGACGCGTCGTCGACCAGATACGCCGCGGCCGCGCCGGCGTCCTTGGCGACCTCGACCAGGCGCACCGAGTTGGAGGAGTTGCGCGAGCCGACGACGATCACCAGGTCGGCCTCGGCGGCGATCTGCTTGACAGCGACCTGCCGGTTCTGCGTGGCGTAACAGATGTCGTCGCTCGGTGGGTCTGTGAGCTGCGGGAACTTCTCCCGCAGCGCCGCCACCGTCTGCGCGGTCTCGTCGACCGAGAGCGTCGTCTGCGACAGCCAGGCAACCTTTGCCGGGTCCCGCACACCGACGGCTTCGCTGCCCGCCGGTCCGTCCACGAGGTGGATGTGGGCCGGGGCCTCGCCGGCGGTGCCGATGACCTCCTCGTGACCCTCGTGTCCGATCAGCAGGATGTCGTAGCCCTGCGCGGCAAACCGGCGCGCCTCGTTGTGCACTTTGGTGACCAGCGGGCACGTCGCGTCGATGGTCCGCAGGCTGCGATCGGCGGCCTGCTGCCGCACGTCCGGGGCCACGCCGTGGGCGGAGAACACCACGATCGCGCCCTCGGGAACCGCCTCGGTCTCGTCCACGAAGATCGCGCCCCGCGCCTCCAGGGTGCGCACGACGTGCACGTTGTGGACGATCTGCTTGCGGACGTACACGGGCGCGCCGTAGCGCGCCAGGGCCTGCTCCACGGTCTGGACAGCTCGGTCTACGCCTGCGCAGTAGCCGCGCGGCTTTGCCAGCAGGACACGCCGAGACACCTCAGGCATGGTGCCCAGTTTAGATGCGCCGCTGGGGCTGCCGATCCGGGCCCATAGTCCCGAAGGACCGATCCGGTCGGCCTGAATCTCATCGACCCGCTGACGTGTTCCGCCAGAGGTGCGCGCTCCCGGCGGGCCGGCCTGGCATGCTGGTCACCAACGGGGGCAAGAACTGGTGGCGCGGCCCTCGCCACGACGCCTGGCCCGGCTAGCCCGGCGGCCAGGCGGGGGCTGGTTGCCGCCGCGCCCGCGGCCTGGCCGGGCGTGCAGACCGGACCAGTCCGGTGCGGCTAGCTGAGGGAGAACGATCATTCATGGGAAGCCCGCAAATCCCAGAAGAGATGAAGAAGGCGCCCACGCTGGGGCTGCGAGCCTTCTTCGCCGGGATCAGCAAGATTCTGCTCGCCGCTGACCGCCCGCCGGGCAGCGCGTCGGGCACCGGCCCGCGGCATGCTGCGCCGGGGCGGCGCGCGCCCCGGACCGCCGCCGTAGCGTCGCGGGCGGACCAGCCACGGCGATCGCTCGACGAGACCGGGAACGTCCGGCTGCTGGCGGCGGAAGAACTGGACGGCCCCGTCGTGCTGACGCCCGATGGCGCGGGTCCAGGCCGACCGGACGAGACCGTCACGAGCGTGCGGCAGGCGACCATGGCGCCCGTTCCCACCCAGCCGCTCGCAGGGAACGTGCCCGTCGGGGCCAGCCTGGTCATCCACGAACTGCCGCTGCCCGGCTATGAAACCATGTCGGTCGCGGCGATCCGGGCCCGGCTGCGCGGCCTCGAGGTGGATCAGCTGCAGGCCCTGCTGGTGCACGAGCAGAAGAACGCCGCCCGACCGGAGATCATCGCCATGATCGAGCGCCGCATCGAGAAGATCGAGTCGGGCGAGTGACCGTGCTGCGCGGCGTGCCGCGGTGCCGCTAGAGACGTCCGAGCAGGCACCCGTGCCGGTCCGCACGGTGCTGCGCCTGGTCGGCGACTGGATCGGACGCCTCGGCCGGGTCTGGGTCGAAGGTCAGATCGCCGAGCTGGCCAGGCGCGGGAGCACCGTGTTCCTGACCCTGCGCGACCCCGTCGCTGCGGTCTCGGTGCGGGTGATCTGCACCAGCGCCGTGCTCGAGGCCACCGGCCCGCCGCCAGGCGAGGGTGCCCGCGTGGTCGTCTGGGCCAAGCCCGAGTTCAACGCCACGAGGGGTTCCTTCGCGCTGAGCGCCACCCAGATCAAGGCCGTCGGCGTGGGCGAGCTGCTGGCGAGGATCGAACGGCTGCGAGCGACACTCGCCGCTGCGGGCCTGTTCGCCGCCGAACGCAAGCGCAGGCTGCCGTTTCTGCCGCACGCCGTGGGGCTGATCTGCGGTCGGGATTCAGCCGCCGAGCGCGACGTCCGGCAGAACGCCGCGCACCGGTGGCCGGCCGTCCAGTTCCGCGTCGAGCACGTCGCCGTCCAGGGCCCGCACGCGAGCGAAGAGGTCGTCGGCGCGCTGCAGCGGCTCGACGCCGACCCGGCGGTGGACGTGATCATCATCGCCCGCGGCGGTGGCTCGATCGAAGACCTGCTGCCGTTCTCCGACGAGGACCTGGTCCGCGCGGTGGCGGGCTGCGCGACGCCGGTGGTGAGCGCGATCGGCCATGAGCAGGACGTTCCGCTGCTGGATCTGGTGGCGGACGTCCGGGCGTCGACACCGACCGACGCGGCCCGGCGCACCGTCCCGGACGTGGCCGAGCAGTTCGCGCTGATCGGCCAGCTGCGCAGCCGGGCTCGCCGGTCATTCGCCGGGCGGCTGGACCGCGAGGGTTCGTGGCTGGCCGCGATCACCTCGCGGCCCGTGCTGGCCAGCCCGGCGCGCGAACTCGACCGGCGGCAGGAGCAGGTAGACAGCATGTCCGAGCGCGCCAGGCTGGCAACGGCCACCGCGATCAGCCGCGCCGGGGACGACGTGGCTCACCTGCGTGCCCGGCTGATCGCCCTGTCACCGGCGGCGACGCTGCGGCGCGGATATGCCGTCGTGCAGCAGGCCGACGCCAGCGTCGTGCTGTCGGCCACCCAGGTGGCGCACGGCGAGTCGCTCACCATCCGGTTCGCCGAGGATCAGCTGCAGGTGACCGCGGGCTAGCTGACCGCGACCTCGGTCACCGGGCCACTAGGCTGACGTCCGTGGCATCGGTGGGTGGCAGTTCAGCCGGGCGCGCCGCGGGCAGCGGCGCCGCCCGGCCAGGGCCGGACGGCGCGAGCCGGATGCCCTACGAGCAGGCACGCGACGAGCTGACCGAACTGGTGAGCCGGCTCGAGGCGGGCGGCCTCAGCCTGGCGGAGTCGCTGCGGCTGTGGGAGCGGGGCGAGGAACTCGCCGCGATCTGCGAGGAGTGGCTCGAGGGCGCCCGCGCCCGGCTCGCGGCGGCACTCGCCAGGCAGCACGAGCCCGCTGACACACCGGGCGCTCCGTTCTGATCTCGCCGTCCGGACCGGTCGGCTGCGAGGCGCCGCTAGGACGGCCGGACGTGCAGCCGACCGAGCACGGCGAGCACGCCGCTGGCTCGCTGCCGGGCGTGCTCGGCGTCGGTGGCCATGGACACCTCCGTGGTCGCGAGCAGCATGGCGCCGGTGAGCACGATCGCGGCAGCCTCGTCCAGCGGCTCGCCGCTGCGCGCGAAGAACTCGGTGTTCCGGCGCACCCAGTCCGACAGTTGCTCGCGCCACATCAGGTGAAAGCCGGGCGGCCCGTCGCCCCTGGCGAACATCGCGACGACCGCACGCTGTTCGACGCAGACCTCGAGGTAGCCACCCGCGCCGGCGAGCAGCAGGCGCATCGGGTCGCTGACGCCGGCGTCCTTGCTGTCCCGCACCGCCGCCCTGGTTCGGGCCTCGTACTCGTCGTTGAGCTGCTCGAACAGCGCCAGATACAGGTCGGCCTTGCCGGTGAAGTGGTGATAGAGGCTGCCCACGCTGGCGCCAGCCAGCTCCACGATGTCGGTGATTCCAGCCTGTGCGTAACCGACGTGCATGAACACCTCGCGAGCGGCCCCGAGCAGCGCAGCCCTGGTCGTCGCGCCGCGGTCGGTGGCACGGCTCGCTACCTGTTGAGTAGTCATTCACCTCGACGTTCTGCCGCGCCCGTGCTGGGCGGCGGGCCGGACGGCCAGCCTGCTACATAGGATTTCACCAGCGGCGCTCAGGCGGAAGGTGTGATGGCTATGAGCGATGGTCCAGATCGGCAGGACGCCGGGGTTCCCGGGGTAGCAGGTGCCCCGGGCGTCGCCGGCAGCGTGGCCGAGGCTGGCCAGGCCGGCTTTGCGCCGCCTGAGCCCGGCAGGCACGCGCCTGACCGCAACCTGGCCATGGAGCTGGTCAGGGTCACCGAAGCCGGGGCGATGGCGTCGGCCCGGTGGGTCGGGCGCGGCGACAAGATTGGCGCCGACGGGGCCGCCGTCAACGCGATGCGCCAGCTGATCAACACGGTGTCGATGAACGGCGTCGTGGTGATCGGCGAGGGCGAGAAGGATCACGCCCCGATGCTGTACAACGGCGAGCCGGTCGGCGATGGCAGCGGCCCCCGCTGTGACGTCGCCGTTGACCCGATCGACGGGACCCGGCTCACCGCCAACGGGATGCCCAACGCGATCTCGGTGATCGCGGTCAGCGCTCGCGGCTCGATGTACGACCCGTCGGCGGTCTACTACATGTCCAAGCTCGTCACCGGCCCGGAGGCGGCCGACGCGGTGGACATCGACGCGCCGCCGGCCGCGAATGTCAGGGCGGTAGCCGGGGCCAAGAGGTGCGCGCCGTCCGACGTGACCGTGGTGATCCTGGACCGGCCGCGGCACGCGGAGCTGATCGGCCAGGTTCGCGAGGCCGGCGCCAGGATCAAGCTGCTCACCGACGGCGACGTAGCCGGTGCGATCCTGGCCGCCCGCGACGGTTCCGGGGTGGACCTGCTGCTCGGCGTCGGCGGCACGCCGGAGGGCGTGATCGCCGCGTGCGCTGTCAAGTGCCTCGGCGGGGTGATCCTCGGCAAGCTGGCGCCGCGGGACGACGCCGAGCGGGAGCGGGCGCTGGCCGCGGGGCACGACCTCAGCCGGGTGCTGCGCACCGACGACCTGGTGGCGTCCGACGACGCGTTCTTCGCGGCCACCGGCATCACTGACGGTGACCTGCTCGCCGGGGTGCGCTACCGCGGGGCGGGCGGCGCCACCACGCACTCCCTGGTGATGCGGGCCCGGTCGGGCACCGTGCGCACCATCTACAGCGAGCACGCGCTCTGGAAGGTGGGCAGCTACTCCGCCGTCGCCTACTGACGGCGCGAGCAGGCTACAGGCCAGCCTGCGCCAGCAGGAAGGCCGTGACCGGCTCGTACAGGCCGGGGTGCACGTTGTCGTCGAGCGGCACTGACACGTCGATCTGGCCCTCGGCTTCGCCGACGAACAGGGCCGGGTCGTTGCAGTCGGCGAAGCCCACGGTCAGCAGGCCAGCCGCGCCGGCCGCACCAGCGAAGCCATGATCGGCGATCACCAGGTCCGGCATCGGCTCGCCGGACCGGCGCAGGTCGGCGACCATGGCCTGCATCGGGCCCGCGGCGTGGGTGTGTCCGAGACCGCCGAACGCGCTGATGACCGCCACGCCGTCGAAGAACCTGAGCTCGCCGTCCTGGCGCACGTCATCGAAGAGCGGCCGACCGCGCCAGCCGGCCGCGGGTGTCAGCACCTGGCAGCCCGCGGCGCTCAGGCGCCTGCTGACGGCCGCGTGAAGGGCCAGCAGCCCGGCCGGATGACCGGTCCCCATCAGCACCCGGCCGCGGGCCGCCGCCACCTCGCCCAGCCGAGCAGCCATGGCGCGCAGCGCTGCGATCGTGCGGTCGGGGTCGATGAAGTCCGGTCCCTGCCTGACTGCCGGGTCGCCGCTGACGCCGCACCGGAGTGCCATCTCCGCGAGCACGTCCGCGGCGCTCCACGGGCGGGCGAACGTGAGGCCGAACTGGCACTGCCAGTCCCCCGCCACCAGGCGGCGGTACTTGGCCAGGCTGTCCTGCCGCTGGGTTGCGACGGCTCCCGCGATGGCATGCGACACCAGGTAGTCGCGCAGGGCCTCGGTACTCCACTCGGCTGCGGTGAGCCGGACCGGGCGGAGCGACGTCATCGGCCGGCCATGCCCCGCCACAGCCCGCCTCGACCACGCGGTCGCTTCGGGGACGTCACCCGGATCGTCCCGCCGAGACCCATCGTGCGCAGCTCGACCACGGGCAGGCCCTGGCCGGGCTGCGGCGCGCCCGGCCGGCCGTCAGCAGGCGGCCGGC
>JASHQA010000195.1 GCA_030037785.1 Streptosporangiaceae bacterium
TGATCTTGTCGACCCTGGGGTCGCGGACGAGCAACTCCGACACCTCGCGGTCGGCCGTGACGACGTTGAGTACGCCGCCAGGCAGGCCCACCGCCTCGGCTGCCTCAGAGATCAGGTACCCCTCGCCGGGTGCCTCCGGCGAGGACTTGAGCACGACGGTGCATCCCGCAATCAGCGCCGGGGCCAACTTCATCGCGATCAGGCCCATCGGCGCGTTCCACGGGATGATCGCCCCGACGACGCCGACCGGTTCCTTGACGACAAGCCCGAATCCGCCACGCGCTGGCCTTGCGGGACGCTCCCACTCGAACGTTTCAGCCAGGTCGGCGTAGTAGTTGAACGTGTGCTGCGCGCCGAATGCGGCGCCCGCAGCGACGGCGGCGATCACCCCGGACTCGCGCGGCCACATCTGGGTGATATCGGCGGACCGCCTGACGACCTCCTCGCCGAGCGCGCGCAGATACGCAGCCCGCTCCGCGTGCGTGAGGCGCGGCCACGGACCGGCGTCGAAGGCCGTGCGCGCCGCGCTCACGGCCCGGTCGATGTCGGCTGGCTGGGCCTCGGCGACGGTGAGGTAGATCTGCTGGGTGTGTGAGTCGGTAACGCTGATCGTGGACCCGGATGAGGGCGTGACCCACTGTCCGCCGATGAAGAAGCGATCCGTATGCCCGATCGGCACCGTGACGTCGCTGGCCGAGATGGTCATGACAGCCTCCGTCGTGTCCCGGTGTCGCAGGCGCGTCGTGGACAGTGCCTAGCCCAGGACAGTAGTCTCACCGTGACTACAGGGTAAGACCGGGCCGCAGCCCGGCCAAGAGACCTTCCCGCCGTGAGGAAGCAATGTCATTCCTGAAGCAAGAGACCTGGACCGGGCAGGTGTACTCAGGGGGCTGGATCGCCTCCGAGGGCGGCGACGCGCCGGTCAGGGAGCCCGCCACCGGACGTGAACTGGGCCGCGTCGGCGTCGCGACCCCTGGCGTCGTCGCGCGCGCAGCGCAGGAAGCCGCCGTGGCGCAGCCGGCCTGGGCGGCAGTGCCGCACACGGAGCGGTCGGCGATCCTGCGCAGGGCGGCTGGCCTGTGGGAGGCCAATGCTGCCGAGATCGAGGACTGGGTGATCAGGGAAAGCGGCAAGATCGGCCCGGCCGCCCAGTTCGAGACCCACGTCGCTGTCCAGGAGATCTACGAGGCGGCCACGCTGCCATCCCGGCCATACGGCGAGTTGCTACCCAGCGAACAGCCCCGGCTCAGCTTCGCCGAGCGGGTGCCGGCCGGCGTCGTCGGAGTGATCGCTCCGTTCAACTTCCCGCAGATCCTGGCCATCAGGTCCGTCGCGCCGGCGCTGGCCCTCGGCAACGCGGTCATCCTCAAGCCAGACCCGCGGACCGCTGTCTGCGGCGGCGTCGTGCTCGCCCGGATCTTTGCGGAAGCCGGCCTGCCCGACGGGCTGCTGCACGTGCTGCCGGGCGGGGCGGATGTCGGCGAGGCACTGATCACCGACCCGCTGGTGCGGATCATCTCGTTCACCGGATCGACCGCGGTCGGCCGCCGCGTCGGCGAACTGGCCGCCCGCCACCTCAAGCGCGCGCACCTCGAGCTCGGCGGCAACTCCGCCCTGGTCATCCTCGACGACGCCGACGTGGCCAAGGCGGCGTCCGCGGGCGCCTGGGGGTCGTTCCTGCATCAGGGGCAGATCTGCATGACGACCGGCAGGCACCTGGTGGCCGAAGCCAGCTACGACGACTACGTGGCTGCCCTCGCGGACAAGGCGTCTCACCTGCCGGTCGGTGACCCGGCCTCGGGCACCGTAGCGCTGGGACCCATCATCGACGAGCGACAGCGCGACAAGGTTCACGCTCTGGTCACAGCGTCCACTGATGCGGGTGCGAGGCTCGCTGCCGGCGGCACCTACGAGGGGCTGTTCTACCGGCCCACGGTGCTCGCGGACGTGACACCGCAGATGCCCGCGTACGCCAGCGAAGTGTTCGGACCGGTTGCCCCCGTGCTGAAGTTCAGCTCAATCGACGAGGCCGCGCAACTCGCCGCGGAGACTGAGTACGGTCTGTCCTTGGCCATCCTCACCAGGGACGTCATGCACGGCCTCGAGCTGTCCCGGCGTATCCCGACCGGCATCGTGCACATCAACGAGCAGACCGTAGACGACGAGCCCAATGTCCCCTTCGGCGGCCTCTTCGACTCTGGTACCGGCACGCGCTTCGGCGGCACCGCCAACCTGGACGCGTTCACCGAAACCCGCTGGGTCACCGTCCGCGGCGACATCGCCCCCCTACCCGTTCTAACGACCCGGCACTGCCGGACAGCAGTGGTGGCCCGCACGCCGCTTGAAGATCCGGATTGTCGGTCGCGCCCGGACGGCAGCGCTACTACAATCGCCCGTAATCACGCGATGAAGCTCGCGCGAGCCTAGCCAGATGACAACGGCCAGGCTGATGGCTTCTACACCGACGGTGGAAGAGGCCTGCCGTGACAGCCATCGCTTTGCAGGTTATCCAGAGCCTGACCGTGCTCTTCCTCGCCCCTGTCTATGCCGGTTTCCTGGCGCGGGCCGAGGCTATAGTCCAGTCCAAGCGAGGGCCGAGCGTCCTGCAGCCCTACCGCGACCTCGCCAAGCTGCTTCGCAAGGAAAGCGCGATCTCAGAGCACGCCACATGGATCTTCCGTGCGGCGCCGTTCGTCGCGTTCTCCTGTTACCTGACGGTCTCGGTGATCGTCCCGATCATCACCGATGAGCCGCTGCCGCTTGCGTTCCTCGGGGACCTGATCGGCGGGGCCTTCGTGCTGATGCTGGCGAGCTTTTCGATCACGCTGGCAGCGCTGGATACGGCTAGCCCTGCCGGCGGGCTGGGCGCGAGCCGGACGACCTGGGTGGGCAGCCTGGCCGAGCCGTCGCTGATCCTGGTGTTTTTCACGGTGGCCGCGCTGTCCAACTCCGACAACCCCTACCTGGAGAACCACGCGGTCGCAGGCTCGCTGTCGGCGTACACGCTGCCCACGCACCTGCTCGGCCTGGCGGCGTTCTTCATGATCGTCCTGGCCGAGAACGGGCGCATCCCGATCGAGAGCCCCGGCGTGAGCACAGAGATCTCGATGATCGAGGAGAGCCGGGTGCTGGAGTACTCGGGCCGGGAGTACGCGCTGGTCAAGTGGGGGAGCTGGATGAAGCTCTTCCTGCTGTCCTCGATTTTCATGAACGTCTTCGTGCTGCCGTGGGGACTCGGGCACGCGAACTCCATCCTGGGCGGGCTGCAGGGGATCGCTGCGCTGGTCGGCAAGCTGGCGGTCTGCGGGGTCCTGATCGTGATCATCGACAGCTCGTTCGCCAAGCTGCGGTTCTTCCGGATCGCCGAATACCTTGGCGCCTCGTTCCTGCTGGCGCTGATCGGCATCATCACCGGCTATGTGATCAGGAGCTGATCGGATGACGCAGGCAACCTCCCCGGACACGATCCTGCTCAACTTGGCATCGGTGCTGATCCTGCTGTGCGCGTTTGCCTGCCTCGGATCGAAGCTGTTCGACCGGTACCTCGGCTATTACGCACTGCAGTCGGTGCTGCTCTCGGCCGCTGCGGCGATCGTCGCCGAGAAACTGGACAGCCCCGCGCTGTGGGCACTCGCCGTGCTGACGCTGCTGATCAAGGGTCTGGGCATCCCGGTGGCCACCCGCCGTTACCTGGTCGCCCGGCTGAGCCTCAAGCGGGATGCCGCGATCACCCTGGGCCTGTCCACTTCGCTGATCATCGGCGCTGGGCTAACCGCGCTCGCCTACTTCGCGATGCGCCCCGCCACGCTGCCCGGCCCGCTGCTGGACACAGCGGCTGTGCCGCTCGCGATGGCCGTGGTCTTGCTCGGCGGCCTGTGCATGGTGGTGCGGCGGCACACAATCGCGCAACTGCTCGGCTGGCTGATCGTGGAGAACGGGGCTTTCCTCGGCGCGATCACGCTGGTGGCCACGTTCCCGTTCATCGTCGAGGCAGGGATCTTCCTCGACCTCGTCGCTGGGGTGCTGATCATGCTCGCGCTGGTATCCGGGCTTGCGCAGCGGCTGGCCTCGGCGAGCGCTAGCGATCTGCGGAGGTTGAAAGGATGACGCTCACCCTGGCCATCCTCACCTGGGCGCTGCCGCTCGCCAGCGCGATCGTGCCCTGGGTCGGCACTCGGGCGCGCGGGACGGGCATCGCGGTCGCGGCCGGAGGCGCGGGCTCGCTGGCCGCCGCGATCACCCTCGCCGCGCGCATCGTTTCCGGGCACCCGCTCAAGCTGCTCGGCGGATTGGTGTACGTCGACTCGCTGTCCGCGTTCTTCGTCGTCACGGTCGCGCTTGTGGTCACCCTGGCCGGCTGGGGCTCGTACTCCTACTTGCGCGCGGAGGAAGAACGCGGCGAGCTGAGCCCGCTGCAGGTGCGCCTGTATGGCACGTTCTTCGCGGCTTTCGCGGCGCTCATGCTCGCCGCCCTGCAGACCGGGAACCTCGGGTTGCTGTGGGTGCTGGTGGAGGCGTCGACCCTGGCGAGCGCGGTGCTGGTCGCGCTCGAAGCCAGGGCGACGTCCCTGGAGGCAGCGTGGAAGTACATCATCATCAGCTCGTTCGGGGTGACGATCGCGCTGGTGGGAACCCTGTTCGTCTACTACTCGGCGACCTCCCTGCACCTGTCACCCGACCAGCGACTCACCTGGCCCGCGCTGTTCGCGCACGCCAGCGTGCTGCAGGCACCGAGCCTTCGGCTGGCGTTCCTGCTGGTGCTGATCGGCTACGGGACGAAGGTCGGCCTGGCGCCGATGCACACCTGGTTGCCGGACGCGCACTCCGAGGCGCCGAGCCCGGCCAGCGCGATGCTCTCGGCGGCGCTGCTGAACACCGGCATGTATGCGATCATCCGGATCCAGGCGCTCACCACCCCAGAGCTTGGCCGTTACGCCAACGACGTGCTGCTCATCTTCGGTTTCGCCTCGGTCTTGATCGGTGCGCTGTTCATGATCGGGTGCGAGAATTTCAAGCGCCTGTTCGCGTACTCCTCGATCGAGCACATGGGGCTGATCGCCGTCGGTCTCGGATTCGGCGGCGTGATCGGCATCTATGGCGCGCTATTGCTGACGCTCAATCACGCGATCGGGAAGTCTGTGCTGTTCCTGACCAGCGGCGAGGTTGTGCTGCGGTACCGCACCAGGGACGCCAGCGAGGTGCGCGGCCTGCTGCAAGTGGCTCCGCTGACCGGCCTGGTACTGCTGCTCGGCACGCTGGCCATCCTCGGCTCGCCGCCGTTCGGGGTGTTCCTCTCCGAGTTCACGATCGTGCGGGCCAGTTTCGCCGGGCAGGCCAGCTGGCTCGGGTTCGTCCTGCTGCCGCTTCTGGTGGTCGCGTTCGTGGCGTTCGCGCGCACCACCCTGGGAATGGTCTTCGGATCGCGGCAGGGCAGGGCGGCCGGCCTCGCTTCCGGGTCCCCCCTGGTGGGCGCCGTTCCGCTGGTCGCCGGGCTCGGGCTGCTGCTCGTGCTCGGGGTCTGGATACCGGGCGGGCTCAATGAACTGATCCTGCACTCGATGAGGTCGATCACGTGAGGCCCCCGGTGAGCGCCAGGCCCCCGGCGGGTGGCCGACCGCTATCAGACGACGCCTCGGCCGGTGCTGCAGTCTGGCGAGGGGATGCGCGGTGACCGGGGTAGCCGCGATCCTGCTGCTGTGCGCCGCTGTGCTGTGGCTGGCTGCGGCGAGCTTCGCGTTCCTGGCGAGAACCCGGGCAGGGCTGGCAGCCTGTGCCGCCACCTCGGCTCTCGGCGGGACGGCCGCCGTGGCCGGCGGCGGCATCGTGGCGCTGCACGGCACCGAGGCCAGTCGGACGATCGGGGCCGGGAACGTGGTCGGAGCGGTCACGCTGCAGCTCAGCCCGCTGGCCGCGGCGTTCATCGTGCTGCTCGGGCTGATCGCGCTGGCGATCGGCCTGTTCGCACCGCGCTATCACCGCCCCGGATCCGGCTCGGCGTTCTATTTCTGCGTCTACAACGTCGCGCTGCTCGCCTCTCTGGGCGTGCTGGTAGCTGGCAACGTCGTCGTGTTCCTGGTCGCCTGGGAGTCCATGACGGTGTTCAGCTACCTGCTGATCATGCGCCACCACCAGTGGCGCGGGGTGATGGCGGGCGGCTTCCTGTTTCTCGCTCTTGGCGAGGCCGGGTTCGCGCTGATCGTTGCGGCGTTCGCGATCTTGTCGGTGAAAACCGGGACGCTTGACCTGGCGGCGATGGCAGCGCGAAGCCACGCGGTCCCCGGCGCCTGGCGCAGCACGGTGTTCGTTCTGGCCCTGATCGGCTTCGGCTTCAAAGCCGGTCTGGTTCCGCTGCACATCTGGCTACCCGAGGCGCACCCGGTCGCTCCCGCTGACGGGTCGGGATTCCTGTCCGGCCTGGTCATCAAGCTAGGCGTCTACGGGATCATGCTGTTCGCCTTCCAACTCCTGGCGGGCGGGCCGATGTGGTGGGGCGTGCTGGCCACCGTGATCGGTGCCGTGACAGCCGTGGTCGGGGTGCTGTACGCCGTGATCGAAGAGGACTTCAAGCGGCTGCTTGCCTTCCACAGCGTTGAGAACATCGGGATCATCGTGACCGCAACCGGGGCCGCGATGATGTTCCGAGCTGGTCACCAGCCCGCGCTCGGCGCCTACATGCTGCTGGCCGCGATCTACCACACGGTCAACCACGGCACCTATAAGACCCTGCTGTTCCTGGAGGCCGGTGTCGTCGAGCATGCCACTGGCACGAGGGATCTCGACCGGCTCGGCGGGCTCGCCCGGCTGATGCCGCGAACCTCAGTCGTCACCCTGATCGGCACGCTCGGAATCGCGGGTCTGCCGCCGCTGAACGGGTTCGTCAGCGAGTGGCTGATCTTCCAGGGCCTGTTCCAGGGATTCCGGATCCAGCCGCTCGCCGGCGTGGTGCTCGTGCTGGCTGGAGCCGCGCTGGCGCTGTCGGGCGGGCTTGCCGTGATGGCATTCGCGCACGCCTACGGCATCGGCTTCCTCGGCATCCCCCGCAGCCGGGCCGCGGCACAGGCACGAGAAACCGGGCAGCCGTTGGCCGGCGCCGCCGTGCTGGCGGGCGCCTGCGTTGCGCTGAGCCTCGGCGCACCCGCGGTGCTGATCGCGCTCGGGCAGGTGGCACGGGCGGTGACCGGAGTGCAGCTTCGCCCGGTGCTGCTACCGGGCAAGCTGACGATCATCCCGGCACACCTCAACTTCGCCGCGTTCTCGCCCACCTATCTGGCGGTATTCCTGGTTGGGGTGTCGGCAGTCCCACTGCTGATCTACCTGGTAGGCCGTGGCGCGCGGACACGGACGGTCCCGGTGTGGGACGGGGGAATGCTGCGGTTCCGGCCCCGCATGCAATACACCGGCGCAGCGTTCGCTAACCCAATCAAGGTCACGTTCGGCCGGCTCTACCAGCCGGAGTTCCATGTCGAGCGCGCGTCCGATGACCCGGCCGGCCGGTCCGGCCCGGTGCGCTACGACTTCCACGTGCTTCCGTTGTTCCAGCGCTATCTGTACGACCCGGTGGTGGCTGCCGTCAGGTCGCTGGCCCGATTCGTGCGGCCGCTGCAATCCGGGGACGTCAACCTCTACCTGCTGTACATCTTCCTGGTGGTCGTCATCGCTTACCTGTTCTACCTGATCCAGAGTTACTGAGCTCCCGCTGGCCCTGCTGTGCAGACGGAGATGAGCCGATGACGCTAGTCAAGCCCGAACCGGCGGGTGCGCAGCCCGGCGCGGCTGCCGATGCGGCTGGGGGGACGGGCCCGGTCAGCACCGTCGTGGTCACGCCGGGTGAGCTGGAGGCTGCCGTGCACGAACTGGCCGGGACACCCGGCGCGCGACTGGCCGACCTGTTCGCCACCGGGACCGACCCGGTGCTGCTTCGGCTGGTCTGGGCCCTTGACTCCGACCAGCGATACCTGATCGTCGAGTCCGCGATTCACGGGCCGACATACCCGGCGCTCTCCGACATCGCACCGGCCGCGTTCGCCGAGGAGTGCGAGATCTACGAGCAGTTTGGCATCCGGCCTGCGAGCGGCAAGCCGCTCAACCGGGTTGCCATCCCGCCCCAGGCACCGCCCGAGTTTCCTCGCCTCGGCCGCGCCCCTGCCGAGCCGCCACAGGAAGTCCACGCTCCGCACGTCGTCGGCGGCCAGGCATTCGAGTTCCCGTTCGGCCCGGTCCGCCAGGTCGGTGTCGAGTCGCTGTACTACGGCCTGGTGACAAGCGGTGAGGAGATCATCGACCTGTACCTATTCACGTGGCACAAGCACCGCGGGGTCGAGTTCCGGGCGCGAGGCTCCAGCCCCCTGGAAGCGCTGTTCCACATCGAACGGATCGAAGGGCTCGGTGCCGTCTCGAATAGCTGGGCGTTCGCGGCAGCTGTCGAGGCGGCGCTGGGCATCGAGCCGCCGCCGACTGCGATGCGGTGGCGTGCGGTCGCGCTCGAGCTTGAGCGGCTCTACAACCACGCGGCGGCGACCGTTGCGCTCTGCCAGGCCTGCGGCCTTTCGCTCGGCCACGCCGCCGCCGAGATGGTCCTCGAGCAACTGCTCCGGCTGAACGCGGCCGTGTTCGGACACCGGTACCTGTTCGGGGTCATGGCGGTGGGCGGCGTCCGGCGCAGCCCGGACACCCTTGCGCTGCGGCACGGACTGCCCGATGCCTATGCGGGCCTGAGGCGGGCAGCCGACGCGCTGCTGTCCACGAACTCGTTCGTGGACCGGCTCGAGGCTACCGGGATCATCCCCGCCGCGGACGTCCAGCGGCTCGGCCTGGTAGGCCCGGTCGCGCGGGCCAGCGGGATCGGCGTGGATGTCCGCGCCGATCACCCGTGCGGGCCGTATGCCGAATGCCGCCCGGCCACAGCCGTCCGAGGTGGCGGCGACGTGCTCGCCAGGTTCCAGGTCATGCTCGCCGAGGCCGCCGAGTCAGTCCGGCTGATCGACGCCTTTCTCGACGTGGGCGCGGCAGCTGGCGCCGCCGGAGCACCGGCCGTCACCACCACTCCGACCGACACGGCTGCGGGGCCCCGGTCCGGGCTGGGCTGGGCCGAGTCCTCCCGCGGCGAAGCCCTGGCGTGGGTGGAACTCGGCGCCGATGGCCGGATCAGCCGCGCACGGCTCCGACCCGCGTCGGTCCGGAACTGGCGCGGCTTCGATGACGCTTGCCGGTCGCAGAACGTGTTCACCGATATCCCGATCATCGAGGCCAGCTTCTGGCTGACCGTCGCCGGAACAGCGCGCTAGTGACGCAACACAGTGAAAAGGAGGCGATGTCCCGATGCCGCTATGGTTCCTGCGTGGCGTGGCTCATGGCGTGGTCACCACGCGCTACCCTGCGCGAGCCGAGCCGTCGGCCGCCACGCTGCCAACCCCACCCGCGTTTCGCCCAGAGGCGTTGACCCGCGCTTTAGCGGATCAGCTGCAGGGGATCTGCCCGAGCCGGGCCCTGGCCAGGGACGCCGACACGCTCGTGTTCGACGTGGGTGCGTGCACGGCGTGTGGCCGGTGCCGCGAACTCGCGCCCGGCGCGGTGATCGCGAGCGGGAACTTCGAGCTGGCTGCCACCAGCCGCGCCAACCTGGTCAAGCGCATCCCGCTGCTCGGGGAGAAGGCGACCAGGTGAGGAGCAGTGCTGCACGGTCAGGATGATGCCATGACGCATCCGGCGGTGAAGGCGCTGACGATCCGGCAGCCCTGGGCCTGGGCAGTTGTCTACGCGGGCAAAGATGTCGAGAACCGTCGCTGGCGGACCTCATACCGAGGGCCGCTGCTCATCCACGCGGCGAAGGAGGGCGACCCCGCCGGTGCCGCCAGGGTCCTCTGGACGATGGCCGACCCGGGTGCGTTCGGGCAGCCCAGGGCTGCGTTCGCGACCCGCGGCGCGATCATCGGCGTGGCCCACCTCGCCGACATCTGCACCGACTCGCCGAGCCGCTGGGCGGAGCCGAATCGATTCCACTGGATCCTTGAGTTCGCCGAACCCGTCGACCCGCCGGTGCCGTGCTCCGGGATGCCGGGCCTGTGGACCCCGCCGCAGGCCGCCGCAGCGGCGGTGGCCGACCAGCTCTGATCGCGGTCTTGCGCACCCGAAGGTGCTGCCCATCGGGTCATGCCTCCGTCAGCAGCGGAGCGATTGGCTGGCGGGTCTCGAGGCGGGCCGGGATCGCGGCCAGGACGAGCACCGCCAGCACGGTGCCGATCACCGCCGCTGCCAGCCACCAGGCCGGAGGCAGCACGGTCGCCGCCGCCCCGCCGCCGTTCGCCGCGGCGAACAGCCCGAGGCCAAGCGGGATCCCGACGATCGCTCCGGCCAGCGCCGGAACGGCCTGCGCCGTCGCCAGGCCGGCCCCGATCTGGCGCGGGCTCGCGCCGAGCGCACGGGCCAGCGCTGACGAGGTCCTGGTCTCGAGCATGGTCGACCAGGCAGTGATGACTGCGTTCATTGCAGCCAGGCTGACCAGCGCCACCGTGAGCACGACGAGCATCTGCTCGTCTCTTTGGACTACCGGATTGCTCAGCCCGGAGGCCACGCCACGCAGCCGTTCGTCGACAGTGGCGTGGAACGCCAGCACGGCGACGACCCCCGTGACGGTAACCGCGACGCTCGCGGCTGTCAGGACAGCGCGCCGGGGCCGACGCGCGATCACTCGCACGCCGAGCAGCAACGGCGCGGGCAGCCGCCGGGACACGGCGATCAGCGCGGCCCTGCGCCGTGGCGGGCGGACCTGCTCAGCGAGTGCTCTGACAGTGCTGACTCTGCCCGCGCGTATGCCGGGAACGAGGGTCGACGCCAGCGCGATCAGGAGCCCCACGCCGATGACGAGGCCAGCATCGGTGGCCGTCGTCGACGGCGCACCGGGCGTGCCCACCAGCGCGGCGCCTGGGCTGGTGATCGCTGGGGCAGCAAGCCAGCCGGCCCCGAGGCCGATGGCCGCCGCGCACACCGCTAGCGCCACGTTCTCCGCGAGGAGCGCCAGCGAAATGACTTCTGGAGTGGCTCCGACGGCCTTCAGCACTCCGACGCGGCTGACCTGCGCTGAGATCCGGCCGCCGACCAGCACTGCCACGCTGGCAATCGCCAGCAGAGCCAGCAGCCAGGCACCGGGCGTCAGCACCTGCTGCTCGTCCTGCACGAGGAGGCCGTCGTTGTAGGCGATGCTCTGCCACGAAACGAGGCTCGGCCCACCAGCGCCGGGCGGCGGCGCGGAGCCACCGGGGCCGAGGCCCTGGGGCACTGAGTGCGCGGTCTCGTAGGCGCTGACGAACTGCGGTGCGGTGGCCGGATCCCTGAGCTTCAGGTCGAGGAGATAGGCAACTGGGGCGGCCGACGAGGCCAGGGCGCGAGCATCCGGCTCGGTAACCCAGGCCAGCCCGATGCTGACGTGTGTGAGCGCGCCGGTGAGCGGGTGGTCGAAGATGCAGTTGCCACCGGGCGGGAAGCACAGGTTCGGGTACGGGGCGCTGGCTGCGGTGACCGCGATCCCAGCGACCGTGTAGGGCCGGCCGTCGAGCGTGACGCGGTCGCCCACGCGAGCGCCGATGGCCTCGGCGAACGTACGTTCCAGCACGATGCCGTCGGGCCGCACCCAGCCGCCAGCTGTCAGCTTGGGCTGATCGAGCGCCGCGGGCGTCGGTTCGCGCCCTTCCACCTCGACCGGAGCGTCCAGGGTGCCGATCCGCACGATGACAGACGCCACCGGGTACGGCCCGCTGTGGGCGGTGACGCCCGGCGCGTTGATGAGCGAGTGCACCTGCGCTTGGATCTGCCGCTGCGTCTGGACGCCGATGTTCTCTGGCGTCTGGCCTGGGATGTGCACGCTTGCCGTCGGGCCACCCAGCGCGGCCACGACGTCTGGTCCCCGGGTGTCTGCCCTGGTCTGCTGATAGGGCTGGTTGGTGACGCCGTGCAGGGCGAGTGCGAGGCTGAGCACCGTGGTGGCGGCCACAATCGCGAGCAGTAGCAGGACGCTCTGCGCCGGGCGGTGCCGCAGATCACGTACCGCCAGGCGGCCGATCAGGAGAGCGCGACTCATCGGACCCTGCTTCCATTACCTAGCCGTCGAGGTTGACCAGCGTGCCGAAGCTGCTGGCGGTGTCGCGCTTGCCGGTGACGCCGGTCAGCCGGGTCTCGTCGATGAAGGCGCCGTCGCGCATGCCGATCAGCCTGTCGGCCGTGGCCGCAATGCGCGGGTCGTGGGTGACGATGACGAGCGTCTGGCCCGCGCCGTTCAGCTGCTCGAACAGCCGCAGCACATCGAGCGTCGCTTCGCTGTCCAGGTTCCCGGTGGGCTCGTCCGCGAGCACTATCAACGGCTCGTTCGTGAGCGCCCTGGCGATCGCGACCCGCTGCCGTTGCCCGCCGGAGAGCTGAGACGGCAGGTGCCGGGCCCGGTCGGCGAGCCCGACCCGGTCGAGCAGCTCGGCAGCCCGGCGGCGCGCTGCCCGGGGCGGGCGTCCAGCCAGCAGCGCCGGCAGCTCGACGTTCTCGATCGCCGTCAGCTCGTCCATCAGGTGGAATGCCTGGAAGACGAAGCCGACGCCAGCCCGGCGGATGGCGGCCATGCCTCGCTCGCGCATCCGGTCGATACGCTTACCAGCCAGCCAGATCTCGCCGCCGGTGGCCCGGTCCAGGCCACCAAGCAGGTGCAGCAGCGTGGACTTGCCACAGCCGCTCGGACCCATCACCGCGACCGTCTCGCCCTGCAAGACCTCGAGGTCGACCCCGTCGACGGCCCGTACCAGGCCGTCGTCCCTTCCGTACTCCTTGCGGAGCCCGCGGGCTGCCAGCATCACTGTGTCGCCGCTGCGCACGCCGTCTCCTCCGTCACCCACGCCCGGACCGCCGACGGGTCCAGACCCGCTCACATGCCTCCAGCCAGCGCAGGTCGGCTTGCAGCCGGAGCACGATTCCGTCGAAGAGCAGAGCCGGCTCGGAGCCCTCCGGCTCGGCCATGGCAGCGCGCTCTGCATCCCTAAGGCGGCGCAGCAGTTCCCGGCGCTGCGCGTCGACGATGGCGATCGGGTCGGCGAGCCTAGCAGCGGCGGCTGCCAGCAGCTTGAGGTGAAACTCCGCCAGGTCCGGCTTCGGCCAGCTCACCTCGGCGAGCCAGTCGGCGACGCGCCGATGGCCAGCTGCGGTCAGCCCGTAGACCTTGCGATCCGGCCGGTCCGGGTCCCCGGCCGCCCGCTCGCACGTTACCTGGCCCGACCGCTCCAGTCGGGCCAGCGTCACGTAGACCTGGCCATCGTTCATCGCGTCGCCGAGCGGGCCGAGCGCCTGGCGCAACCGCGCACGCAGCTGATAACCGTGCGCGGGCTCCTTCGCTAGCAGCGCGAGGACGACTTCCTGCTGCATGGCTGGCTCCCGAGGCCGAGTCGAACACCGCTAACCGGTATCGGGATAGCGGTTAGCCGAAAACCTAACCGTTATCCAATTGGTTTGGCAACCAGCTTTCCGGTGTGGGCGTCGGCCGAGGCCGCCAGGCGCTTCAGCGGCATGCGGGCTCGGTCGCAGCGGTGAGCCGTCGGGAGACTTGCCAGGAGATACTGTGCAGGCAGGCCCGCAGCGTGGCAGGAGGTGGTGCGGTCGTCATGGTCCGGGTGATCATGTTGTCGCCCCCTGGCGCCGGGAAAGGCACGCACAGCAGGTGGCTGACGCTGCAGACGGGAGCCGCGCACATCTCCTCCGGTGACCTGCTGCGGGCAGAAGTGGCGCGTGGGTCCGACCTCGGTCGGGAGGTCGCCGCGTATACCGATCGCGGCGACTTGGTCCCGGACGAGCTGATCTTCCGCATCCTCGCGCCGGCCGTCGTCGCAGCGGCGCGCGACACAGGCGGTTACGTGCTCGACGGATTCCCGCGAACGATGCCGCAGGCACTGCGCGCCGCGCAGTTCGGCGCTGACCTGGCGCTCACCAGTAACGCCGTGATCTATCTGACAGCACCGGAGGAAGAACTCGTCAGCCGACTGCTCGACCGGGCGGGACGCGACGGCCGCGCCGATGACACGCTGAGCGTGGTCAAGCACCGGCTCGCGGTCTTCGCCAAGGAGACCGCACCGCTAGTCGAGTACTACCGCGGTCGCGGCATCCTGCTAGAGCTGAGTACCGACCGCCCCGAACTGGAGGTCCAAGCCGACCTACTGGACTGGCTGGAAGCCCGTGGGCTGATCCCCGCTGTGGGAGTGAGTCCGGAACGGGCTGGACCGGCACCGGGCCTGTCATGCTGATGCCATGCTGGGACGCCTGCACCATGTTGTGCTCGACTGCGCTGACCCGGCCGCCCTGGCGGCGTTCTATTCCCGGTTGCTCGGGCAGCCGATCACCTACCACAGCGACGACTGGGTGGTCGTCGCCGCCAGTGAGACATCGTCAGGCCTGGCCTTCCAGCTCGCCCTGGATCATCGCCCGCCCACGTGGCCCGATCCGGCCGTCCCTCAGCAGTTCCACCTGGACGTCATGGTGGAGGATGTGTCCGCTGCTGAGCCCGGCGTGCTAGCTCTCGGGGCGACGAAACTCGACGGCGACAACGTCTACGCTGACCCGGCCGGCCACCCGTTCTGCCTCATCCCGCGGCCGGTCTGGGCCGCCCCCATCCCTGCCCGTGAGCCGGGAACGTGAACGCGGTGCTGTGGCGCTACCGGCACCAGCCGACCAGCCGGATTCCGGTGACGATTCTGGGCTTGATGGAGATGACGTAGTCCATGTGCCGGTCGACCCACGGCTCCAGCAGCCGTTCGTACCGGGATCTGGCGGGCTCTTGCACCAGGCGGGCCAGGCCGGTCATGATCACGCTCCAGCCGGTGTGCCGGTCTGCGTCCAGCTGGTCGGCCTCGTAGCAGACGACTGCTTCGTCGCGGGCGGCGTGGCCGACGATGGCGGCGCCCAGATGGGACCGGATGATGATCGTCTTGTCGTCGACCAGGTGGTTGACCGGGCGGATGGCAGGCATGGCGTGCATGCTGAACACGACTCGGCCCAGTGAAACGCTGCCCACCAGATCCCAGCACTCCGGCTCGGTCAGTTCCAGCACCTGCCGGGGCTGGACTCCGCCCATGACACGCGCGCGCACCTGTTCGTCTCCGGCCATTCACCCTTCCCCGTAGCCGCTTACACCCGCCCGCTGGCGCCAGGCTCACGTGTACCGCGGTTGAGCCGCGGCGTGCCAGGGACCAAGGTCCCAGGACTCTGTCAGCCCGAGGTGAGCACGCCGGGCGAGCCGCAGCTGGTGGACGTCGCCAAATCCGGGCCAGAGCAGGTAGTCGATGGTCCAGGTCAGCCGCGGCGCGCTGCGTCGGCCCGGACTAGCCCCGGACTCGCGCGCCGCCGGAGTAGACGGCGCGGATGTTGCCCTTGATGTTTGCCAGGTCGAAGGGATCACCTGCCAGGACGACGATGTCCGCTCGCTTGCCGGGCATGATCGTGCCCGTCTCGTCGGCGACTTGCAGCAGCTCGGCTGCCGATTTCGTCGTGGCGGTCAGGACCTGGGCTGGCGTCAGCCCGCCGGCCGCCATGAGCGGCAACTCGTCGAGGTTGGTGCCGTGCGGCCCCACTCCGCTGTCGGTGCCCATGGCGACCTTGATTCCGGCTGCGACCGCGCGCGCGAACGCAGCGGTGTGCGCGGCTACGACCTCCTGAGCCTTGGCGAGCACGCCCTCGGGCAGCTGACTGCCCTCGCTGGCCGCGCGGAGGACCGCGTGCGGAGCCACGAGAGTCGGGACGAGCCAGGTGCCTGCGCGGAGCATCATGTCGATGGCCTCGTCGTCCAGGTAGATCCCGTGCTCGATGGACCGCACGCCGGCTCGCACCGCGTTCTTGATCCCGTCAGTCGCCTGGGCGTGCGCCATCACCGGCAAGCCAGCCGCGGTCGCCTCGGCCATCAGCACGGCCAGTTCATCGGGGCGGAACTGGGCGTGCTTCGGGCTGTCGCGCGGCGAC
The DNA here is from genome assembly GCA_030037785.1 of Streptosporangiaceae bacterium. GTDB lineage: Bacteria > Actinomycetota > Actinomycetes > Streptosporangiales > Streptosporangiaceae > JAJYUU01. The sequence continues at coordinate 15,976 of JASHQA010000195.1, forward strand.
AGCACGCCACCTGAGGTGTGCACCTTGATGACGTTGGCACCGGCGCGGATGATCTCGCGCACTCGCTTGCGCATCTCCTCCGGCCCGTCGACGAGCCCGGCTGGGCGGCCCGGGTGCGGCGACATCAGCGAGGTCGTCAGCCCCGATGGCAGCCACCCGTCGCCATGGCCGCCGGTCTGGCTCAGTGCACTGATCGCGATCTGCAGCCGCGGCCCGTCGACGAGGCCATCGGCAACGGCGCGCTGCACACCGAGGTCGGCGCCGCCTGCGTCGCGCACCGAGGTGATGCCGCAGTCCAGCGTGGCCGCCAGATTGCACGCTGCCTGGAAGAACTGGTAAGAGAACGGGCGCTGCAGCCGTCGCACCAGGTCGATGCCGGAGAACATCACGTGGACGTGGCAGTCGAAGAAGCCAGGCAGTAGCGTCAGGCCGGAGACGTCAACCTGCTCGTCGCCGTCGAGCCCGGTCCCTACGTCGATGATCCGGCCTTCTGACAGCACCACATCCGCGGCAGCGATCGGGCTGCCCGTGCCGTCGAATACCCGCCCGCCGCTGAGAACCGTCCTGCTCATCTGCTCGCCTCCGAGGGCTGTGTCTGGGAATGCCGGTGGCTTCGCGATGCGATCATTCCGCGTGCTTCGCCCGCGACAGGTGCCCATTATGCCGGTGGCCAACCCTGACGATTCAGACCGCCGTGCTTCGTCGCTCTACCAGAATGACGTCGCGCCAGCGGCCGCGGTGCGGCCCGATGGGGCTCGGGTCTCGAAGGTCGCGTCGCCCTCGTCGATGCCCGCCTGGTAAATGGCGAGCACCGCGGCGGCGTGGGTATCGGTCATGGGCGTGATGTGCATCCTGCTGGACCCTCCGCTCAGCGCCCAGGCTGGCCAGGCTGCTTCGCAGCCACTCTGCCGCCTGGCGGAGTCGAACGGCCAGCAGGTGCGTCGCGCCGAGGTTAAGGCGCCGCAATTCGGGTAGCTGCAGGCCGCATCGTCACAGGGCGGGAACGCACCACGTTGACCGTCCGCATTTATGCCCGTTAAACTCGTGTTGTCGGATCCGCGGGACAGAGCGTGATTCCCGGCTGATGCGCGGGGGCGTTCCGGAAGGGGCTCGGAGCCAATGAAAAATGTCAGAACTCGCATAGTCGTCGCGCTCGCCAGCTCAGCGGTGCTGGCCAGCGGCCTGAGCATGGCAGTAGCCGTAGCTAGCTCCGGTTCGTCCGCCGTCCCAGTCGCCAGCGGTTCGCCCTCGGGATCGGGGCCAGCCCCGAACGTGACGATTATCTATCCGTAACCAGGTTCCTGGGCGGCGCCAGCCGCGCACGACCCTGGCTATCGCAGCTTGATCGGGCAGCATCCAGCCGGTTTGTCCTGCTCGCTGTTGCGGCTGCGCGGGCTCCTGGGTGACTTCGGAGGTCTGTGGTCTTGTCCTGTCGCGCGGTTTGCTGATCGGTAAGCTGATCTCGCAGCCGTATGCGAGCCGGGATGGGTTGATGCCACGTACCAACGTAGGGCGACCTGATGGCCGCCGGGCTGCCTCGGACTACTTGCGCGAGCTGCTGCTCAAGCCGGGCGGTTACCGCCGGGCATGGGAACAGTACGCGACGCGCGAGCGCCGGGGCACGATCAACCAGCTGGCCGTGGCCGAGGTGCTGGCGCGTTACCTGCAATCCGCGCCGCGCCCGGCCGCCCACCCGACCGTGACGCCACACCAGCTCAAGGACACCGTATCCAGGGCCCTCACCGGTCGACTGCTGAGCCGTTCCGCGCTGACTCTCTTCATCGACGCGTTCGGGTTGTCCGAGCACGAAGCTGGCCGGCTGTGGCGGCTCTGGAATGGCGCGGCGACTATCGGCGTGATGTCTGGCACGCACGCTGTTCCCGTCGACGCCGAGCAGGACGTCGATGCGGCCATCGGGTCCCGGCGGCACCAGACTCTCGCCTTGCATGATCACGTCTGGACCGGTCCGGACGGCCAGATTGATCGTCAGCGGACGATGCATGTGATCGAGGCGACCGCGCCAGGGGTGGACCGAATCCCGTTCGTGTGCGACACCAACGTGCTCACCGTCGAGGTGGGCCAGGGTTGCAAGGAACTGGCCGGACAGGTTCGCCGCATTGGCGGCGATATCTTCGCTACCGAGATTCTGCTGTCTCGCACGCTGGATATCGGCGAGACGCTGACCCTGGAGTACTGGCTGTCCTACCGCTATCCGCCGGACGACCCGTCGGGCCGCGAGTACCGCTGTGCGGGCATGAGCCAGCTGCAGAACCTCGATGTGCGGGTCGAGTTCCATCCCGACCGGCTGCCCGGCCAGGTCTGGTGGGCGCACTGGGACGGCAGTGACAGTACTGTGCTCGAGCGAGAGGCCGTGACGCTGGACAGCCAGAATTCCGTGCACCGCTATGTGAGGTCGCTGGAGCGTACGGCTGTCGGCTTTTACTGGGAGCCGGACGGCGACTCGCTAGATTAAGCTGACTGACATTTGTGAGCTTATGTGCGATCTATCGCAGCTGTGGCACTTATCATGTCACGTGCCAGACTCCGAACCGGCGGAAGAGCACGCGCATGAGCGATGCAGCGCGGTTAACGGCGCAGCGCGCCGCGGCTGAGTATCTGCGGCAGCTGTTGCTGAAGCCCGGTGCATACCGGACGTCGTGGCAGCGGCAGGTCGCGAGGCCCAGGGACGATGTCATCAACCAGTTAGCGATCGCCGAAGTCATTGCGAGCCACTTAACCTCCGGTCACGCCGCAGAAGCGCCGGTGATGCCGTATCAGCTTCGAGACATCGTGTCGGGTGCGCTGTCCGGTTCGCAGCTGAGTGCCGAGACGCTCGAGTGGTTCATCGGGGCCTTCGGGATTGCGGCGCATGAGGCCGGTCAGCTGCGGCGGCTGCTGGCTGGATCATCGCGGATCGGAGTCCTGTCGGGCACGCTTGCCATCCCGCCCGGCTTGGAGCCAGATGTCGACGCGGCGGTAGGGCCGCGACTGCACCAGACGTTATCGTTGCACGATCACATCTGGGTCGGACCGGATGGCCTGATCGATCGCAGCCGAACCCTGCACGTGATCGAGGCCACCGCGCCGGGCGTCGACCGGATCCCGTTCGTCACCAACAACAACGTGCTCACGTTGGAAGTGGGCCACGGCTGCAAGGAGCTGACCGGACAGCTTCGGTGGGTTGGTGACGAATTCTTCGCGACCGAGATCCTGCTGTCTCGCATGCTGGACACGGGTGAGACGCTGACCCTCGAGTACTGGCTGACCTACCGCTGGCAGCCGGGCGACCCGGAGGCGCGCGAGTACCGCTGTGCGGGCATGCGCCAGCTGCACAATTTAGATATCCGGGTCGAATTTCATCCGGACTGCCTCCCTGAACAGGTCTGGTGGGCGCACTGGGATGGCAGTGGCCGCGTCCTGGAACGAGAGCTCGTAACCCTCGACACTCAGCACGCTGTGCACCGCTATCTGCACTCGCTGGAGAAGACGGTCGCGGGCTTTTGCTGGCAGTAGGGCCGAGGCGGTGCACCGGGGAACTGACCACCGAAGCCTACCGGTAACACCTGCGTAACGCTGTGGTGATAGGCGACTGGCTACAGTCCGACGCGTGGGACTGCTTCCTGGCCAACCGCCGCGCGTCGACGGGGTAGGCCTGACGGCTGAGAACGCCGACGGCGCTGGTGCTGACGAAGATCGCGAGTCCGCAGCCAGCAACCTGCCGCTCCGGCCGGTTGGTTACCGCCTGCCCAGGCAGCGCGTCCGGTGCATGGACGACCCGGAGATCCTGCAGCGCGTGCTCGAGGGCTTGGTCAACTTGACCTGACGTGCCGCGCCGCGGCCAGTCCCCGCTCGTCCCCCGAGCTGCGGCACGCCTGCGCGGCAGCAGCAGCCACCAGTTCGGCGTCTGCGACGTGGCTCCGCGCCAATACCTGACTGGCCGCCGCTACCTGCGCGGCTGCCGATGGCCCGCGCTGGGCGGACCGACAGCAGGCCGCGAGCATGCCTCGCGCCGTGACCTCGTCCATGATCAGGCCGACGTCGCTGAACACGCCGGCTGCAGCGCGCAGGCTGACCGTGGCCGCCGCGAAGTCGAGGCTGCACTGCCGCGCCCGACCAGCGACGAGTTCCAGCCGCGCCACGTCTACGACACCGCCGTAGCCGCGGGCCAGACTGATTCCTTCCTCGCACACGTCGATGGCCCGGTGATAGTCACCGCTCAGCACGAGCACCTGGGCCTGTGCCTGAGCACTGTGGGCCTCGAAGACGGGCTCGCCCAGGGTACGGGCGTCAGCGCGGGCCCGCTCGCAGTGGCGGGCGCCGCCGTCGACCATGCCCATCCGGGCCATCGTGAGGCCGAGCAGCGTGAGCGCACAGCAACGGACGAGCGTGCCCAGGGGTCCGTCGCCGACGAGCTGCGCGGCGCGCCGTGCCCTCCTGATCGCGAGCGCGTGCCGCTGGTCCACGCTGGCGTAGCGGCCGAGCAAGCAGTGTCCGTAGGCAGCGGCCTCGACGTCCTCGGTCTGCTCCAGCGTCGGCACGCAATCGGCCAGCAACGCGGCGGCGAGGTTCGTCCTATCGTGGCTGCCCGCGATGACGGCCGCCAGGAAGTACCTCGCCATCGCGGTGGTGCGGTCGCCTGCGGCCCCAGCGCGGTCGGCGACGGCGCGCCACAACCTGATCGCATCGGGGTAGCCGCCTCTCGTGCACTGCCTCGCGGCAATCCGGACGGCGAGCTCGATCGCGTCAGCGTGCGCGCCGGCCGCGCTCGCCTGGTCCGCTGCCGCCAGCAGATTTGCCTGCTCACCGTCCAGCCACTCCGCGTCGAGCCGCGTGTCGGCCGGCAGCCCGGCTGCGCCGAGGGCTGCCTGCTCCGACGGCACCGACGTCGGAAGGAACGGCACGGCGGGCGCCGCCGCCGCTGCCTGGCCGCTGCGACGAAGCCACGCTGCGCGTAGCCGCGCGAGCGCCGCGCCGTCGCCCTCCGCTGGCTCGCGCTCCCGGACGAAGGCGGATGTCAGGCGATGCATGCGGTAGTGGCGGCCGCCGGCCGACGTCTCTACCGGCGTCAGCAGCCCCACGGCGGTGAGGCGATCGGCCACCGCAGCGTCGCCGTGGGCTACCTCCGCCAGCGCCCAGCCGGGCATGTCAGCGGGCATCGTGGCGGCAGCCAGGGACACCGCAGCACGAGCGGCAGCCGGAATCGCGCGGTAGCTCGCTCCGATCGCGGCGCGGACAGAGGTGTCTTCGGCCGTGAGCTCGTCAAGCACCCGCGACCCGGAAAGCTCGTCGGCGAGCCAGCTGAGCGTCAGGCCCGGCCGGAGCGCGAGCGTCGTCGCGGCCAGCCGGATGGCGAGTGGCAGTCCGCCGCACGCGGCGACAACGGCCCGCGCCGCGTCCGGCTCGACCGCGACGCGGTCGGCACCTACGGCGTGGCCGAGCAGCGCGAGCGCGTCCGCCGCCGCGAGCTCGCCGAGTTCCACCGTCGTCGCGCCCGCCAGACCGCTCAGTCGGCCACGACTTGTGACCAGCACCGCAGCACCGCTCGCGGCGGGCAGCAGCAGCCGAACCTGGGCGGCAGCCGCGGCGTCGTCGGCGATGACCAGGACCTTGCGGCCAGCGAGCAGCGACCGGAACATAGCGGCGCGGGCGGGTCCGGACTGGGGGATGCTGCGGGCTGGGATGCCCATGGCTCGGAGCATCTCCACGAGCACGTCCTGCGGGTCGCGGGGGTGTTCCACGCCGCCGAGCTCGGCATAGAGCTGCCCGTCACTGAACCGCTGGCGTAGCTGCAGCGCAGCAGCCGCCACGGTCGCGCTCTTGCCCATGCCAGGACCGCCCGTCACCACGATCACCGGGACGGACGGGCCCGACAGCCGGTCGATGATAGCGGCGATCTCGGCGTGCCTGCCGACGAAGTCACTGGGGGGCGCCGGAGCCTGCCACCCGAGCAGCATCGGTGCGGTGAGGGCGATCGCGCTCAGATGTGCCGCGCTCTGCGCGGCCATCTCTTCGGCGAGGATCCGCTTGTGCAGCGCTGCCAGCGCCTGACCAGGCTCGGTGCCCTGCTGCTCACGCATCACCCGGCGGGCTAGCTGGTAGACGTCGAGCGCTTCCTTGCGCATGCCGAGCGCGTAATAGGCACGCATGAGCTGGTCATAGATCCGCTCACGGCCTGGGTTCGCGGCCACCATGGGTCGCAGGTGCCCGAGGACCTGCTCGAAGTCGCCCGCGGCGAGCCGGGCCTCGACGAGGGCATCGAAGGCCGCTTCTCGCAGGCTGGCGAGGCGCCCGAGGTCTGCCGCGATGACGTCGCTGTCCGGCAGGTCGGGTAGCGGCGGGTCGCCCCACAGCGCCAGCGCATGCACCAGGGACGTCGCAGCCGCGGCAGCGTTGCCGGCGTCGAGCTCGGCCTGCCCTTGCGCGACCAGGTCGGTGAACTCGTCCACATCGAGCTCGCCAGGGCGCACCGTCATCAGGTAGCCACGCTGCTGCCGGTGACCAGGGGCGCGACCGCCTGGCGGGCCGATGCTCTCCAGCCGCACCGCGCACTCACCCAGGCACCGGCGGAGCCGGCTGATGCAGACGCGCAGCGCGGCTTCTGGCGAACCGGGCGGCTCACCGGCCCAGAGCGCCTCGATGAGCATGCCGCGCGGGCAGGGCCGGTTGGCGCGCAGCAGCAACACCGCCAGCGCCGACTGCAGCAGCGGCTGGCGAATCACCGCCGGGCCCTGGCCGGTGCCCGCGTCGGCGTAGAGCGGCCCGAGGATGCGGAACTCCATCGACGGCACACCTCTCGCGGGGTGCAATTACCAGCATCCCGGTTGATATCTCAGGGTTGCCTCAGCATGTAGGTACAGGACGGCCCGGAATGGTGTCAAGGATTGCAGGGTGCGGGGCTGGTCGCCGGGACCAACGCCGCGACCAGCGGTGTTGCGGCGGCTGAGTCACAGCTGGGCAACGGCCGGGTAATGGCTGGCTGGCTATTTTCAGCACGAGTGCCACGCCATTTGCGCCGTTACTACCCAGATCAGGTTCGGAGCGTACGCCCATGATGCCTCCCCAGCCAGCGCGGCTGCCGAGTCGGCCGGCCATGCCGGCCCCACCCGTGATCCGGGTGCTGCCGGGCGTGCCGGAGTCGGCAATGGTCGCCCGTCGGCTGACGCGTCAGCTACTGGGGGACCGTCACCCCGCGGCGGATACGGCGATGCTGCTGGTGAGCGAGCTCGTCACCAACTCGGTCACGCACAGCCAGTCGCGGCGGCCTGGCGGCACCGTCACACTCGCGGTCTGCGCCGGCTCGACGAGCGTACTGATCCAGGTTCGCGACGACGGCGGACCGTCCGAGCCGCGGTTGTCGTCGGCCGAAGCCACCCTTGAGGGCCGAGGCGGCGGCCGGGACTCAGGCGACGAGCACGGCTATGGGCTGCTGCTGGTCGACGCGCTCGCCGAGACGTGGGGAACGATCGCAGCCCCAGCCGGCCGCGTGACCTGGTGTCGGCTCGCCGTCGACCGGCTGGGTGCGGGTACCCGGCGGCCCTGACTTGAAGGACGCGTTCGTTGACTTTTAGCCTAGGCCTGGCGGATTCCACGACGAAAACGGCAGGCGGTACCGATCGTGATGGACGTGGCGGAAAGGGCAGCTTCACTCGGCGGCGAGCTGGCCGAGTTGCGGCACGCGCTGCACCTCGAGCCGGAGGTCGGGCTGCAGCTGCCCGCCACCCAGCGGCGGGTTCTCAGCGCGCTCAGCGGTCTTCCGCTGGAGCTCACCACCGGCAGCGCGCTCACCTCCGTGACGGGCGTTCTGCGCGGAGCCCAGCCCGGCCCGGCGGTGCTTCGCGGGGACATGGACGCGCTGCAGATCGAGGAGAAGACCGGGGTGCCCTACCGGGCCAGGACCGACGACGCCATGCACGCCTGCGGGCACGACCTGCACACGGCGATGCTCGTGGGCGCCGCGCAGCTGCTCTCGCAGGCCCGCGAGGAACTGGCCGGCAGCGTGATCTTCATGTTCCAGCCGGGCGAGGAGGCCTGCGACGGCGCGGGTCACATGATCGCCGAAGGGGTCCTGGACGCCGCGGGCGACCGGCCCATCGCCGCGTACGCGCTGCACGTCATGTCGGCGGGCTGGCCTAACGGCACGTTCGCCACCCGGCCGGGCCCGATGCTGGCGGCGTCAGACGCCCTGGCCGTTCGCGTGCGCGGGGTCGGCGGCCACGGGTCAGCGCCGCACCTCGCCCGCGATCCCGTCCTGGCCGCGTGCGAGATGGCCCTGGCCCTGCAGACATACCTGACGCGCAGCATCGACCCGTTCGAAACCGCCGTCCTCACCGTGGGCTCGTTCCACGCCGGTACGAGGCGCAACGTCATACCAGAGACGGCGAGCTTCGACGCGACGGTCCGCACCTTCTCCCAGCAGGTCCGGGACCAGGTCGCCAGGGAGACGGTCCGGGTGTGCGAAGGCATCGCGGCTGCGCACGGCCTGGACGTGGCTGCCGTGTACAGCCAGGAGTACCCGGTGACTGTGAACGACGAGGCCGAGACTGCCTTCGTGGCAGACACCGTCGCGGCGTTGTTCGGCGGGGACGCCTTCACGCCGATGGAGCGGCCGGTGACCGGCGCCGAGGACTTCTCCCGGGTTCTCGCCGAGGTCCCCGGCGCGATGGTGTTCCTCGGGGCGACGCCCCCTGGCGGGGACTACACGGCCGCGCCCTTCAACCACTCCCAGTACGCGGCGTTCGACGACGGGGTGCTCAGCGCGGGCGCCGCGCTGTACGCCGGGCTGGCGCTGCGCCGGCTTGCCGCAGCCGCCGGCCGTCACGACAGCAGGGAAGGAACTGCATGAGCGAGGTCACGGCCAGGCCGGCCGTCATGACGCCAGCGGACATCGTGCGACTGCGCCAGCTTGGCAATCCCCGGCTGTCGCCGGACGGGCGCGCTGTCGCGTTCACGGTGAGCGACATCGACCTGGAGGGAAACCGGTATGCCCGCCGGATCTGGCTGGCGCCGACCAGCGAGGACGGCACCGGCCCGCGGCCGTTCACCGGGCCCGGGTATGAGGTGCTGCCGCGGTGGTCGCCAGACGGCCAGCGGATTGCGTTCGCGGTCATCGGCGATGACGGCCGGTCGCAGATCTGTGTCCTGCCGGTCGCGGGCGGCGGCGAGCGGCTCACCGTGTGCGCTGCCGCCGCGCCGGTCACCGAGCTCGAGTGGGCCCCGGACGGCAGCGCGCTCGCGTTCGCCGCGCGGGATCCTGACCCCGGCCAGTACGGCCACGGCCAGGAGAAGCGCCGCGACCAGGACAGTCCGCCGCGGCGAATCAGCCGCCTGCTGTACCGCTTCAACGGCGTGGGCTGGACAGCCGACCGGCCCAGCCGGGTGTTCGTCGTCGCCGCAGACGGATCGGCGCCGCCGCGCCCGGTCACGCCAGGGCCGTTCGAGGCCGCTGGGCTCGCCTGGTCGCCCGACTCCCGCTCGCTCGCGTTCGCGTCCGGGCGGCACGAGGACTGGGACCTGGACCTGGCCGCCGACCTCTGGGTCGTGGCGGCAGACGGCACGGGTGCGCTGCGCCGCGTCACCGGCGGCGGCGCGGCCTACTCGCTGCCAGCGTGGTCGCCGGCCGGGGACCGGCTGGCCAGCTATGTCAGCCCCACCCCGCTGGAGAGCCCGCGCAACCGCCAGGTCGTGGTCATCGACGTCGCCGCGGGGACGGAGCAGGTGCTGACGGCGAGCCTGGACCGGAACTGCGCGCCGCTCGGGATCACGCTGGCGCCGACCTGGATCGGCGATGACCTGCTGTTCGCTGTCGAGGACCACGGCAACGTGCACCTCTACCGCGCGCCCGCCGACGGTGCCAGCCGACCGGAGCTTGTCGCTGGCGGGGATCGGTGGATCACCGAGTGGGACTGGGCGGGCGGCAGGCTCGCGTTCGTGGCCAGCTCGCCGCTCTCGACGGGCGAGCTGGCCACCGCGGACCTGCCCGCGGGCGGCACGGCCGCCGTCGGGGAACGGCAGCTGACCTGGCTGACCAAGCCACTCGCCGATGCGCTCACGCTGGTGTCCCCGGAGCGCTTCACGGCCACCTCGGCAGACGGCAGTGAAGTGGAGTGCTGGGCCATGGCGCCGGTCGGCGCACAGGCCGGCGCTCGGTACCCGGCCCTGCTCAACGTGCACGGCGGGCCGTTCACCCAGTATGGCAACCGGTTCGTCGACGACTTCCAGCTGCAGGCTGCCGCCGGGTTCGGGGTGATCTACTGCAACCCGCGGGGCAGCGCCGGGTACAGCGAGCAGTGGGCCCGTGCCATCCGGGGGCCCGACTGCGCGCAGGATCCGGGCACCGGCTGGGGCAGCGTCGACTTCGCGGACGTGATGGCGTGCGTCGAAACCGCGTGCCAGCGATTTAGCTGGCTGGACCCGGACCGGGTCGGCATCCTGGGCGGCTCCTACGGCGGATTCATGACCTCATGGGCGATCGGCCACACGAACCGGTTCCGCGCCGCCTGCTCCGAGCGCGCCTGCAACAACCTGCTGACGATGGAGCACAGCGCGGACATCGCCGGGTTCATCCGGAGCTACGTCGGCCCAGACCACCTCACCGACCCCGGCGCCTACCTGCGTCACTCGCCGGTCAGCTACGTCCGCGACATGACGACCCCGCTCCTCATCCTGCACTCCGACAACGACCTGCGCTGTCCGATAAGCCAGGCCGAGGAACTGTTCGTCGCGCTTCGGCTGCTGGGCCGCGAGCCGGTCATGTACCGCTTCCCCGGCGAGAACCACGAGCTGAGCCGGTCGGGATCCCCCCGGCACCGGATCACCCGGGCAGAGCTGATCCTGGACTGGTTCCGGCGGCACCTCGGTGCCGACGCGGTGACCGGCTCGCAATGAGAGAAGCGTTTCGGTGACCGACGGGGTACAGCCAGCGACTCAGCGTCAGAGCCGAGACAGCCCGTCGTGGCTAGCGCGGTACGCGCGGCCCGTCCTCGCGGGCCTGGTGCTGATCGTGGTGCTGGCTGGCGTCCGGGCGGCGCGCCCGGCGGATACCGGTACCGGGCCCTGGCGTCAGGACGCCCTGCAGATTGCCGGGGCCTTCGAGGCCGTGCTGGCCGTGCTGCTCGTCGCCCTGTGGCTCATCGCCCGGCACCGCCCGAACCCCGGTTACCCCGCCGATGTGCTGCGGAAGGGCCTGCTACGGGCGATTCCGCTCGTCATGGCGGCCGTCGCGGTCCTGGCCGGGCTCAGCCGCCTGGCCGTTCACCCTGGCCACCCGGTCCGCGCCCCGGTGCCGGCCGCGCCGAAGCTGCGCGCTCCACGGGCCCTCAAGAGCGCTGCAGCGCAGCACACCGGGAGCGTGACCTACTTCCTCTACGCGCTGCTGGCGCTGCTCGTGCTCGCCGCGATCGTGGCCTGCGTGGTGGTCATCCTGCGCCGGCTACCGGCCGGGTCAGTCGGGGACGGGCTCGAGCTGCCCGCCGACGAGGACGCGAGCATGCGCGACGCGATCCAGGCCGGCCGGCGCGCGCTGCGGACGTTCGACGACGCCCAGGCTGCGATCATCGCCTGCTACGTGGCGATGGAAGCGAGCCTGGCCAGCGCGGGCACCGCGCGCGGGGCCGCCGAGACGCCCGACGAGCTGCTGGCGCGGGCCGGTGGATCCGGGCTGCTGCAGGGCGCCGCGGCGGGCCGGCTGACCGCGCTGTTCTACGAGGCCAGGTACTCCTCGCACGCGCTGCCAGCGGCCGCCAGGGACGAGGCAGTCCGGGCCCTGGACGCCATCTCGGCTGAGCTGGCGCGCCGGAGCGAGGTCAGCGGGCCCGCCGGTGCAGCCGCGCAGGGAGCGGCACCGTGACCGGCCGGCCGGCTGACCGACGAGACGACCGCCCGGCTCCGACCGCGGACGGCTGGCGCGGATGCGGGCCCGAGCTCACGGTCACGGTGGTGCTGATGCTGGCAACCAGCCTGGCGGTGTACGGCTACTTCGGCGCCGGTGCCGCGGTGCTCACACTGATCATCGTGGCGGTGGTGGTATTCGTGCTGCTGCGCGGGCTCGTGAGCGCTGCCGCCGCTCCGCTCCCGCAGCACGAGACGTGGCAGCCGAGCGGCCGCACGAGCTTCACCGGCTTCTGGCGCAAGCGGGGCATCCTGGCCAACGCCACGGCGAGCATGCTGAGCTATGACGCTGAGTTGCGCCCGACGCTGCAGCATCTGCTCGCCGCCCGGCTGGCCGAGCGGCATGACATCAACCTCTACGCCGACCCCGCTGCTGCCCGGCGGCTGCTGCTGCCCGGCACCGGGGACGGCACTGTCCGCGGCAGGCGCGACGACCAGCTCTGGTACTGGCTCGACCCGTCCCGCCCAGCGGAGACACGGCACCAGGTACGTGGCATCCCGCCGCGGACACTGGCAGCCATCATCGATCGACTGGAGCGACTGTGACCGAACTGAACCTGACTCCCGGCCAGGCCACCGAGCGCTGTGCTGCCGTGCTGGACGAGATCGAGCGGGCGGTCGTCGGGCACCGGCGGAGCCTGGAACTGGTTCTGATGGGCATCCTGTCCGGCGGGCACGTGCTGATCGAAGATCTGCCCGGCCTCGGCAAGACGCTCATCGCGCGATCCTTCGCCACGGCACTCGGCCTGGAGTTCGCCCGGATCCAGTTCACGCCTGACCTACTGCCGTCCGACGTCGTGGGCGCGCCGCTCTACGAGCAGCGGACCGGGGAAATGGTCTTCCGGCCGGGCCCGGTCTTCACCCAGCTGCTGCTCGCAGACGAGATCAACCGGACGCCACCGAAGACCCAGGCGGCGCTGCTGGAGGCCATGGGGGAGGGCCAGGTGAGCATGGACGGCGTGACGCGCCCGCTGCCGCAGCCGTTCGTCGTGCTGGCGACGGACAACCCGATCGAGTACGAGGGCACCTACGAGCTACCCGAGGCCCAGCTCGACAGGTTCCTCATGCGGCTGCGGCTCGGCTACCTCAGCAGCGAC
>JASHQA010000196.1 GCA_030037785.1 Streptosporangiaceae bacterium
TGGCGGGAGTCGGCGATTGAGGCTCGTGCAGCGCGGCCAGTCTGGCCGATGGGATCCTGCTCGAGCGGGCTGGCGTGCCCGCGGTGAGCATCTGCACGGACGCGTTCATTCCGGCTGCGGAGGCGATGGCTAAGGTGTACGGCTTCCCCGGCTACCGATTCGTCACCATGCCCCATCCGCTGGCGAGCCTCGACGACAACCAGCTCGAGAAGCGCGCCCGCGAACTCGTGCCCGAGGTGCTGCGCATCCTCGGCGTGGAGGCCTGAATGGTGGCCGCCGTCAGCGACAACGTGCCGCTCACCGAGCCGCCGGCGATCGATGGCGCAGAGCTGCGCGCGGCCATGGAGTACTACGCCCGGCAGCAGTGGACCGATGGCCTGCCAGTCGTGCCCGTCACCGACTCATACCTGGCCGAGTTCCTCGCCCAGACGAGCCGGCCGCCTGACGACGCGGTGTTCGTCATGCCACACCTGAACCGGACCTGCACGGTCCGGCTAGCGGCCATCAACGCGGCCATGGCCGGCTGTCTGCCGGAGTACTTCCCGGTCGTACTGGCGGGCTGGGAGGCCATCGTCGCCGACGGGTACGCCGGGCGCGGCATCTGGCAGAGCACCACGGGTACCGCACCACTGCTTGTCGTCAACGGACCGGTCCGGCACCAGATCGGCCTGAACAGCGCCGGCAACGTGTTCGGCTCAGGATTTCGGGCCAACGCCACCATCGGCCGGGCCATCAGGCTCACGGCGATCAACGTCTTCGGTTTGCACCCGCACCTGCTGGACCAGGCCACCCAGGGCACACCGGCCAAGTACACGTGCTGCCTCGCCGAGAACGAGGAGCACAGCCCGTGGGAGCCGCTGCACGTCGAGCACGGCTTCGACCCGGCCGACAGCGCGGTGACTGCGATCATCATCCGGTCGGTCGTGCATATCGAGGCCCGGCACACCCAGGTGCCCGAGCAACTGCTGCTCGACATCACCGGCACGATCGCGCGCACCGGAGCGCTGATCCACCAGACCACGAGCTCGCTGGTGGTGCTCTCGCCGGAACACGCGCGCCTGCTTGGCGACTCCGGGTGGAGCAAGGGCGATGTCCGCCAGTTCATCTACGATCACGCGGTCAACAGCCGGGCCGCGCTGGCCGCCGTCGGGAAGGACGCGACTTCCCGGCACACGGGCTGGCGCCTCCCGGCCGGGCACCCCGACGCGCTGCCCGTCGACGATGCGGTCGACCCGGTGCCCGCCCTGAACTCCCCTGCGGCCGTGCAGGTCATGGTCGCCGGTGCCAACAACGCTGGCGTTTCGGCCGTGATCGAGACCTTCGGGCCGCGCGGCAAGCCCCCGTCGATCGCGAAGGTGAGGACCATCGATGACTAGCGACGCCGCAGCGAGCGCACCGGCCGGGCTGGACGGAGCGCTGGGCAAGTTCCGGGACATGCTCGCCTCCGACGGTTACGACCTGTCCTGGTCGGTTACCGAGAAGGACACCGTCGTCGTGCAGATCGAGGCGGGCCCGGATGCCTGCGCCGACTGCCTGGTGCCACTGCCGATCATGGAGTCGATCATGGCCGACGCGCTGGCGCCGACCCCGTACTCCCTCGACCACATCGTGCTGCCCGCCGACGCCGGGCACTAGGGTGACCAGCCCGCACGCGGGGGGTCGTCCCGCGTTAACACAGACGATCACGGAGCCGTCCCGTAGCACGCCGGTCTACGGCGAGTTCGACATCGTTGTCGTGGGCGGCGGTCCGGCCGGGCTCACGGCGGCCGCCGCAGCCGCGCGCACCGGATACTCGGTGCTGCTGCTGGAGCGGTACGGATTCCTGGGCGGGGCTGGCACGGCGGGGGGACTCAGCACGTTCTGCGGCCTGCACGCCAAGGTTTATGGCGAGCACCGGCGGGTCATCCACGGCCTCGCCGACGAGTTGCTGGACCGGCTGGCGAAGCTCGACGGGCTGTCCAGGCCGCACCTCACCATCAACGACGGCATACAGGCGCAGGCCTTCGACATCTCTAGCTACAAGATTGCCGCGGACGAGCTGGTCACGTCCTCGGGCGCGGGACTGCTGTTCCACACCTTCGCGGTTGGCGCGGTGCTCGCTGCCGAGGACACCATCGACGCCGTGCTCATCGAGTCCAAGTCAGGGCGGGCGGCGGTGCGCGGCCGGATCTTCATCGACGCCACCGGAGACGGCGACCTCGCCGCCTGGGCCAGGGCGCCGTACGAGAAGTCGCCCAGCCTGCACGGGATGCTGTACCCGTCGCTGATGTTCCGGATCAACGGCGTTGACGCTGCCACTGCCGGCGCAGCGCCGTGGCGGACCGTCGAGAAGCTCATGCTCGACGCCGAGCGGGCCGGCACCCACTCGTTCCCGCGCAAGAAGCCGATCGTCAGGCCACAGCGCAACCCGCTGGAGTGGCGCGCCAACCTCACCCAGCTCAGCAACGCCGATGGCAGCGCAATCGACGGCACGGACGCCGACCAGCTGACCCGCGGTGAGCTGCAGGGCCGGCAGCAGGCCCTCGACGCGTTCACTTTCATCCGCGACAACACGCCCGGCTTCGGCGACTCCTACATCGTCGACCTTGCCCCGCAGATCGGGATCAGGGAGACGCGCCGCATCATCGGCGCGTATCAGCTCACCGAGGACGACGTGCTCGGCTGCGCCGACTTCGCCGACACGATCGGCGTCAACGGCTGGCCGGTCGAATCGCACGTGGCGGGCGGCGTCGAGTTCCGGTGGCAGCGCGGCGAGAACCCGCGCGGCTTCAACCAGCTGCCGTTCCGGATGATCCTGCCGCAGCGCATCGCCAACCTGTACGTGATCGGGCGGTGCGCATCGATGACGCACGACGCCCAGTCGGCCGCGCGGGTCACCGGGCCGTGCTTCGCCATGGGCGAGGCGGCCGGGACGGCTGCGGGCCTCGCCCTGGGGGCGAACGTCAGCTGCGCCGACGTCGACGTCGCCGAGCTCCAGCAGCGGCTCGAGCGGGCCGGCGCCTATCTGGGCCGGGAGGTCTGATGGCCGCGCTGCGCAGCGTATTCGAGCCAGGCAGCAACCGCTGGGCCATGCGCCGCGCACAGTGGATCTCGCTCGGGCTGACCGACGATGACATGGCGAAGCCCAAGATCGCTATCGTCAACAGCTCGTCCGACCTGGCCAGCTGCTTCAGTCACCTGGACGGCATCGTCGGCCCGCTGAAGGTGGCGATCAGCGACGCTGGCGGCATCGGGTTCGAGATCCGCACCGCGGCGCCGAGCGACGCGATCACCAGCGCGGGCGCGGCCGGGCAGTACATCCTGCCCAGCCGGGACCTGATCGTCAGCGACATCGAGGTCGCCGCGGAGGGCGCGCTACTGGACGGCATGGTGTGCCTGTCGTCGTGCGACAAGACCACGCCCGCGCACCTGATGGCCGCGGGACGACTCAACATCCCCACCATCGTCGTCGCCTGCGGCTACCAGCCCTCCGGCGTATACCGGGGCCAGGATGTGGACTTCGAGGACATCTTCGCGTACGCCGGCCACGTCGCGGCCGGACGCATGACGGTGGACGAACTGGCCGAGATGAGCCGCTGCGCGGTCACCGGGCCCGGCGTCTGCGCGGGCATGGGCACGGCGAACTCCATGCACATTGCCGCCGAGGCGCTGGGCATGGCG
Organism: Streptosporangiaceae bacterium; assembly: GCA_030037785.1. Taxonomy (GTDB): domain Bacteria; phylum Actinomycetota; class Actinomycetes; order Streptosporangiales; family Streptosporangiaceae; genus JAJYUU01. The sequence continues at coordinate 3,661 of JASHQA010000196.1, forward strand.
CTGCCGGGCAGCACCCCGGTCCGGGCCGGCAGCCCGAAGATGTGGCAGACAGCTGCCGACGCCGGCCGGCGCGTCGTCGAACTGGTCAACCAGGACGTCAAGCCGCGCAGCATCCTGACCACGGGCGCGTTCCGCAACGCCGTCACCGCGATCCTCGCGATCAGCGGATCGGTGAACTGCATCAAGCACCTGCAGGCGGTGGCGGTGGAGGCCGGCTGCGACGCGGACGTCTACCGGCTGTTCGAGACGCTGGCCCCGCAGGTGCCGCTGCTGTCGGCGGTCAAGCCCAACGGCCACCGGCGCATCGACGAGTTCGAGAACGCGGGCGGGGCGCTCGGCCTGCTCCGTCAGCTGGCACCGCTGCTCGACCTCAGCCAGCCGACGGTGAGCGGCCAAACCGTGGGCGACCTCGTCGACGGCGTCCCGGCGGTGGACGAGGACGTGATCCGGCCGCTGGACGCACCGCTCGCGCGGCACCCTGGCATCGTGATCCTGCGCGGGTCGCTCGCGCCCGACGGCGCTGTGGCCAAGCGCACCGTCGCCGACGACGGCGTGCGCCGGTTCACGGGGCCGGCCAGGGTGTTCCGGTCGCGCGAGGACGGGCTCGACGCGATCCGGGCCGGTCAGGTGCACGCGGGCGAGGCGCTGATTCTCACCGGCCTCGGCCTGCGCGGTGCGCCCGGCATGGGCTTCACGTCCGCGTTCGTGTTCGCGCTCGACGGCGCGGGGCTGTCCGGCAAGGTCGCGGTGATCACCGACGGGCAGCTGTCCGGGCTGGTCAACAACGGCATCTCGGTGGCCGAGGTGAGCCCGGAGGGCGCGGCTGGCGGCCCGCTCGGGCTGGTCCGCGACGGCGACGCCGTCAGCGTGGACCTCGACGCGCGCACCATCGACCTGCATGTCACCGACGCCGAGCTGGATCAGCGCCGGGCAGCACTTCCGCCGCTGACGCCGCCGCCCGGCTGCGGCTGGCTCTCGGTGTACGCGCGCACCGTCCGCCCGCTCACCCGCGGCGCAACGCTGGGAGGCTGACGTCATGACCACCGCAGACCCGGTAACCCCACTCCGGCCGACGACACTCGAGCGCGGCCGCCCGGTCACAGTTGCCGAGCTGTCCTGGCGCGCCGACTGGATCCGGCTGAACACGGTGCGGCTGATCGAGCAGGCTGGGCTCGGCCACTACGCGAGCACGTTCTCCTGTGCAGAGGTCATCGCCACGCTGTATTACCACACGCTGCGGCTGCGACCGGACGATGCTGGCTGGCCGGACCGCGACCGGTTCCTGCTCGGCAAAGGGCACGTCGCCACCGGGCTGTGGCCGGTGCTTGCTGATCTCGGTTACTTCCCCGCGGACTGGCTTGGCCAGTTCGGCCGGATTGGCTCGCCGCTCAACGACCACCCGAACATGCGGCTCGCGCCTGGCATCGACTTCAGCTCCGGCTCCCTCGGCCACAACTTGTCCGTCGGCGTCGGCATGGCACTCGCAGGCCGACTGTCCCGGCGCGACTACCGCGTGTTCGTGCTCACCGGCGACGGCGAGTTGCAGGAAGGCCAGGTCTGGGAGGCTGCCATGGCCGGCAGCCACTACCGGCTCGGCGGCCTGATCGCGATCGTCGACGCGAACGGGTTTTCCGGTAGCGGCCCGACGTCGGCGGCGATGAACATCGAGCCCCTGGCGCAGCGGTTCGCCGCGTTCGGCTGGCTGATCCGGGAGATCGACGGCAACGATGCGCGGGCGCTGCTTGATACCTTCGACAGCCTGCCCGACGCCGAGTCTGACCAGCCGGTCTGCGTGATCGCCCGGACCAGGAAGGGTCGCGGCGCGGCCCTCTTCGAGCAGGCACCCCAGTCGTGGCACCTCGGCCTGCTGTCCCCCGAGCAGCAGGCCGAGGTAGTCAGCGAGATCAGCGCGAGGATGCAATGACAGACCTGGCGCAGGGCGTCGAGTCCAGTTCCGCGCCGGGGGCTGCGGGGGGTCGTCCCCCCGAGCCAGCACCGCCGGAGGCTGCGGGGGGTCGTCCGCCCGAGTCGGGCGGCATGGTCGACGTCTTCACCGACACCGAGATCGAAACGGCCGCTGCGGCCAATCCGGCCGGGTACGCGATCGCGGCGCTCGCGGACTCCGACCCGCGCGTGCTGACGCTGAGCGCCGACCTCAGCTCCCCGCTCGCCGAGTTCCGCGACCGTCATCCCGACCGCTACATCGAACTCGGCATCGCGGAGACGAACTCGGTGTCGGTGGCTGCGGGACTCGCGGCCAGCGGCTTCGTTCCCTACATCTTTTCGATGTCACCGTTCGGCGTGCTCAAATGCGCCGAGCAGCTGCGCACCGACGTCGCTTACAACCACCTGCCGGTGCGGCTCGTCGGGCGGCTGTCCGGCCTGGCCATGGGCTTCTTCGGGACCAGTCACCACGCGGTCGAGGACATCGCGGTCGCCCGCTCGATCACCAACATGACCGTCGTCGCGCCGGCCGACGCCAGCGCCGTCGTCGGCCTGCTGCGGTCCACCGCCGACCTGGATGGCCCGGTCTACCTCCGGATCCCGGAGCGCTCGCCGACGGTGTACAAGACGCCGCCGGTCATCGGCCACGGCGAGTGGCTGCGGCTGCGCAGCGGCGGCGACGTGACGCTGATCGGGCACGGCATGGGCGTCGGCCTCGCGGTCCGGGCCGCTGCCGCGCTCGCCGCTGACGGCCTTGAGGCCGACGTCTACGACGCGGCGTACCTGAAGCCGTTCGACGAGGCCGCCCTGGTGCAGACCGCGGCGCGCACCGGCCGGGTGGTCACCGTCGAGGAGCACAACGAGATCGGCGGCCTCGCGAGCATCGCCGCGGCGGTCGCCGGACGGCACGGCCTGACGGCGGCGCTGCGTGCCGTGGCCCTGCCGGACGCCGACCTCGAGGTGGGCGTCCCCGCGGATCTGTACGAGTACTACGGGCTGACGGTGGCCGGCGTCGTGACCGCGGCGCTGGAGCTGATCCACCCGGCGAGAAGCTGATCGGAGGCATGGCGTGCGGGCAGTGGTGTGCGTGCCGGGCGGCACGGAGATGGCCGATGTTCCCGACCCGGTAGCGGGACCCGGCCAGGTCATCATCGAGGTCACGGCGTGCGGCCTGTGCGGGTCGGACGTGCATGCAATCGAGCACGGGCAGACCGAGCCGGGACAGATACTCGGCCACGAGTTCGCCGGCCGGATAGCCGAGGTCGGCCCTGGCGTCACCGGCTGGCAGGCCGGTCAGGCGGTCGCGGTTAACCCGCTCGGCGCGTGCCAGGCGTGCCGTGAGTGCGCGGCCGGGCTGCCGTTCCGCTGTGCGGCGCTGCCGAACGTAGGACTGTCGGCGCCCGGCGCCTACGCCGAGTACGTCGCGGTTCAGGCGGGTCAGCTGGTGCGGCTTCCGGACGGGCTGCCGGTCGAGCAGGGCGCGCACGCCGAGCCGCTCGCGGTCGCGCTGCAAGCCGTCCAGCAGGCGGACGTCGGTCCCGGCGATGCCGTCCTCGTGCACGGCGTCGGGTCGATCGGCCTCAACGCGATCATGGCGTTGCGGCTCGCCGGGGTGGATCACATCGTCGGCGCGGGCCGCTCGCCCGGCCGCCGCGCCGCCGCCGCCGCGGTCGGCGCCGACGCGGTGATCGACACCAGGGAGACCAGCCTGCGCGACTACGTGGCCGGGACCGGCCGCCAGTTCCAGGCTGTGCTCGACTGCTCGGGCGCGATCGGGCTGTTCGCCGAGTCCCTCGACGTGCTCGCCGGTGGTGGCACGTTCGTCGAGGTTGCCCTCGCGACCGAGGCGCCCGCCGTGTCGCTGTTCCAGCTCGTCCAGGGCGGCCTGCGGATGGCGGGGACGTGCGCGTACAGCTACGCGAGCTATGCGGCCGCGGTCGGGCACATCGCGGCCGGCCGGGTCCCCGCGGACGCGATCATCAGCGAGCGGGTCGGCCTGGACGACACGCCTTCGGCTCTGGCCCGGCTGCGGGCACCCGGTGAGCTGGTGCGCATCCTGTCGCTGCCCGGCCAGCGCACGCAGCCTGCGCAGCCCGCCCGCGCCGACGGCAGCACTTTGGCTGCGCAATAGGGAGCGGCATGGACGAGCTCGCCGGACGCACCGCCGTCATCACCGGCGCCGGCAGCGGAATGGGCAAGGCGTTCGCGCTCCGGTTCGCCGCCGAGGGGATGGCGGTCGTCGCCGCTGACATCCAGCCGGACGCGCTAGCCGCGACCGTATCCGAGCTGACCGCCGCCGGGCACCGAGTGGCTGGGGTCGCGACCGACGTCGCCGACCCGGACTCCGTGCAGCGGCTAGCCGACACCGCCTACGAGCGGTTCGGCGCCGTGCATCTGCTGTGCAACAACGCCGGCGTCGAGGGCTATCTGGACGGGCCGATCTGGGCGGCCACGACGAAAGACTGGGAGTGGACCGTCGGGGTCAACTTCTGGAGCGTCGTGCACGGAATCCGGGCGTTCGTGCCGCGCATGCTCGCTGGCGGCGAGCCGGGCCACGTCGTCAACACCTGCTCCATGACCGCGGTCGTCAGCGCGGGCAACATGTACGCGATCACCAAGCACGCGGTGCTCGCGCTGACCGAGGTGCTCGCCCTGG
>JASHQA010000197.1 GCA_030037785.1 Streptosporangiaceae bacterium
ACGTCATCGACGACGAGAACCACACGGTCTGGCTCATCTACGCCTCACCGCGTCATCCAAAGGACACAGAGCCTTAAGCCAGAGCATCACGGTTCAGGTTCAAATGGTTTGCGCGCGCGACGCCGCTCGCGGAGCCCAGCCGCTTCTTGATTCAGGTGTTGGTAAGACGATGCTGGCAGAGCGGCTTCCGACTATCATGCCCGCGCTGGAGCCGCAGGCCGCGCTGGAGGTCAGTGCCATCCACTCGGTCGCTGGCATGCTCAGGCCTGACCATCCCCTGGTGACCGAGCCGCCGTTCTGCGCGCCGCACCATTCGGCCCGGTGCGGCGTCCCTGGCACATCATGGCTGCCTGTTCCTGGACGAAGCGCCGGAGTTCGACCGCGATGTCCTCGACGCACTGCGTCAGCCCCTGGAGTCCGGCGAGGTGGTCATCGCACGATCCGGCCTGACCGCCCGCTTTCCTGCGCGGTTCACCTTGGTGCTGGCCGCGAATCCGTGCCCGTGCGCCCGCTCGGCGGCCGCCGACGCGGCGTGCACCTGCACGCCACTGATGAAGCGGCGATACATGGCGAGGCTTTCCGGACCGTTGCTCGACCGCGTAGATGTGAAGGTGCAACTGCTGCCGGTGGGCCGGGCTGAACTGCTCAGCGACAGGCAGCTGACCGAGCCGAGCACCGTCGTCGCAGCCCGGGTGCGGGAGGCGAGGCTACGGGCTGCTCGGCGGCTGCAGGGCACCCGATGGCGCTTCAACGCGGAGATCCCTGGCAGCGAGTTGCGGCGCACGTTCCGCCCGGCGCCAGGCGCGCTCGTACCGCTGGAACGGGCGATGGACCTCGGCCAGATCAGCGCCAGGGGAGCGGACCGGGTCATCCGGATGTCGTGGACCCTGGCTGATCTCGCCGGTGAGGACAAGCCTCGGCTATCCGAGGTCGGGTGTGCACTCGGTCTCTGGCTAGGGGCTGGGCTCTGAGGGCCGATACAGCCGAACCGAACTGTCATGGTCGAAATCTGATCGCCGCCTGGCCACCGGAGACCTGCGGATCGGTGGCCAGGCGGTTGATCAAGGCTCCTGACTGACGGTTGGTCGAGTGAATACGGCCGTGTGGAGGAGATTCATGTCGGTCTCGATCGCGGCACTGCCGGCGTCAATCTGGGCATTGAACGACTGCAACTGAGCAAGAGTCGACGACCGTGCCTGCTCGGCAAGCAGCTTGACGCGATCCTGGATGGCCTGGACCAGCACCTTGGCTCGAGGAGCGACAAAGGCCGAGAATGGGAATCGTGCCAGGCTTGTCTCCAGCGCCGTCGCGGATGTCGTTTCCGCCCTCAGGGCAGCTACGGCTGCAGCGAGGTTAATTCCTTCGTTAGCCGTGTAGGCAGCAGCGTCTGCATCAAGTTGCTTGATGGCAGTCGTTGTCAGCTTCGTATACGACCTTTCGATCTCCCACACCGTGGTACAGGGCACATCGGACGGATCAGGCGACAAGTTGGGCTCGCACCCGGCAGCAGCAAGCGCACGTTGATGACGCGGGCCGTTACCCGCGAGATAGACGAGGCCTGCGATTACCAGGATAGCCGACAGGGTGGCAGCAATCGCGAGTATTACGCCGCCAGCCATCGTCGATGGCTCGTCGCCTCTGGCATACGAATAGCTCGTCAAATCCCTCTCCCTATCCCTAGCCCGCCCCGTCAAGGGAGAGCTTGAGCACTGCGAAATCTTTGGCTGACCCCGGCATCCTGGCGATGGCGCCTTATTCGTTGCTGGGGTTCTCAGTGAACGAGTGTGTTCCCTTGAAGATCAGCTCGTTAATGGCAAAGGCCATGCCGAACACGAAGAGCGCGAAAATCGGCGCGATCGTTAGCCACACGAGCTTGGTTCGGCCTTCCTTCTGACGAGCGACGATCCACCGCTTTACCGGCGGCAGCCTGAGAACAAGCAGGAAAAGGCTGCACGCTCCGTACTGGTACAGCCGCTGATGGAGGATGGGGTCACCGTCACCAGCAAAGCCGGAGCCATTGGTCCCGCGCTCGAAGCCGAATCCCTCTAGCGTCGCCAGGTGGATGAAGAGGAACGCCCAGATGACGTAGATGAGCTTGTGCAGCGTATTCCAGTACCGGCCGAGCTTGCGCTGCGCCCAGGGGTTGCCGGTGAGCAGGAGCGGGATGACGAGCAGCACCATCACGAATCCCACGAGCGTAAAGGTGTGCTCTGTCAACTTGTCGAAAAAGTTGCCCGCGAAGTTGTCGGTGAGCCCGGCAGCGAGCCCGTCGCCTATGCCGCAGCACGCCATCATGATGCCGAACCAGCGCCGCAGCGGGAAGAACCAGCGCAGCCCGGTGAGCAGCATCAGGGGAGAGACGAGCAGGCACAGGAACAGGCACACCATCGCGCCAGTGCCCAGCGTGTCATCGACCGACCCAGCGAACGTGTTCTCGTTCATCGTGAGCAGGGCCGGCGTCATGAAGAACAGCGGGAGCACCCCGAAGGAACCTATGAGGACAAGTGCGAGAGTCTTCCGCTTGATTCGGGAGCCGCCGAACTTGAAGTCCGCGTCCATCCACTCATCCATGCCCCGCTTAGCCCGCCGCTGTGGGCGCTCGTCATCCGCCCGCTGCTCTTCCTCGTCCCAGGTGCCTACGGCGCCGGGCTCGGGCCAGGTTCCTACGGCCTCACCGGGATATCGGCCTCGCGCGTAGTCCCTAGTGGTAGCCATCTCGCAGCTTCTCCTTCCGGAGGACTAGCCCGCTCCGTCTTGGTCTTGCTTTGTATGGCACTCAGTTGCTCGCCTTGGTGGTCTCGGCTGACGTCTTATGGTGCTTTCCCTGCGGTGCGGCGGACTGCGCCGCCGCAGCCTGCCTAGCCAGAAAATTCGAGTCGTGGAAGTTGCCCGGCGTCTCGCCTGCCCCGGATTCTCTGAAGGTGAAGAAGCTGAATCCGTGTTCCGCGATGTCTGCGACGGCGTAGATGCCGGCGAACGCGAGCGACGCGGCGGTGGCCCACACAAAGACGCGCATTGCCCGCGCCTGTCTGCCGGGCCTCTGCGCCTTTACCGGCGTTACCTTCGACCGGGCTG
>JASHQA010000198.1 GCA_030037785.1 Streptosporangiaceae bacterium
GGAGACCGCGATGACAGTCTCGGGCCCGCCGCCGTCGAGCCCGGTGCCGTCGAGTACCGCCGCCGACGTCCCGGCTCGTGCCACCGCTCTGCTTCGTGCCAACGCTGATCGAGCCTCCCCTGACTTGCTATTCCCGAGCCTAAACGCGGTCGCCCGGGACTCCCGCCGCCTCGTCAATATATGTTGACGAGGCGGCGCTATCAACACCGGTTGACGAAAGCCGGAGCGGGCCGCGTGCGGCTGCGTAGCCCCTGGGCGGTGTTACTCGCTTTCGCCCGCGCCTTCCTCGTCCGAGGCAAGGATGCGGTACAGCGCCTTGCGCGTGTCTGTCAGCAACTGCCGCGCCTGCGCAGCCTGAGCGTCCGTACCCGCGCTGACGACCTGCACGGCCGCCATCGCCACCTGGCCGATAAGCTTGCGCATCTCGATCGCGGCACCGCCGGCACCGCCAGCGACTACGTCCCAGGGAGCGCGCAGTTCGTCCGCGTGCGTGGCCGCGTACTGCCGCCCCTCGTCCGTCAGTTGATAGGCGCGGCGACCGCCGTCCCCTGCCTCGGCCCTGATGAGCCCCTCGTCCTCGAGCTGCTGTAGCGCCGGATAGACCGAGCCTGGGCTCGGCCGCCACACGCCGCCGCTGCGGTCGGTGATTTCCTGGATGATCTGGTAGCCGTTGATCGGCCGCTCGGCCAACAGCGCGAGGGCCGCGGCCCGCACGTCACCCCGCCGGGCTCGCGGCCCGCGCATCCGGTGCATCTCCTTCATCCAGGGGCCGACGTGCATCTCCGGGCCGGGGAACCCTGGCCCGCCCGGGAATCCCGGCCCGCCGAACGGACCGACGAAGTGGGGCCGGGCACGGAACCGGCCGCGTCCGCCCCGCCGCTCGCCGTCGTCGCCGTGCCAGCGGCGGTGCTCCACGTCGTCGGCAGGCTCCCACCCGCCAGGTCCACGACGTCCCTCTTGTTCGTTGTCGTAACGCATGAGCTACTCCCCTCCAGGGTACCCATCGGACCGTTACTTCCGACGGTCATCGTAATTCCAAGATAGCTCAACGATATATCTATATCTCTCGCGACGCAAGGTGTCGCGAGAGCGGGTTGCGAGGGGCGGCGCGCGGGCTGCAGCACGCTGCCCGACCGCCTGGGTCGAGGCAACCGGCCGCCCGCGTCGGGACGGCCGACCACCTGGGCCGAGGAAGCCGGCCTGGTTAGCCGCCGATGGCCGACATGGGCCGGGCGGGCTGCAGGAAACCGGGGTCGTTGATGCCGTGCCCGGGCAGCTTGACAGCCAGGCAGCGGTGCCAGCGATCGGCCAACTCGTCGTCGGAAGCCCCGGCGCGCAATGGGGTGCGCAGGTCGCTCTCGGTGCGCGCGAACAGGCAGTTGCGCAACTGGCCGTCGGCCGTCAGCCGCACCCGGTCACACGCGCCGCAGAACGGCCGCGTCACCGAGCCGATGATGCCCACCGTCTGCGGCCCGCCGTCCACCAGGAACGTCTCCGCCGGGGCCGAACCACGCTCCGCCGGGTCGGCCGGGACCAGGCTGAACCCGGTCTGCAGCTCCGCCAGGATCTCATCGGCGGTGACCATCTCGGCGCGCCGCCAGCCGTGCTGGGCATCCAGCGGCATCTGCTCGATGAACCGCAGCTCGTAGCCGCCGCCCAGGCAGAACCGCAACAGGTCTGCCGCCTCGTGGTCGTTCACGCCGCGCATCAGCACGGTGTTGACCTTCACCGGCGCCAGGCCGGTCTCAGCGGCCGCAACCAGGCCCTTCAGCACGTCGCCGAGCCGGTCCCGGCGCGCCAGCGCGACAAACGTCTCCGGCGACAGCGTGTCGAGCGAGACGTTGATTCGGTCCAGGCCGGCCGCGTGCAGCGGTGCGGCCAGCTTGTCCAGGCCGATGCCGTTGGTCGTCATGGAGATCTGCGGCCTGGGGCTCAGCGCGGCGACGCGCTCGATTATTCCGGTCAGGCCCCGCCGTAGCAGCGGCTCCCCGCCGGTGAACCGCACCTCGGTTATGCCGAGCCGACCGACGGCGAGCCCCACCAGCCGGACGAGCTCGTCGTCTGTCAGCAGCTCCGGCCGGGGCAGCCAGTCAAGACCCTCAGCAGGCATGCAGTACGCACACCGCAGATTGCACCGGTCGGTCACCGAGACCCGCAGGTCGGTGGCGGTTCGGCCGTACGAATCGGTGAGCGCCATGATTTCCACCTTACGGCCCCCCAGTCCCAGGTGCACCAGCGAGCGCCACCCGATGGTGCAGCGCGGCCGGGACCCGGAAACTTCCCGTTCGGCGCCGATTAACGGGAACGACGCCGTCGGTGGCTAAGCGACCTGGTCAGCGCTCGCCGCGAGGGCCGACCAACCGCGCCTTGCATAGTCGGTGAAATCGGGCTGTCGCCGGTCATACCGGCGGGCGAAGAGGGGCGAGGAGATCAGGTAGTCCGCACTCGACCGGTTGCACGCCACCGGAATGTTCCAGGCCACCGCGAGCCGCAGCAGGGCCTTGACGTCAGGATCGTGCGGATGGGGCTCCAGCGGATCCCAGAAGAAAATGAGGATGTCGACTTCGCCCTCGGCGATCCGCGCGCCGATCTGCTGATCCCCGCCGAGCGGGCCGCTGTGCAGGCAGGTGACCGGCAGGCCAAGTTCGGCAGTCAGCAGCTGGCCCGTCGTTCCGGTCGCAACGAGGTCATGCTGAGCCAGCAGCGCCCGGTTGAACCTGGCCCACTCGGCGATATCGGCCTTGCAGTTGTCGTGCGCTATCAGCGCGATCCTGCGGCGTACCTGGTTCTCCGGATGAGCGCCCATGCCACCAGCGTGTCGCAGCGGTGTTTCGCGGCCGGGAACCCGGCGTTGCCGCCACGTTGCTGGTAGGCCACTGTTCGGACCGGGCCAGCGCGGCCACGCCGCGGTTGCGGCGGTGGCGTCGCCTACGATGCACTCGGCAAGACCAAGCCGACTCCGCTCGGCTGACCCAGGATGGTCTCATGACGGTGACCGGCCCTATCTGGCGCGATCAGCTCGCCGTGGCCGAGCGCGCTGTACTCGGCCGCTCGGATGACGGCCTGGCCGGCGCGAGGCCAGACGTGCTGGTCGTCGGCGGCGGCATCGTGGGCGTGACGACAGCGTTCGCGTGTGCGGAGGCCGGCCTCGGCGAGGTACTACTGATCGAGACGGGCCGACTCGGCGCCGGGGCCACCGGCGGCGCCACTGGCCTGCTGATCCCTGAGCCGCATCAGTGGAGCGATCCCGAGCCGTTCGTCGACCTCGAGCGCGCGTCCCTGGAGCGCTGGCGTGACCTGCAGCAGGCGCTGCCTGGCGGGGTCGGCCTGGTGGAGCTCGACTGGCTCGGTCTCGCGCCGCACGACAGCGGCTTCGCCGCGCACCAGCCGCGTGACGTCGAGTGGCTCAATCCCGGCCAAGTGGCTCAGCTCGTGCCTGGCCTCACTCGTCCGATGGAAGGCGCGCTCATCCGCCGACAGGCGCGGGTCAACCCGCTGCGCGCGGTGGCCAGGCTCGCTGCCCGGTTGCCCGCGGTCGCCACCGGCGTCGCCGCCACAGCCGTCGACATCAGCGGCGACCGCGTCGTCAGCGTCGCCACCTCCAGCGGGCACATCAGCCCCGGTGTGGTCGTGTTCGCCACCGGCCAGCCGCCGGTGCTCGACGGGCTGCCGCTGCACATTCCCTCGGACCGGGTCAAGGGCCACCTGCTGGTGACCCAGCAGACGGACGTCACGCTGCCGGGCATCGTCGCACCCGTCGCGACCCAGATCGAGAACGGCCAGCTGCTGGCCGGCGGCACCTTCGATGTCGGCGACGAGAGCCCGGCAGTGCAGCCCGCGGTCATCGACGCGATAACAGCCGGGCTGGCCGCCGTGCTGCCGCGGCTTGGCGGCGTGGGGGTTGCCTACCAGTGGTGCTGCTTCCGCCCGCGGCATCCGGATCGGCGGCCAGTCATCGACAAGGTGCCTGGCCTCGTCAATGCGTGGCTCACGTCCGGACACTTCCGCACCGGGATTCTCAACGCTCCCGCGACCGCCGCGGTGCTGTCCCGGTGGATCGCGCAGGGCGTGCCGCCGACGGACGCGCGCAGCTGGTCAGCGACCCGGTTCGGCGCCCGCTAGCCCTCGCCAGCGACCGCCGGTTCCGGCGCGCCGGCCGCAGCACGCGCAGCGGGCTGCGGCCGGACCGTCCTGCGATCGTCGGCCAGCCGCTCGGTGAGACCGACCGAGTCCAGGAACTCCAGCAGCGGGATCGCCGTGCGCCGCGTAGTGCCGAGCGCCTGTCTGGCCTGCGCGGCGGTGAAGGGCTGCGGCAGGCCCGCCAGAATCGCGGCGGCCGCCACGTCCGCACCGGGTGCCAGCACAACCTGCTGGCTGATCCGCATGAGCTCACCCGCGTGCACCCCGGCTGCGATGCCGTGCCCGTCCAGGCCAAGCTTGCGCAGCCGTCCGGCCTCTGGTGACATGAACGGGGCGGCCGCCAGGTCCGCGCGCAGCACGCGGATCGCGGCCTGCACCGCCTCCGGCAGCCGGTGGTCGGCCACGGTGGGCGGCGACACGATCTGCACGACTCCGCACGAGACCCGGAACGGTGGCCTGGCGAGAGCAGCGACCAGTCTGCGGTCCGGCAGATCAAGCGCCGCCTGAGCCGCCTCGATGGGCATTCCCGTCGCCAGCGGCTCGGCGGCGGCGTGCGCCGCGAGCACCTCGCCAAGGTGGTGACCGAGGGCGCGCCAGTGGTCGGGATCGGCGAGCCACTCGCCCGTTACCGGCTCGGGCAGCTCGGGCACGCCCATCGCGAACAGCGCAGTGCCTCGCAGCAGGCCGTGCCTGGCGAGCAGGTCCGCGGCGGTCGGCCGGTCCGGCCAGCCAGCCAGCTGCCGGGCAGCCGCTGCCACCGCGCCCCGCCGGGCGAGCGGCGGCGGAGAGACGTCCAGCACCACCGCCCCGGCCAGCGCGGACCGCGACTCCGGTCGGTGCGCACCCGGCTCACGCACCAGCACCCGGTCGCCGACGTGCAGCGGCATTGGCTCGGCGAGGCTCAGCCGGGCCAGACTGGCGCCCAGCGAACGCACTCGGGCGATGACCCGAGCCGAGCCGACGTGGACCATGACGGAGCGGGAGCGGGTCAACTGCACCGGTGCAGTCGCCTCCGGCGCGCCCAGCGCCGCCGACCACCTGCCGTCCCCGGCTCGCGGTGGATGCTGCCCGACGCGCACGTCGATCACGTCCGTGAGTGTCCAACGGCCCGGCTGGACCAGGGCCATGCCGCGGCGCGGCGGGCTGCCCCCGACGCCGCGGAGCGTCAGCGCGACGCGCGCGGTACCCGTGACCGCGGCTGCGGGGCGGCCGAGCGACCGCAGCTCACAGACCCGAACCGGCCGCATCGCCGGAGCTAGCAGCAGCTCATCGCCGGCGTGCACGGTGCCGGCTGACAACGTCCCCGTCACTTCCGTGGCACCGGCGGTCATGGCGACGGACCGCTCGATCCAGATCCGCGCCGGCGCACCAGGATCAGCGGCCGGCAGCCCGGAGCACAGCTCGTCCAGCGCTGCGACCAGTTCCGGGAAGCCTGCCCCGGTCACCGAGCTAACCGCCACTGCCGCGACGTCACCGTGCGTGCTGCGGGAGATCCTGGCGGCCACGTCGGCCAGCACCGGCGCCGGATCGGCGACGTCGGACTTGGTCACCACGAGCAGGGCGTGCCTGATGCCGAGCGCGCTGACCACGGTTAGCTGCGTGGCCGACTGCGGCAGCCAGCCCTGGTCCGCCGCCACGACGAACATGACGGCCGGCACCGGGCCTGCTCCGGTCAGCACGCTGGCGATGAACCGGTCGAGACCCGGCACATCGACGAACGCGGCTTGCGCGCCGGAGGGCAGCGTCAGACAGGTGAACTCCGGGTCCACCGCCCTGCGCTCTGCCGTAGCGCGGGCCGGCTCTGTCCCGGTGAGCGCGTGGATCAGTGCCGACTTGCCGTGGTCAGGTTGCCCGGCGGTGACGACGACGTGCGTGGCACTCACTTCCGGCCCGCGCCGTCTTCGCCTGCCGCCACTGCGGTCTGCGATGCAACCAGGACGTCCCCGGTCCCGAGCTGCAACCTCCCGACGTCCACGGCGCGACCATACCTGCCAGCTGCCTGGCCCCGGCAGTGGCTGAACACCTCTTCCGACCCGATTTACCAGCACTTTGCCGAAGGAACCCACCGCCCAGCACTGACCGTGTGTAAGTCTTTAACTAACCGACTGCACAGGGAAGTGGACAACATGAACCCTCAAGGCCGTATCCCGCGACGGCGCGGTGTAGTCTGCGGACTGCTGTTGATCTTGCTGGGCCTCTGGGGTGGTCTGGCGCTGTTTTTCGGCCCCTACTTTCACTTCGGCTACACACCGGACAAGGTTTGGGACTACAACCAGGGGCGCCTCTACTACTCGATCATCCCGGCCGCAGCCGTTCTGGTCGGCGGCCTGCTGGCGGCGGTAACCCGGAATCGGGCCATCGGTCTATCCGGCGGCCTGCTCGCTGCCCTGGGCGGCGCGTGGTTCGGCATCGGCCAGACCTTCACGGCCATCGTGCTGAAGAGGTCGATCCCCGGCGGCAGCCCGATCCTGCGCAGTGGCGAGACGCTCACGTCACTGCACGCGTATGTCGAGATGCTCACCCTGTTCGCCGGACTCGGTCTGGTCGTCGTCTTCGTCGGCGCGCTCACCATCGGCAGATTCTCGATGCTGGCCGCCGCAGACCTAGCCGACGAGGAGTACTACGCGGATTACCCGGTCACCCCATCGACCGGATTCCCGTCCGCCACCGGACAGCTTCCGGACACGACGACAACCGTCCCGCCACCCGACCTGCTCGGGTAGCCACGTCGGTCGACGGTCAGGCCACCCGCCGGGCACCAGGGCCTGGCAGCGGGGTGACATCCCGCGCCGAGGCGAGCACGTGCCCGGCGGTGCAGGTCAGTTCCAGGTGCACAGCCGCGCCGCAGTCTCGGTGGGTCAGCAGAACGGGCGCACCCTCCGGCCCGCCCGCGAACTTGTCCCCCCAGGTCATCAGCGCGACCACGACCGGGAAGAGCTCGAGGCCCTGGTCGGTGAGCCGATACTCCTCGCGCGGCCGCTGACCCTCTTCGCGGTACGGCGCCTTGCGCAGGATGCCGTCGCTGACGAGCCGGGCCAGCCGACTGCTCAGCACCTGGCGTGGCATTCCCGTGCGCCGCTGCATGTCGTCGAACCTGCGGACGCCGTTGAACGCCTCGCGCAGAACTAGGAACGTCCACTTCTCGCCGATGATCGCCAGGGCTGCCGCGATGGTGCAGCTTGCGGTGTCATAGTCGAGCGCCCACGGTCGCCTCATGCTCGTAGGCTAGGTCTACTTGACAGACTTAGCAAGCCGCGACCATGCTGGGTTCATGAATCGAACCCAAGTTGCGCTGCTCCGGACAGCTAGAGCGGACGACGTGACGAAGATTCGTGACTTCGTCTGCGCGCTGTCGCCGCGCTCGCAGTACCTCCGCTTCTTTGCTGCCGTCGCACCGCCGAGCAGCGGCCTGCTGCGCGCGCTGTGCGGAGCGGGCGGCGCAGACGTGCTGCTGGTCACCGACCGCCGCGGCGGCGTCATCGCGCACGGGATGGCCGCGGACGCAGTCACCGGCACCGGGCTCGAGAGCAGCATCGGACTGGTGGTCGCGGATGCCTGGCAGCGGCGCGGCATAGGCACCCAGGTGCTGCGCACGCTCGCCGACCGCGCTGGCCATCGCGGCGTCGGCAGCCTGACTCTCGAGGTGCTTCCCGACAACCGGGTGATGCTGGGCATTATCCGCCGACGGTGGCCCGACGCTCCCGCCGAACGAACCCCGGACGCTGTCGTGTTCCGGCCAGCCATCCGCCGGGCGGGCCCCGCGCGACCGCTCCCCCGTGTCGTCCCTATCGGCCAGGTC
>JASHQA010000199.1 GCA_030037785.1 Streptosporangiaceae bacterium
GGCGGCGCGGGAATCCGACGAGCTCAAGGCCACCACGGACCGCGAGGTCGCCAAGCTGCGCGCCACCGCCGACCACGAGGTCGCGGAGAAGCGTGCGGGGAACGAGCGCGAGGTCGCCAAGATGCGCACGACCGCCGAGCGCGAGGTTGCGCAGATGCGGGCGTCCTCCAAGCGCGACCGGGACGAGATCCTGACCACCGCCAAGCGCCAGGCCGACGAGATGCGCAGCCAGGCCCAGCGCGCCTTCGAGGACAGCGAGGCGGCGCGGGCGCAGGCTGAGTCCGAGTTCGAGATGCACCTGGCTGCTCGCCGCGAAGAGGCCGAGCGCCAGGAGACCGAGCGGCTGGCCAAGGCGCAGGAAGCCACCCAGAAGATGGTGTCCGAGGCCGAGCAGCGCGCTGCCGTCGCCGAAGAGCGGGCCAGCAAGGCCAGCATCCAGGCCGAGCAGACCCGGCGCGAGGCCGACCAGCATGCGCAGCAGCTGGTGAGCAACGCCAAGAAGAACGCCGACGGCATCGTCAGCCAAGCCAAGGCTCAGGCGGACCAGCTACTGAGCGACACCAAGTCCGAGGCGGAGCGGGTGCGGACGACCGCTCAGCGGCAGGTGGACGAGCTCAACAAGCAGAAGGAAAGCGTCGCTGCGCACCTGTCCCAGATCAGCCAGCTGCTCGGCGGCTCAATGCCGGGCCTCGTGGACGCCCTGCAGACCGCCCCGGCCCAGCCCGCCGTCGCGGCACCGGCCGCCAAGGCCGTCACGGCTGGCCCGGCCCCCGAGGAGCCGGAGCCGGAGCCGGAGCCGGTTCCGGCGGCCGCACCGGCCGCCCCGGCCGCTCGTCACTCGGCCGGGCCACGCCCGGAGAAGGCCTCGTCCAACGGCAAGCCCGCCGAGGGCGACGACGAGTGGTGGACCGAGTAGGGCAGCCACCGCCCGGCAGACGATGCGGGCGCCGTGCCACGGCACGGCGCCCGCATCGTCTGTGCTAGCCCGGTACGGCTGTGCTAGCCCGGTACGGCTGTGCTAGCCCATCATCGTCTGACCGCCATCGACGATCAGCGTCTGGCCCGTCATGAACGACGCGGCCTCGCTGGCCAGGAAGACGGCCGGACCCGCCATCTCGGCGGCGCTGGCCCAGCGCTTCAGGGCCGATCCCGCCACGGTGGCCGGCCCGATGACCGGGTCCTCCCACAGCGTTCGGTTCAGCTCCGTTGCGGTCCAGCCAGGGCACAGCGCGTTGACCCGGACGCCGGCCGGACCCCACTCGGCGGCGAGCGTCTTGGTGAGCGAGATCAGCCCCGCCTTCGACGCACCATACGGGCTCATGAGCGGCGCCGCGGCGACCCCGGCCACCGAGGCCACGTTGATCACCGAGCCCTGGCCGCGCGCCAGCAGGTGGCCGGCCAGAGCGTGACACACGTACACGGCCGAGCTCAGGTTCAGCTGGAGCAGCTTGTCCCAGCCGGACAGGCGCAGGTCGCCGAACGGGACCATGAAGTTCGACCCGCCGGCGTTGTTGACCACGATTTCCACGGTGCCGAGCTGGTCGATCGCGGCAGCCACGGCGGCCGCGACCGCGTCATAGCTGGTCACGTCCGTCGGAAGCACGCAGGCGGTGCGACCGACCGCCTCGACCGCGGCGGCGGTTTCCGCCAGCCCGGCCGCGCTGCGCGCGACGAGCGCCACGTCCGCGCCCGCCTCGGCAAGCGCGACCGCGATGACGCGTCCGATGCCGCGGGACGCGCCGGTGACGAAGGCGTGCCTGCCCGACAGGTCGAAGATGTTCACGATGGTTCCTCCCACTCGGTCGGCAGCGGCCACGCGGCCGGATTGACCCGGCGCACGATCTCGTTCAGGACGATCCTGACGAAGCGCTCCCCCACCCACAGGTGCCGGGCGCCCGGAACCGCGACCACCTCGGCCGCCGGGACCCGCGCGAACCGCTGCCGCGCCTGCTCCGGTCGCAGGTAGTCGTCGAACTCGGGGACGAGCGCCAGCACCGGCTTCCCGGCGGAGGCCCAGCCGTCGAGATCCTGCTCACCCACCCAGCGCAGCGGCGGGGACAGCAGGATGACGCCCTCGATGTCGGGGTCGTTCCCCCACTGCAGTGCCAGCTCCGAACCGAAGGACCAGCCCAGCAGCCACAGCAGCGGCAGGTCACGGTCGGCGCAGTAGCCGATGGCTGCTGCCACGTCGTGCCGCTCCGCGGCGCCGTCGCCGAACCGACCGTCGCTGCGGCCACGCGCCGACGCGGTGCCGCGCGTATTGAACCGGAACACCGCCAGGTCGGCCAGCGCCGGGAGTCGGTTCGCGGCCTTGCGCAGGACGTGACTGTCCATCATGCCGCCGTGCGTGGGCAGCGGGTGCAGGCAGATGAGCGTGGCGACCGGCGGCCGGTCGAGCGGCAGCGCGAGCTCCCCGACCAGTGCCAGTCCGTCCGAGGTCAGCAGCGTCACCTCGGTGCGCCGGGCCGGCAGCACGGTGCCCGCGGTGATCTCCGTCATCGCGCGCGCAGCAGGGCGGCTACGGGCCCGGACCAAGCGGCGGGCGCGCTCATAGTCGCCGCGGCCGACGCGGACGCCGCCGCCAGCACGCGGCGTGCCAGTGCCGCCGCGCCTCAGGTCCGGGACTGGTGGCGGGCCAGACTACGACGTGCGCGGTGCCGACCGTGATCTCCTGATCGCAGCCGGGACACCGGTAGACCTTCGCGGCCGCAGCACTCGGCACCGGGCGCACCAGCCAGTCCCCGTCCGGCCACTCCTGCAGCTGCGGTGGTCCGAGCCGGGCCGGGTCGTCGCCATCCGCCGCGGCGCGCGCTGGCCGTGACCGGCCCGCCCGCCGTGGCCTGCCGGGGTCCTCGGGCGACAGGCGCCGCGCCCTCCTCGGACTCACGAGCATCGCCTGCGCCTCAGCGGACCAGACCCGTGCGCGCCAGGCCGACGACGGCCACCTCGCGAATCTCCATGGCCGCGACACTACCGTCGCGGCGTGTGCCCAGGGTCAGCCGGCTGCCGCCCGGCCACCAGCCGCTACGGTGCTGTCATGTCGCATCCCGACCGGAGCAACGCGCTGGACCACGTCGTGGTCCTCATGTTCGAGAACCGCTCGTTCGACAACCTGCTCGGCCGGTTGTACCAGCCGGGTGAGGTGCAGAGCTTTACCGGGGTAACGGGCCGCGTCCGCACCAATCCCGTACCCGACTGGGCGGACGCCGCGGGCCAGTCCGACGTGGCCTACGGTGTCGCGGCCGGAATGAACACCCCGAGCCCGGACCCGGGCGAGGAATACCAGCACGTCAACACCCAGCTGTTCGGCGTGATCGACCCGGCGGCCAACCGCGGCGTGCTCGCGGAGAAGATGACCGCGCCGTACAACGCCCCACCCGAGCCGCTGCTGCCGCCGCCGATGACCGGGTTCGTGGCCGATTACATCAGCGCGTTCGCGGCCGAGCTGGGCCGGCCGCCGAGCTACGACGAGTTCGCCCAGATCATGACCGGCTACGCGCCCGAGCAGATGCCGGTCACGGCCGCGCTCGCGCGCGGCTTCGCGACCTTCGACCACTGGTTCTGCGAGGTGCCCTCGCAGACATTTGCCAACCGGTCGTTCGTGCACGCCGCGTCGTCGTCGGGGTTCGTCAACAACCTGACGCCGACGGGCTCGTTCCCGGTCCACAACACCGCCGAGACGATCTTCGAGCGGCTCGACCGCGCGGGCCTGACCTGGAAGGTCTACTGCGATCCGCCGAGTCATCTGTCGCTCACCGGCATCATCCACGCGCGTCGGCTGTGGCCGCACTTCGCGACGAAGTTCGTAACCACCGACGTGTTCCTGCAGGACGCCGCCGACGGCACGCTGCCGACGTACTCGTTCGTCGAGCCGAACCTGCTGTACGGGCACAACGACATGCACCCGGCGTTCGACGCGCTGTTCCCGGACGCGCCGATCGATCCGCCATCCGCGCTGCTCGGCGGCGAGGATCTGCTCGCGAGGATCTACCACGCGGTGCGCGGCTCGGCCTCCGAGCGCGGCTCAAACGCGTGGAACACGCTGCTGATGATCACCTTCGACGAGCACGGCGGCACCTACGACCACGTTCCGCCGCCGCTGGTCCCGCCGCCGGTTCCCGGCGCGCCGCCGGGCCAGCTGGGGTTCGCCTTCGACCGGTCCGGCCTGCGCGTGCCGGCCATCGCCATCTCGCCATGGGTGCCGGAACGCACGGTGGTGACCAGTGAGTACCGGCACACCTCCATCATCGCGACGCTGCGCAGCCGGTGGAGCCTCGGCGACCCGCTGACGGCGAGGGACACGGTGGCCGCCGACATCGCCCCGCTGCTGTCGCTGGCGGTACCGCGCGACCCGCAGGACTGGCCCGACGTGGTGGCCAGGCCGGTCCCGCCGTACCACGGCGTGATCCCCGCACCGCACGCCGCGGTCAGCGGCCTCTGCAAGTCCACGCTGCACGCCTGCATCGCGTTCGCCGCCCACCGCGGCAAGCCGACTCCGCAGCTGTCGCAGGACGAGGATCTCAGCCGTGCCGACGCCCTCGCGCTGCTCGACGACATGGCTGGCGACGCCTTCGTCGGACTGCGCGGGGACTAGGCAGTGCCGACCCGGCTGGACGGGCGGCGAAGTCCTGATCGGGCGGTGCGCGCTAACGTCACATCTGGTGTCCCTGGCGGGTCATAGCACCAGAGGCCGACACCGGCTAAGGCCGGGACAACAAGGAGGACGCGATGCGAGTCTTCGTCGCAGGCGCAAGCGGTGCGATCGGCAGCCGCCTCGTTCCCCAACTCGTCGCTGCCGGACACGATGTGGTCGGCACGTTCGTGTCGCCCGGGCACGACCAGCGGATCCGCGCCCTCGGCGCGGAGCCAGTCGCGCTCGACGTGCTCGACGCGGCAGCCGTGCGGCGAGCCGTGCTCGACGCACGCCCAGACGCGATCATCCACGAGGCGACCGCGCTGGCCAGCATGACGTGGTCACGCAGCCTGGATCGCAGCTTCGCGCGGACGAATCGGCTCCGGACCGAGGGCACGGACGCGCTGCTTGCCGCCGCGCGCGAGGCCGGCGTGCGCCGGTTCGTCGCCCAGAGCTTCGCCAGCTATCGCTACGCGCGCGAGGGCAGCTGGGTCAAGACCGAGGACGACCCCCTGGACCCCGCCCCACCCGCGACCGCGCGCGAGACGAACGCCGCGATGGCTCACCTCGACGAGGCGGTCACCGGCGCCGGCGGCATAGCGCTGCGCTACGGCGGCTTCTACGGCGCGGGGGACGACGGCTTTGCCAGCATGGTGCGCAAGCGGCAGTACCCGATCGTGGGCGACGGCGCTGGCGTGATGTCGTGGATCCACCTTGACGACGCCGCCGCGGCCACCGTACTGGCCCTCGGCCACGACGGGCCGGCGATCTACCACGTCGTCGACGACGAGCCCGCGCCGATGCGCGAGTGGCTGCCGGTGTTCGCGGAGGTGCTCGGCGCCAAGCGGCCGTGGCGGGTGCCGCGCTGGCTCGCCGGGCTGATCGCCGGCAGCGCCATGGCCTCGATGGCGA
>JASHQA010000200.1 GCA_030037785.1 Streptosporangiaceae bacterium
GCTGAGGCACGCGGGGATCCAGTAGCGGCGGAGCAGATCGCCCATGAGCGTGCCGGGCCCGACGCGCGTCAGGATCTCGTTGTCTTCCCGTGACAGCATTGGCAGCCTCCTCGAGCCGGCCCGCTGGCCCGCTGCCCCGGCTCCGCTGCAGCCAGCCAGCGCAGGCAGCGATCCCGACTCTCAGTGTCACCCCTAACCCGCCGGGTGTCTGCGCCTCTCCCGGCGTGCGGCAGTCCTCGTTCGCGACCGCTGGCGTCCGCGGGCCCGGCTCACAGCGCGTCGTGCCGCTGCAGATAGTTCATGGCAGCCCAGCCCACCGGGATCGGCAGCCAGAACGTCAGCAGCCGGAACAGCAGCACGGCGCTCACCGCGAACGCGGTCGGGACGTGGGCGATCGTGGTCAGCGCGCCGGAGAGCGCGATCTCGATCGCGCCCAGGCCGCCGGGCGTGGGCACGACGGACCCGATCGCCTGGCCGGTCAGGAAGACCACGGCGACAGCGAAGAACGCCGCGTGCCCGCCGACCGCCAGCACCGAGACCTGCAGGCAGAGGATGTACCCGAAGGTCACCAGCAGCGCGCCGCTGACGCCCTCGGCCAACTTGGCCGGCCGCTGCGCGATCTCGAGCAGCCGCGGGATGACCTGGCTGAGCGTCGGCGCCACCCGGGAACGGATCAGCCTGCGGCCGGCCGGCACCGCCAGCACACCGAGCGCGATGACTGCGATCGCCGCCACCGCGATGTACGACCAGGCGGGCGGGTGGAACGGCGCCTGGTGCGCCCCGCCGGTGATCGCGATGAAGACGACCAGCAGGAGCATGTGCACCGCGAAGGCGACGACCTGCGACACCGCGACGCTCGAGGCGGCGTCGGCAGGGGTGATCTTCGCCTTACGCAGGTAGCGGATGTTCAGCGCCACGCCGCCGACCGCGGCCGGCGCGACCAGCGTGACGAACGTCCCGGCGAGCTGGGCAAGAAAGGTCCGGGCGAACCGCAGCCGCTCCAGCACGAAGCCCGACAGCGACCAGGTGGCGCCCGCGTAGGTGAGCACCGACAACAGCAGGCCCGCGAGGACCCAGCGCCAGTCCGACTGGCGCAGCACGGGCACAAAGTTCCGCCGTCCGAGCTGGCCGATGACGAGGTACGCGGCGATCACAGCGGCCACGAGCGTGACGACGCTGCGCGGCTTGATCCGCTCGAGCTGCTCGACCTCGGGACCCGGCTCAGGCGCGGTGCCGATCAGTCCCTTGCGGAGGGCCGGCAGCACGTCCTTGCGGCGCCGCAGGGTGGCGCGAGTTGACCGGTGCAGGACAACCGGCTGGAGCAGCGGCACCAGGTTGCTCACGCTCGGCTGGCCGAGCTTCTCCCGCGCCAGCGCGGCCGCCCGGTCCGGCCCCACCAGGAGCGCCGTCGTGGCCGTGAGCTGGGCCAGGTCCAGCCGGATCTGCAGGTCGCTGGCCGCGACATCGCCGTCGCCCGGATCAAGCAGCAGCACCGTGCCATTGCGTGCGGCGCCGCTAACCAGGATGTGGTCCGCGATCAGCGAGCGATGCGTGACCCGGTGCTTGTGCAACTGCAGAACGGCATCCCAGACCCGGCCGAGCAGCTGGTCGGACGGCGGGTACGGCAGGTCGGCGAGCGTCGTTCCGGTGCAGTGCCGGGTGGCCACGGCCGCCGCCTCCGGCCCGACTCGCAGCGCTGCGCGCAGCTTCGGCGTGGGCACGCCCGCGTCCTCGACCGCGTACGCCATGAGCGCGCGGCGCTCGACCGCGCGGCTTACGGTCAGCGGCAGGCTGCGCGACGCCTGGCTGGTCAGGCGCAGCCGACGGTAGAGCCGGTAGAGGAAGTCCGCGGCCTGCTGGTCTCGGTCGAAGACCGTGACGTCCAGCTGCTCGCCGTCCCCGCCGACCACCGCGTACCTGCGATTGTCGGTCCGCCCGTCCGGAACCCGGTGGATCTCGACGACGCGGCCGGTGGCCAAGCTCAGCGCCGCAGCGATCTCGGCCGCCGTCGGCCGCTCCGAGGGGGTACCGATCACGTACCGCAGCCCGCTCCCCACGGCCGCCGCCAGCGCCAGCGTTATCAGCAGGGACAGCACGGTCGACGTTTCGTTCTTGAGGACCACGCTGGTCAGGCAGTAGAAGGTGATTGCCAGCCAGCCCCACGTCCGCCAGCGCGGCCGACCTGACAGCCCGATCACGGTCAGGTAGGCAGCCAGGGCGGCGAGGTAGGGATCGAGCGCCGTCACCCCGGCTGGGCTGGGAGACCGGACCAACGCGCGGTAGAGGTCAGTCAGCGACGAGAGCTGCAAGAGTTCCGAGCAACCGATCGCCACGCCGGCCGCGATCAGGCCGATCACCACCGCCTCGGTGAGCTGCCGAAGCTGGCCGATGACAACCTGCCGAATCGCCAGCGCTAGGGGCAGGACCAGCAGCGCGATGAACGCGAGGGTGTGCAGCGGCCCAACCAGCTGCCTGGGCAGGTGCTTGCTAACGTCTTGCTCAAGCCCGCTAGCCGCCTGGGTTGCCAACAGCGCGAGCCCGACGAGGAGGGCGACCTCCAGGATTGACGTGAGGCACCGCAGCAGGTCGGTGGGGATCCTGATCCGCGGCTCGAGCTCATCCTCGACGACCAGGGCCGCGGTCTGGCCTGCTGACCGCGCCGGAGGAACCGCCGGCGCCATGAGCCCACCCGGCGGGACATGCCCAACCGGGGCCGCTGGCGGACGGGCCGGCGGCCGTCGCCGCGACAGCCTCACCCGCAGATAGTTTCATCTGATCCGGGCCAAGCACGAGTCGCCCTGCCGAACGGGCGTCGTATCGTGCCGATATGCCCGCCAGCGAGGTCACCGCCGCGTAGCCGTGGCGGCCGCGGCGGCCGTGGCGCCGGGTGCGTCCGTGACCAGCCACCAACTTCTATCGTGTTACGATATACAAATGCCGGACGCCATCGCCTCAGATCGGTCAGCTACGTCCGGCGCCGAGGCACCGCGGCACAGTGGCTTGCCGTTCGTGTCACGGGTGGCGAGGCCCGAATACTTCGCAATGGTGATGGCCACCGGGATCGTGGCTACTGGCCTGCGGCAGGACGGCTGGCAGGGCGCCTCCGACGCGCTGGTGGTGATCGCCGCCGCGGTCTGGCTGGCCGCCATCGCGGCGACACTCGTGCGGCTGGCCCGATCGCCGGCCGGATTGCGCGCCGATGCCAGTGCTCCGGGGCGAGCATTCGCCTGGTACGCCGTGGTGGCCGCCTGCGTCGTCCTCGGTAGCTGTCTCGCCAGGCTGGGCGGGGCCGGTGTGCCTGCGGCGGTCGCGCTGGCGGGCGTCGCGGCGGTCGCGTGGCTGGTGGTGACGAGCCTGGTCCCGGCCCGACTCGCGCGCCGCTCGGCGCGGCCAGGCCTGCCCAGCGTGACTGGTTCCTGGTACCTGTGCACGGTCGCAACACAGTCGGTGGCTATCGCGGCTGCCCTACTCGCGGCCGACGGCAAGCTGCCCGCCGGGCCCGCCGTGGTCGTCGCAATCGTGGCCTGGTCGGCCGGAGTCGTGCTGTACCTCGTGACGTCAGTGCTGATCGCGACCCGGCTGGCGCGCGCGGGCACCGGGCCGGCCGGAACCAGGGCGGCGTACTGGGTCACCATGGGCGCGGCGGCGATCAGCGTGCTCGCTGCCGCCTTGATCGTGAGCGTTCCCCGCGCGGTCGCCGACCGCGACGCTGGCCCCGCGCTAAAGGACATCGGCGTCGTGCTCTGGTCCGCCGGTAGCGCCTTTTACCTGGTACTCGTCATCGTGACCGCGCTGTGGTGGGCTCGGACGCGGAGCCGGCCTGGCTACCAGCCGTCGACGTGGGTGATCGTCTTCCCGCTCGGCATGTACGCGGTGGCGAGCTGGCAACTCGGTGCGGCTACCGGCCTCGGCCTGCTGCACCGGGTCGGCACCATCGCAGTGTGGCCCGCCGCTGTCGCCTGGGCCGTCACGGCCGCAGCGCTGTGCGCCTCGGTGGCCGTGCGCACCGGGCGGGCCGTCTCAGCACGGTTGGGCTCAGCGCGGTTGGGCTCGGCGCGGTTGGGCTCGAGGCAGCGATCCGGCCGGCCGCACCCCGATCATCCGGCCGGCCTGCGGCGCTACACGTTCGAGGCTCTGGTCTCGATCCCGCCGCCAGACGGGGACCAGTCTGCTCCGCCGCCCGGCCCGGACTGGCACGGCGTCATCCGGGCCAGGACCAACGCCCAGGGCAGCTCACCAGGATTGTTCAG
>JASHQA010000019.1 GCA_030037785.1 Streptosporangiaceae bacterium
GTCGAGACCGGCGCCTACACGAGGGAGGACTTCTTCGGCGGCGACCCGCGGCTGCGGGCGATGGTCGAGCACATGTCCGACGACGAGATCCGCAACCTGTCCCGCGGCGGCCACGACTACCGCAAGGTCTACGCCGCGTTCAAGGCCTCGACCGAGCACGTCGGCCAGCCGACGGTCATCCTCGCCCACACCATCAAGGGCTGGACGCTCGGCCCGGACTTCGAGGCCCGCAACGCCACTCACCAGATGAAGAAGCTCACGGTGGCCGAGCTCAAGGAGTTCCGTGACCGGCTCTACCTGGAGATCCCGGACAAGGCCCTGGAGGCGGAACTGCCGCCCTACTACCACCCAGGCGAGCAGTCAGATGAAATCCAGTACATGAAGGAACGACGCGCCGCCCTCGGCGGTTACCTGCCGCGCCGGGTAGTACGGACCAGGCCGCTGGACCTGCCGTCGGACTCGGTGTACGACGAGTTGCGGCGCGGCTCGGGCAAGCAGGCGGTCGCCACCACGATGGCGTTCGTCCGGTTGCTCAAGGACCTCATGAAGGACTCCGAGATCGGCGCCCGGTTTGTCCCGGTCATTCCCGACGAGGCCCGCACGTTCGGCATGGACTCCCTGTTCCCGACCGCCAAGATCTACGACCCGCACGGACAGACCTACGAGGCCGTCGACCGCAACCTGCTGCTGTCCTACAAAGAGTCGGCTCGCGGCCAGATCCTGCACGAGGGGATCAGCGAGGCCGGCGCGATGGCGTCGGCGATCGCGGCGGGCAGCGCGTACGCCACGCACGGCACCCACATGATTCCCGTGTACATCTTCTACTCGATGTTCGGCTTCCAGCGGACCGGCGACGAGATGTGGGCGATGGGCGACCAGATGGGCCGCGGTTTCCTGCTCGGCGCCACGGCGGGCCGCACCACGCTCACCGGCGAGGGACTGCAGCACAACGACGGCCACTCGGTGCTGCTCGCCTCGACGAATCTCGCCTGCGTGAGCTACGACGCGGCGTGGGCATACGAGCTGGCCTACATCGTGAAGGACGCGCTCCGCCGGATGTACGGGGCGTCGGACGAGCACCCCGCCGGCGAGGACATCTTCTACTACCTGACGGTCTACAACGAGCCCTACGTTCAGCCCGCCGAGCCGGCCGACTACGAGGGCGGCCGGACCGCGCTCGAGCGCGCCATCCTGCGCGGCCTGTACCGCTACGCGCCAGCGCCGCCGCTCGCCGCCGACGCGCCCAGCTCGACGACTACCGGGGAGCACCCGGCGGCACAGATCCTCGCCTCCGGGGTGGCCCTGCGGTGGGCGCTGGATGCACAGCGCCTGCTGGCGGAGGACTGGGGCGTGCAGGCGGCCACCTGGTCGGCTACCAGCTGGACCGAGCTGCGCCGCGAAGCGCTGCGGACCGACGAGTGGAACATGCTGAGCCCGGAGGCGGAGCACCGGGTGCCCTATGTGGCCCGGGCGCTGGACGGTCAGCCGGGCCCGGTCGTCGCCGTGAGCGACTGGATGCGGGCAGTTCCGGACCAGATCGCCCGCTGGGTGCCGGCACCGTTCACCTCGCTCGGCACCGACGGCTGGGGCTTCTCCGACACTCGTCGGGCGGCCCGCCGGTTCTTCCACGTCGACGCCGAATCCATCGCGGTCGCCGTGCTCGCCCAGCTTGCCCGGCTCGGCGAGGTCAAGCCGGAGGTAGTGAGCCAGGCCATCAGCCGGTACGGCCTGGATCTCGACGTCAGCGACGCCCTGTAAGGGCCGGGTTGGGCCGCCGACTGCGGATGACCGCCGAGCTTCGCGACTGGCTGACCGAGCTTGGCGAATCGGAGCCGTTGACGGCCGCCGAGGTCGGCGCGGCGCTGCTAGCCGTGCTGGAGTCCGCCGAGTCGTCCGGCCTCGCCTTCGTCGACGAGCCCGGGCGCCCAGCCGATCCGGCCACCGACGACCCGCGAGCGGCTGCCGACCACGCGTATCAGCACCTGCTGGAGCAGTTCCAGCAGGTGCGGCGACGAGTCGCCGACGCGGCCACCAGGCGCCACGGGTTCGAGCTACGGCTCAGCGAACAGCAGGCCGTCGGCGCCGACGCCGCGGTCCTTGACAGCCTGGCGGCACAGTTCGCGGCTGCCCGGCAGCGCGAGACCGCACTCGAGCACGCTAGCGAGCGCGTGCAGCTCAAGGTCGACGCGTTCCGGACGGCAAAGGAGACGGCGAAGGCACGCTACACGGCAGCCGAGGCCACCGTGCGGATCGCCGAAGCGATCGAAGCCGCTGGTGGGGAGCTCGATCCTGACCTCGCGCAGCGGCGCGAAGACCTCCGTGCAGCCGGGGAACTGCTCCGGGCATTGACCGTGTCGGCAACCGAGACGCTCAGCCGCATTCGCGAGCTGTCTGACCCGGCCTACACCGGGCAGCCGAGTGCGGCGGCGCGCCCTGAGCCGCCGCCGGAGTCGCAACGCCCCGCAGAGCCAGTGCCAGGCCTGCTGGAGCTGCGGACCGACCGGCTCGGGTCCGACATTCGGGTCCTGCTCGCGGACGAGCCAGCGGACACCGTCACGCTGCTGGCCGTGCTGGCCGGACCCGAGGCAGTTACCGAGCATGGCGCCCAGGCGATCACGCTCGCCGGCGAGTTGCTGACCGAGATCCGCGACGCCGGCTGGCCAGCCGACATCGACGAGGTCGTGTTGGCCGATCCAGCCGAGTTCCTCGCGAAGTTCTTCCCAGCCGACGACGGCGGCATCGCGCGCCGTGCCGAAGGGCTGGCCGCCATGACGCCGCTGGGCAGGCTGCGCGCCGGCCTGCACCTGACCGTCGGGGAAGTGGCCACGCGGTCGGGCCTGTCCGCCAACCGGGTGACGGCGATCGAGCGCGACGGACTGCGGAGTGCGCGCGTGCACGAGGCCGTCGCGCTTGCCCGAGCCCTCGGCGCACGGCTGGACCTGGCGGCTGGCTCCGGCCCCGTCGTGTGCTGACAATCCTCCGCCGCCCTTTCGCCTGCACGCGGCTGGTGGGCCCGGGCGCTGCGCCTGTCGCTGTCACGTCGCCGGACATGGCACGCTGAGGGCATGGCTGGACGACCTCGCGGTGCATCCGCGCGTCCGCGCGGCCGGGTGCGAGCGGAGACGATCACCCGGCTTGAGGCGTCGATGGGCACGCTCGGGACGGCGGCAGTGCTGTCGATGGACCGGCGGCTGCCGTGGTTCCGGGCCATGTCGGCCGAGCACAGATCCTGGCTCGGGCTGGTCGCTCAAGCCGGCGTCGCGGCGTTTGTCGACTGGGTCAAGCATCCAGAGCGGACCAGGCCGGCCGTCGCTGGCGAGGTTTTCGGCACCGCGCCACGGGAGCTTGCCAGGGCCGTCACGCTGCAGCAGGCCGTCGACATGGTCCGCGTCATCGTCGACGTCGTCGAGGCGCGGGTGGACGAGCTGGCCGCGCCAGGCGGCGAGTCGGAACTGCGCGAGGCGGTGCTGCGCTACACGAGGGAGATCGCGTTCGGCACCGCCAAGTTCTACGCGCGCACGGCCGAGGCCCGCGGTGCGTGGGATGCCCGGCTCGAGGCGCTGGTGGTCGAGTCGCTGGTGC
This sequence comes from Streptosporangiaceae bacterium, assembly GCA_030037785.1. GTDB lineage: Bacteria > Actinomycetota > Actinomycetes > Streptosporangiales > Streptosporangiaceae > JAJYUU01. The sequence goes on from JASHQA010000019.1 coordinate 3,583, forward strand.
GCGGCGAGGTCGACGAGGGGCTGCAATCCTGGGCGTCGGCGCTGAACTGGTCATTCAGCCCGGTGGCGGTGATCGTGGGCAGCAGCGGGAACAGCGAGCCGGGCGGCACCGACGCGGCGAGCCTTATCGACGAGTTCCGGATGGTCGCTCGCCGGGCCCGCCTCGACCTGCTGGCCGGCGTGCACGGCAACCGGCTGGTCTTGGTCGTCGGCGGCAGCGCCGACCCACTCGCCGCGGCCCGGCACTTCGCTGGCCACTTCGGGCCCGGCCCCGTCGTGGTTGGTCCCCCGGCCGCCGACCTGCAATCCGCGGTCAGCTCGGCTGACGCCGCGCTTGCCGGGCTGCGCGCTGCCGACGGCTGGCCTGAGGCGCCGCGGCCGGTGCTCGCCAGTGACCTGCTGCCGGAACGGGCCCTTGACGGTGACGGCTCGGCCCGCGCGGCGCTCATCGACGAGGTCTACGAGCCGCTGCTGGGCGGCGGCAGCACACTGCTCGACACGGTGATGACCTACCTGGAGCAGGGAAATTCGCTGGAGGCCACCGCCCGACTGCTGTTCGTGCATCCGAACACCGTCCGCTACCGGCTGCGACGGGTCGCCGAGCTCACCGGCATCACGCCAGGCGACGGCCGCGGCGGATTCACGTTGTGGACTGCCGTCATCCTTGGCCGCCTCGCGCACAAGGGCACATGACTTGTAGGCTTCCTACACGGTACGGCGCTGAAACTTCGTTCGGTTCGGCATAGGTATGGCGGACTCCTACAGTGCAGGCTATGGGAATGCTCTTCCTCGCAGCTCCCGGCCAGGGCGCCCAGACGCCGGGGTTCCTATCCTCCTGGCTGGAGCTGCCGGGCTTCGCCGACCGGCTCGGCGGCTGGTCTGAGCTGGCGGGCTGCGACCTCATCCGCTGCGGGACCGTCGCCGACGCCGACGAGATCAGGGACACGGCCGTCGCTCAGCCGCTCCTCGTCGCCGCCGCCATCGCGGCCGCGCTCGACCAGGT
>JASHQA010000201.1 GCA_030037785.1 Streptosporangiaceae bacterium
GCACCACAGGGAGATGAGCCCCCATGTTTGCTCACGTCGGCGACCGGCTCATCGTCGAAGGCGACGCGGCCAGGGCAGGCCTGATCATCGGCGTCCCGCACGCCGACGGCTCCCCGCCCTACATCGTCAAATGGCTCGCCAACGGTCACATCGCCATGGTCTCCCCCGGCCAGTTCGCCCGCATCATCCCTGCCGAGGGCCGCCGACCGGACCCGGCCGGATCTCAGCCGCCGGAACCTGACCGTCGCGCCAGCAGTTCGGCCACATGATCGGGAACGAAGGTCTGGGACTCCCGCGGTGCGCGCACATAGCCAGTCGGCTTCGGCCGCCGCGGCAGTTTCAACGGCGCCGGCCTGACGTCGTGATAGCCGATCGTGCTGAGCAGGTGCGAGATCATGTTGAGCCGGGCCCGCCGTTTGTCCGTGCTGTCCACGACGTACCAGGGTGCCTGCGGGAGGTCGGTTCTGAGGAACATCTCGTCCTTGGCCCTGGAGTAGTCCTCCCAGCGCGTCATCGACTCCAGGTCCATCGGCGATAGCTTCCACCGCCGCATCGGATCTTCCAGCCGGGCCCGGAATCGGCGTTCCTGTTCCTCGTCACTCACCGAGAACCAGTACTTGCGCAGGACGATCCCGTCTTCCACGAGCATGCGCTCGAAGATCGGGCACTGCGTCAGGAACCTGGAGTACTCCTCCTTGGTGCAGAAGCCCATGACGCGCTCGACGCCCGCACGGTTGTACCAGCTTCGGTCGAACAGCACGATCTCGCCCGCTGACGGCAGGTGCTCGATGTACCGCTGGAAGTACCAGCTACCGCGCTCGCGCTCGGTCGGAGCGGGCAGCGCCGCGATCCTGGCCACCCTGGGGTTGAGGTACTGGGTTATGCGCTGGATCGTGCCGCCCTTGCCGGCCCCGTCCCGGCCCTCGAAGACGACGACCAGCCGGGCCTGCTCGGCCTTGACCCACTCTTGCAACTTCACGAGCTCCGCCTGCAGCCGCAGCAGCTCGCGCTCGTAGACCTTGCGCGGCACGCGCTCGGCGGTCGGGTGGGCGCGACGCCGGTCCGCGGCCGACTCCGCCGCGCCCGCGCTGCGCTGCTTACTGTGATCTGTGGCCATCATCTGATCTTCCTGCATGCCCGGTGATGCCGGCACACCGACGGCCTGCCGCTGCCGCGCCGACGCTAGGGTGAGCCTCAGAGAGTGACCGAGTGCTGAGGAGTTGTGCGCATGAAGGTGGGTCTGCACATCCCGGACTTCACGTGGGACGGCGGCCCGGCCGCGTTGCGGGTGCGCCTGGGCGAGGTGGCCCGGCAGGCCGAGCAGGCGGGCATTGACCGGATCAGCGTGATGGACCATGTGTGGCAGATCGGTCACATCGGCCCGCCCGAGCACGAGATGCTCGAGGCGTACACGACGCTGGGCTGGCTCGCCGCCAGCACCGACCGGGTCACGTTGCTGACGGTCGTGACGGCGGTGGTCTACCGTGACCCCGGTCTGGTGGCCAAGGCGGTGAGCACACTCGACGTGCTGTCCGGCGGCCGGGCGATGCTCGGCATCGGCGCGGCCTGGAACGAGGCCGAAGCTCGCGGTCTCGGGCTGTCCTTCCCGCCGCTCGCCGAGCGGTACGAGCGCCTCGAGGAGGCACTGCGCATCTGCCTGCAGATGTGGAGCGACGACGACGGCCCGTTCGACGGCAAGCACTACCACCTGGAGCGAACGCTGAACTCGCCGCAGCCGCTGACCCGGCCGCGGCCACGCATCCTCGTCGGCGGTTCAGGAGAGCGCAAGACGCTGCGCCTGGTGGCCAGGTACGCCGACGCCTGCAACATCCGCGACTCCGACGAGCTCGCGCACAAGCTGGACGTGCTGCGTGCGCACTGCGCGGCCGAGGGACGGGACTACGCCGAGATCGAGAAGACCGTGCAGACGCGGTTCGACCTGGGCCAGCGCGGCGAGCATGTTGCCCAGACCATCGAGCATCTGCACGCGCTCGCCGAGCTCGGCGTCCAGGTCGCCCACGGCTCGGTGGCTGACGTCGGCTCGCTGCGTCCGCTGGACCTCATGGCCGAGCGAGTCATCCCGGCCATCGAGAAGTTCTGACCAGCGCCCGTCGCCGCGGCGGCGTGACCACCCCGTCCGTTCTTGCCCCCAGCCCCTTGATCGTTGTGAGCTAGCTATGGGCGGATCCATAGCTAACTCACTCCGACGCGTGCTCAGGCCTCGCGCGGCTCAGGCCTCGCGCGGCTCAGGTCCGTCCGGGGTGACCGCTCCCACGTCCATCGCAGTCCGCGGCGCGACCGCCGGGCTCGCGGTTCGCACGAAGGCCTGGGTCCGCAGCTGACGCTGCGGCAGGATGAGCGCCAGCGCGAACGCGACCGCCAGCAGCGGAACCAGGTACAGGTAGATGGGCGGCAGCGCCTGCGCGAACGCGGTCTTGATGGCTAGCTGGAACGCCGCCGGCAGGTGGCTCAGGGACTGCGGGGTGACGGACGTGACCGCCGCCGTGGCGTGCGCCGCGGCGGCGGGACCAAGGTGTGCGACAAGCCGGGCGGTCAGCCGGTGGACGAACAGCGCGCCAATCAACGCCACGCCTACGCTGCTGCCGACCTGCCGGGCGAGGTTGACCGAGGACGTCGCCGCGCCGAGGTCTGCCTGGGCTGCGCTGTTCTGCACTATGAGCACCATCACCTGCATGAACATGCCGATGCCCAGGCCGAGCACGACCATGTACACGCTGGCGGCCAGGTGGCTGGTGTGCAGCCCAAGCCGGGACAGCAGGGCGAGGCCGCCAGCGGCGAGACCGGTGCCGACGATCGGGTAAATCCGGTAGCTGCCGGTCCTGGCGATCAGCCGACCTGACGCGATCGCAGTGACCAGCAAGCCCGCGATCAGCGGCAGGAGCAGCAGGCCGGACACCGTCGGGCTGACGCCGGTCACGATCTGCAGGTACGTCGGCAGGTAGCTGATCGCCCCGAACATGGCGACGCCCATGATCAGCGAGATCGCGCAGGCGATCCAGAAGACCCGGTCGCCGAACAGCCGCAGCGGGATCACCGGGTTCGCAACACGTGCGGCCGAGACGAGCCACGCCGCGGTGAACGCCACCGCGGCAACGGATACGACGATGATCACCGGTGAACCCCACGCGTATGTCGTGCCGCCCCAGCTCGTGACCAGCACCACGCAGACGATGGCCGCGCCGAGCAACACCATGCCGAGCACGTCGATCTGGGCTCGGCCAGCAGGCCGCGGCAGCCGGAGCACCGCGGAGGTCACGACGAGCGCGACGACGCCCACCGGCAGGTTGATATAGAAGATCCAGCGCCAGGACAGGTTGTCCACGAAGAACCCGCCGAGCAGGGGCCCGATAACCGACGCGAGCCCGAACACCGCCCCGATGAGGCCCTGGTACTTACCGCGCTCTCGCGGGCTTACCACGTCACCGATGATCGCCTGGGCGCCGATCATGAGCCCGCCCGCGCCGACGCCCTGCACCGCGCGGAACGCGATCAGCTCGATCATCGTCTGCGACAGCCCGGCGGCTGCCGATCCGGCCAGGAACACGACGATCGCAAACTGGAACACGGTCTTCCGGCCGAACAGGTCGCCGACCTTGCCGTAGACGGGCATCACGACGGCGACCGCTAGCAGGTACGCCGTCACCACCCAGCCGATGTGACTGAGCCCGTGCAGGTCGCCGGTGATGGTCGGCAGCGCGGTCGCCACTATCGTCTGATCGAGCGCGGCGAGCAGCATCCCGAGCATCAGGCCCGCGAAGATCAGCAGCACGTCCCGCTGCGCGAAGCCGGGACCGGCAGCCCTGCCGTCTGCCAGGTCGGTCCGGCGCCCGGCGTCAGCTGACCCGCGGTGCTCGGCTGCCACGACGCCACCTCCCGTTGCCTGGCACCGCCGGTGTCCCTAGGCCAGCACAGCCATCAATCATGCAGTCCTTCTCTCTCCTGTTCCGATTGTCACCCGCGACCGTGTGCTGGCAATGGCCTGCGGCACCCCGGCGGGACCCGGCTCGTCAGGGCTTACGGTGCGAACCAGTTCACGCCGTAAGCGGTGAACGTTGACAAGTGGGCGAATTGGCGTCAGTCGAGCAACCTCAACAGCACGTCCGCCACCGGCGACGCACCGGCCACGTCGCGCGTGCGGGCGACCTTGCGCCACCCCCAGCCCTGGAACGCCCGCTGTGCCGCGGCCGCGGCCGGCAGCACGACGGCCGTCGCTCGCTCCTCCGGGCGGCCCGTCAGCAGCAGGTCGTGCAGCGCACGGCCGATGCCCTGGCGCCGCCACGGCGCGCGCACCAGCAGGTCGACGAGCGCGAAGGTGCGGCCGGGATGCTCGGCCACGACCTCGTCGGGCAACGGCGTCGTGAGGTCCCGCCACCACGACGTCGACGACCGGAGCGGCATGCCCGCGGCGTAGCCAACCGGATAGTCGCCGTGCCCGGCGACGGCGAGCGTGAAGCCCGGCTGACGGCGCTGCACCCGGAACCGGCCAGGAAACACGACCGCGTCATCGCGCCGCAGGTATGGCGGGTCGCCGTACACCTCGGCATGCAGCGTCGCCAGTTCCGCGGCGCGTTCGCCCGCCTGGTCGCCGTCGAGCAGCTGGAATGAGATGCTCGGCACGCTCACGGTGCCGACGCTACCGCGGGTGCTGCATCAACTCGACGATCAGGTTGTCCGGGCCTTTGGTGTAGATCACCTTGTTGCCCTGGTGCGGCCCGTCGCTGACCACCTGTACCGGATTAACGGGCTCGAAGCCGTACGCGCGGCCGGCGGCGATCACCGCCGCGATGTCAGCCACGTCGAAGCACAGGTGCAGGTGCCCGTTGTCGCAAGGCCGGAGCCCCGAGCTGGTCTTGTCGGGCGGGCTTGAGTAACAGAGCAGCTCGATTGTGTGGCCGGGCGCGCTGACGTAGCAGATGTCGATGACGCAGCCGGGAACGCCCGTCACCTGCTCGAATAGCTCGCCGCGGCAGACCACGGGGGCACTGACCGCAAGGCCCAGGGCGTCGCGGAAGTAGCCGATCGCCCGGTCGAGGTCGGACACCGTGATCCCGGTATGACCTACGCCGGTGACGCGCTCGGCGCGCGTCTCGGCCTGCTGCGCTGCATCCGTCATCCTGCCGCCACCTCCACGACACAGACGTGCGCGCCGACGGCCACGTTGTCGCCCTCGGCGACGCAGTGCTCGAGCATCATCCCGTCGGCCGTCGCCGTCACCTCCTGGCTGACCTTCTCCGTCTCGATCTCGTACAGCGGATCGCCACTGCGGAACGCCTCGCCAGGCTGCTTGCAGAAGCGAACGACGGTGGCCTCCTCCATCGTCATGCCGATCTTCGGCAGCCGCACCCGCACTCGCACGGTCACGCCCCGCCCGGTCGCGGCGTGGCCGTGGCACGGACAGCACCGGCTCCCGACTTCCCCGGCACGACCGCGAGCACCGCGGCTTTGATCCTCGCCTCGCCCGGAATGATGCGCGCCTCGGCGTTGGGCGCGTACGGCATCGCCACGTTCGGGGTCGTGACGCGCTGGATCGGCGCGCGCAGCGAGTCGAATCCGTGCTCCGCAACGAGCGCGGCGATCTGGCTGGCCGCGCTGCAGCACTCGCGCGCCTCGTCAACGACGACGAGGCGCCCCGTCTTGGCTACCGACGCGAGCAGGGTCGTAGCGTCGAACGGCACGAGCGTGCGCGGGTCGATGACCTCGATCCCGATCCCTTGCTCGGCGAGCGCGTCGGCGGCGGCGAGCGCCGGCCTGACCATGCGGCCGATCGCAACCAGGGTCACGTCGTCGCCGGTGCGTCGAACCGACGCCGTGCCGAGCGGTATCAGGTGCTCGCCGTCCGGCACCTCGCCCTGGTCCCCGCCGCGGCCCGACGGCTCCAGGAAGAAGCTCGGGTTCCGTCCTCTGATCGCGGTCTTGAGCAACCCCTTAGCGTCCGCCGCCGTCGACGGGGTCAGGACATTGATGCCGCCGAGGTTCATCAGCATCGGATAGCCCGAGTCGGAGTGCTGGGCCGCGTTGGCGGCCCCGCCGCCATAGCCAGCGATGACCGTTATCGGCAGCTCCAACTGCCCGCCGGTCATGAGGCGGAGCTTTGCCATCTGGTTCGCGATGGCGTCCATTCCGGTGTAGATGAAGTTGGAGAACATCATGTGCAGCACCGGACGGTACCCCGCGGACGCCAGGCCGACCGCCATGCCGGTCAGCGTGGCCTCGCAGATCGGGGTGTTGCGGATGCGGTCGTGCCCGAACCGATCGTGCAGCCCCCGCATGTCACCGACGATCGACAGCTCGACGTCCTCGCCGTAGATCACCACCTTGGGGTCGCGCTCCATCTCCTCCACCAGGGCGTCGTTGACCGCCTCGATGAGCCTCCTGCGTGCCATCTCGCTACTCCCCCGCTCCGGCGAACATCAGCGTCAGCGCGAGGTCGGGATCGGCGGGCTGGCCCGCCTCCGCGAATGCCGCGGCGTCGTCGACCCGCTGCAGGGCCTGCGCGTCGAGCGCGCCGAGGGTATCCGGGCCGAGCTCGCCCGAGGACATCAGTCGCGCCCGCAGTCGTTCCAGCGGGTCCCTGGCCCGCCACTCGGCGATCTCGGCATCCTCGCGGTACCGGCCGCCAGCCAAGACGAACCGCTCGGCTTCGAAGTGTCCTTGAATTCGATACGTGCGAGCCTCGATAAACGACGGCCCGCCGCCCGCCCTCCCCCGCTCGACCGCTTGGCCAGCCGCCTGCCACACCGCCACGACGTCATTGCCGTCCACCTCGTGCGTCGGCATCGCGAAGGCGCGCGCCCGGTCGGCGATACGTCCGGCTGTCACCTCGTGCGACGGCGTGAACTCGGAGAACATGTTGTTCTCACAGACGAAGATCACCGGCAGTTGCCAGAGCGTGGACACGTTGAGCGTCTCCATCAGCACACCCTGATTGGCGGCGCCGTCACCGAAGAAGCAGACGGCCACGTGGCCGCTGCCGTCGAGCCGCGCCCCGAACGCGGCACCCGTGGCGATCGCCAGGCCGGCACCGACGATGCCGTTGGCGCCGAGAATGCCCTTCGACAGGTCGGCGACGTGCATCGATCCCCCCATGCCGCGGCAGATGCCCTCTCGCTTGCCCCAGATCTCGGCCATCATCGCCCGCAGGTCCCCGCCCTTGGCCAGGTAGTGACCGTGACCGCGGTGGGTGGAAGTGACATAGTCCCGGTCCCCCAGGTGCGCGCAGACGCCGACCGCGACCGCTTCCTCCCCGATATACAGATGCACCGCGCCCGGCAGCTTGCCTGCAGCGCTGTCGGCGCTCAGCCGTTCCTCCGTCCGGCGGATCAGCAGCATCCGCTCGTACAGTCCCGCCAGCTCCGTCGCGGTCGGCTCCGTCGCGGTCGGCTCCTTCGCGGTCGGCTCGCGAACGCTGAACTCGGTAGTGCCCATGACTCCTCCTTGGCCCGGCTCGGAGCGGTGTCGGGTGCGCTGCCCCCATCCTGGTCCGGATTGCCGCTTCAGGACAGGGCCGCGCCGTGGCCGACAGCCGTCCGGAACGCCGTCTGATCACCACGCCGTCGCTGGGGGCCAGGTTCTTGTACGGCGTATAGTCGTCAGCCGATGAAGGCGAGTTCGGTGCGACGACAGGCAGGCGGGCCAGCAGCCGGCGGGCCGCCGATGGCGGCTGACCGGCCCCGGCTGAGCAAGACAGCCGTGGTCGAGCGCGGCCTCGCGGTGGCGGACGCCGAGGGCCTGGCGGCCGTGACCATCCGGCGGCTCGCGGCCGAGCTGGGCGTCACGCCGATGGCGCTGTACTGGCACTTCCGCAGCAAGGACGAGCTGATGACCGGGCTCGCCGACGCGGTCTGGGCAGAGATCGACGTGCGGGTCGACGCGCGCGACGACTGGCCGGTCCAGCTGCGCGGGCTGCTGGAGTCGCTGGTACGGGTGCTGCGCAGGCATCCCTGTGCGTCGCAGTTGCTGGTCGGCAGCGAGAAGCGCACCGGCGAGGCTGCGCTGGTAGCCAGCGAGACCGCGCTCGAGGTGCTGGATCGCGGCGGCTTCGACGCCGAGTACTCGGCCGCCATCGTGCACCAGGCCCTCTGTACCGGTCTGATGCTGGTTATCAGCGAGCCGGGCTTCGAGCCGGGTCTGACCGAGGCCGAGCGCGTCGAGCACCAGCGGCAGGCCAGAGTGCGGCTGGCGCTGCTGCCACCGGACCGGTTCCCGATGCTCGTCGCGGCCGCTGGCCCGATGACCGCGTGCAACGATCCGGACTTCCACTACCAGCTCGGCGTCGACATGTTCGTCGCCGGCGTGCAGGCCCTCGCACAGCGGGCGGCAACCAGCGAGACCAGGCCTTCGGACTAACCGGGAGGGACCATGACGGAGAGCCGGTTCGGGCTTACGGAGCTTGCCGGTCTGCCAGCCGACTTGCGCGAACGCATCGGTGAAATCGCCACCAAGTCGGGCTTCGTGCCGAACATCTTCCTGGCGCTCGGTCACCGTCCGGCGGAGTTGCGCGCCTTCCTCGACTATCACGACGCGCTCATGGACCGGTCCGAAGGCCTGACCAAGGCCGAGCGCGAGCTCGTGGTGGTCGCGACCTCGGCGGCGAACAACTGCACCTACTGCATCGTGGCCCACGGCGCTATCCTGCGGATCCGCGCCAGGGATCCGTACGTGGCCGACCAGGTGGCCAGCAATCCGTGGCAGGCCGCGCTCGACCAGCGTGGGCGGGCGATCGTGGACCTTGCGCTCGCGTTGTGCCGCACCCCCGAGCAGTTTGGCGAGACGGATCTCGGTGCCGCCAGGTCCGCCGGGCTGACCGACGACGAGATCTGGGACGTCGGCGCGATCACCGCGCTGTTCGCTGCCTCGAACCGGCTCGCTCACCTCATGGCGCTGCAGCCCAACCCGGAGTACTACCTCAT
>JASHQA010000202.1 GCA_030037785.1 Streptosporangiaceae bacterium
CAGGTAAGCGCGGATCTCCTGCTTGTCGGCACCGAATTCGTGCAGCGCCCTGGCGACGCTCGGCGACAGAAGCAGCAACGGATTGAAGCCGCCGTGCACCGCTGCGGTATACGCCCACGGGCCGATGGCGTTGGCGAGGATGCGAGCGATCGTCTCGAGGTGCTCCTCGGCGGACTCCCCCGCCGTGTAGATCGGCGCGGAGTGGTTGGTGACCAGCAGCACGCTCGCGGTGCTCGAGTCCGGCGTAAAGCCGTTGTCGACGCGGAACGGATCCCAGCCGATGGCGCGCGTCGAAGGCTCGTCCTCGGCCATCACCACGTTGAACGAGTACCCGATCGCTCCCGCGTCGCTCGTGCCCGGCGGAATGCGCAGCCCGCCGACGTTCCGCATCAGCAATCGGAGGAAACGGGCGATGCTCGCGTTCGCCTGCCTGCCGACGCGCATCGCCCCGGTGCCGGTGTTGAAATCGAGCGCCTCGACGACCCGGCCGCTCACGACGATGAGCGGTTCGAGGCCGAAGGTGGACGTCAGATCCTCCAGCCGGAAGCGCGGGTCCATCAGGCACCGCGCGACCGCCACGAGTACTGGCATGTACTCCGGCCGACATCCGGCCATGACGCCGTTCACCGCGATGTTCGTGACCGTGATCTCCCGAAGCTCGGGCGGAAGCGCCCCGAGCACCGTGTCGGGGTCGTCGCCCACGGCCGCAAGGAACCGGTCGACCCGGTCGGGGGTCGGCGGGATAATCGGCAACCCGTCGCTCCACCCGTTGGCCAGGAAGTGCGCCTCGACGTCGTCGAGCGACCCGGTAAAGACGATCTCTCGCGGCTTCGGCTCGATCGCAGCCTCGATCGCGACGCCACGCTTGGACCGTTGCAACGCGTCCTCGACCTGGCCGAGGACGACGTCCCTGACCTTGCGCGCGAACGTCTCGTCGGTGTCGGTCTGGATGGCGCCCGGATACACGGCCAGCCGGGGTTCGTCGTCGCCGAAGATCGACGCGATTGACCGAGCCATCGCCTCGAACCCGCTGGACACCACGCCGACCGCCGGGAGGTTCGCCTCCTCGGCGGTCGCGACCGCTCGCATGACGCCGGCGGTGCACCGCCCGCACGCGCCAACCGCGACAACCGCCGCGTCCGCGCGCACCTGAGCGAGTTGCTGGCAGAGCGTGTCGAAGACGGAGTAGTCGTCGCCGAAGTCGCCGACGAACCGCGTGTGGTCAACGAACTCGATGTCCGTGAACTGCGCGCTGAGTCGCTCCCGGAACGCACGCAGGATCTCGTCACCTTTGAACAGGTGGTCCCAGATCAGCGCGATGCGGGCGCCGGACAGCCGCTCCAGGCCTGCCTGGGCGCGGCGGCCGCGCTGGGTCGACCGGCCGAGCGGCCACAGGGTCGAATACGAGGGCTCTGCGTCAGCCATGACTTTGCCTCAGCTATCACGAACGCTGTTCTCGGGCGCGCAAGAAGCGTAGGTGCGAGGTCTCGCCGACAGCAAGGGCCGCCGGGATCAGCCGGATAGGTGCGCCCGGCTAGTTGGCGTGATCGTGCCGACCTAGGAGGCTGACGTCCGGGATTATGGTCAGCATGGACGATGCGGTGGGGCGTGCGCCGCAGTACGACGCGTTCGCCGACGAGTTCCTCGATCACGCCGAGTCCGGGTTCTTCAACGCCTACTATGACCGTCCGGCGTGCCTGGCGCTGCTTGGCGACGTAGCTGGCAAGCGGGTTCTCGATGCCGCCTGCGGCCCTGGACTGTACGCGGCAGAGCTGGCTCGCCGCGGCGCCCGGGTGGTCGGGTTCGACCACAGCCCCCGCATGGTGGAGATCGCCCGCCGCCGGGTACCGGACGGCGAGTTCTGCGTGCATGACCTGGCTGATCCGCTCGGCTGGCTGCCCGATGGCAGCGTCGACCTCGCCCTGTGTGCGCTGGCGATCGAGTACGTCGATGACAGGATCGCCGCGCTGCGGGAGCTTGGCCGGGTACTCGCGCCGGGGGGCGCGCTGGTTCTGTCGCGACAGCACCCCACTGGGGACTGGCTTCGGCACGGCGGCAGCTACTTCGACGTGCGGACCATCGAGGAGACCTGGAGCAAGGGCTGGCAGTTGCGGTACTGGCTGGCTCCGCTGGAGGCCACCTGCGAGGAGATCTTCGCCGCTGGGCTCGTCATTGAGCGGCTGCTCGAACCGCGGCCGGTCCCCGAAGCTGCCTCACTCGACCGCGAAAAATACGAGCTGCTGCGGCGCGAGCCCAGGGGCTTCATCGCATTCCGGCTCCGCCCGCGTACCTAGCTCGCTCGGGCTGGCGAGTTTGGGTATGCAACGGCACCCGCGGTCGTCAGTCGGCGACAGGCAGGGGCCTTGGTGGGACGGGTGTTGAGACGACGATGGACGTGATGGTCTGCCCGAAGTTCAGGAACTGGTCGAGGGTCTTCTCGAGATCCTCGATCGCGGCCGCGTGGACTTTGATCAGGAAGCAGTCTTCGCCGCTGATGCGATGGCACTCGGAGATTTCCGGGGTCTGATCGGCTAGTGCTGCGATCTTGGGAAGCTGCCCGGCGGACGGGCGGATGCGGACGAAGGCGGTGACGGGCAGACCGAGCGCGGCCGGGCTGATGTCGACTCGGTAGCCGGTGATGACGCCGGCCCGCTGCAGGCGCTGGATGCGCTCGGCGACGGCCGGGGCGGACATGCCCACCCGGCGGGCGAGCGCGGACATGGCGATCCGCGGGTCGGCCGCCAGTTCGCGCAGCAGTTGCCGGTTAACCGTATCCAGCAGTCCGGACGGATCAGTGAAAGTCATAGCGGCCCGTTACTTTCGTTCTCAAGATTTAATAGGGGCTGAGCCTTCGATCTGCCATGTACCGTCGGCTGCTACTACCGGACAATAGTTCCTATGCCTGCCGCCGGTAACAACCAGCGGCCCGCCGCTGCGCCGGGGGCGGTCGCGCACATCGTCAACCGGCTGCCGCCGACCTCGTTCTTCTTGACCAGCGCGGTGTTTCACTACCTCGGCCCGTCACTGGCCGCGCTCCTGTTCGTCCATGTCGCGCCGCTGGGCGTGGCGTGGCTGCGGATCGCCTCGGCTGCCGTGGTGTTCGCCCTGTGGCGCCGCCCGTGGCGCATCTTCACCCGGGCCAGCCGGGGCCAGCGCCTGGTGCTCATCGGCCTGGGCCTGGATTTGGCTGCGATGAACGCCGTCTTCTACCTCGCGATCGCCCGGCTGCCGCTGGCCACCGTGGGGGCCATCGAGTTCCTGGGCACGGTCATGCTGGCCGCGGTGGGGGTGCGCACCCGTCGCAATGTGCTCGCCCTGGTGCTGGCCGTGGCCGGGGTAGCGGTGCTGACCTCGGTGCAGCTCACCGCGCAGCCGCTTGGACTGGCTTTCGCGTTCGCCAACTGCGCCGGATTCATGATCTACATCCTGCTCGGCCACCGGATCGCCAACCGCACCGTCAGCGGCGGCGACTCCGCCGGCTCCGTCGGCTCCGTCGGCTCCGCCGGCCTGCCGCTCAGCGGAATCGACCAGCTCGGCCTGTCCATGCTCATCGCCGCCGTCGTCGCCACCCCGGTCGGCATCCTTCCGGCCGCTGCGGCCTTCAGCCACCCCGCCTGGCTGGCCTGGGGGATCGGCGTCGGCGTGACCTCCTCCGTCATCCCCTACGTCACCGAACAGCTCGCGATGGCGCGGCTGCCGCGCGCCACCTTCTCTCTGATGCTTGCGCTGCTGCCGGCCGCGGCGACCGTGATCGGCCTGATCGTGCTCGGCCAGGTCCCCACCGCCCGCGATCTGGCGGGCATCGGTCTCGTCATCCTCGGCGTCGCGCTGCACCGCGACGCTCCCGCCTCGGCGGGAGCAGCCGCGAAGCTCGAGTCTGCTTCCGGACCAGGTGCCAGCCCGCCCGCGTCAGCTTCGATGCCAACCGGTCCGGTGACCTGTCCCGGCGGGCCGGTTACGGCCGCAGCTCGAGGACGACGTTCACGGGGGTCTGGGTGACCTGCCGGAACCGGCTGAAGCCAGCGTCGGCCGCCAGTTGGCGTACCGCCGAGGGTCCGGCCTGGCCGCCGAGCGCGACGCCGCCGGGCTGGGCCAGGGCGGTCGGCGTGCACTGGAACGTGGACGCCGCATAGTTGAGCGCGGCCAGCGGGCTGGCCAGGTTCGCACTGTAGCCGTCGGCCGCGTTCGGTTCCACGATCAGGACGACACCGTCGGGACCGAGGGCCTTACGGGCGTGGGCCAGGGCGGCGGCTGGGTCGCCGAGATCGTGCAGGGTGTCCAGCAGGCAGATCAGGTCGAAGCCGTCGAGCGGGTAGGTGGTCGCGTCGAGCGGCTCGAATCGGATGCGACCGCCGAGGCCAGCCTGACTGGCCCGCTGTCGGGCGACCTCGATGGAGCGGTCGTGGAAGTCATAGCCGTGCACGCTGGCCTGCGGGTAGGCGCGGGCCAGCAAGATCGCGGCTGCGCCGTGCCCGCAGGCGCCCAGCAATGTTCGCAGGGTTCCGCTCATCGTCCGCCCGTCGGCTGGCCGCGCCGACTCGACCGCGTACCGGTGGCTGCCGGTGGGGCGAACTGGTCGAGCTCGCGGTCCAGCCGCATCGGCCGCCGCAACAGGCGTCCTCGCTGCCACCGCGCACCGGAGCGACCCTTAAGCGCCGCCGCCGTTTTCACTGCCCGACGACCCAGGTCTGCATCGGGCTCGCGAAGCGCTCAGCCCAGCCGCCGTCGGCGCGGCCTCATCGCAACGCAACCTAGCTTCGTCGCTGACCAGACCGGGCGGATCAGGCGCTCCTGCCAGCCTGCGGGAGAAGATCGAGACCGTGGCCGCCCGAGATCTATAGCACCGCCCGGCTCGAGTACTCGGCTGAGGCGGTCAGGCAGCTCGACACCCACGAGCTGGTCGCCTTCGGCCAGTCTGCCCGTCCGGTTCTCCTCAGCCTGGAAACTTCGCGTCCTATGCGGACGCTAAGTTTCCAGGATCATGGAGTAAGCGCTTACCGGGCTGGGGCGAGCCTGGCCGGCGGACCCGGCGAGCCTGGCCGGCGGACCCGGCGAGCCCTGGATCAAGGCGACGGCATCGCAACTGGCCATCAGCCCCAGGAACCTCGTGACCGATGACCCGCTCAGCGCCCTGTGCTCATCGAGCTTGCACTTGAATGGGACAGGTAAGACGCCAGTCGTGGTGCTGCTCCGCGACCTGAACCCTGGGTGCGACACCGCCAGAACCGCCGGTGGCCGGGCTCTGCAACGGAGGATCTGAGTGACCGTCCTCACGGTACTGATTTTCATAACGATGGGCGGGTGGATCCTCTTCGAGGTTCTGCTCATCGTGCGCGACCACCGACGAGGCAAAGGGCGTGCCGACGCCGATCGCGGCACCCGGATCCTGAACGGAGTACTCGTCGTCGGTTCGGTCGTGGTGGCCGCCGACCTGTCAGGGGCGGTGACCGCTCTCAAAGTCCCTGGTGCAGTCTGGTTCTCCTTGGCAGGCATCATCGTCGTCTGGCTCGGCCTCACCCTCAGGCTCTGGGCAATCGCCAGCCTCGGTGCCGCATTTCGCACCACGGTCGAGGTCGACCGTGATCAGCGGGTGGTCACGGCCGGCCCGTACCGCTGGGTGCGCCATCCCTCCTACACGGGGATGCTCATCGTCACGCTGGGCTTCGGCATCGCGCTTGGCAACTGGCTGTCCCTGGCCATCTGCGTCGTGCTCCCACCGATCGCGCTCCTGCGCCGCATCACAGTCGAAGAGGCTGCGCTGGCCCGAGTGCTCGGTGAGCCGTATCGCGCCTACCAAGCCCGAACCAAGCGTCTCGTCCCAGGAGTTTGGTGAGGCTTCTCCCACTCGCAGGGGCTCGAGTAAACACGTGATCGCGTCCGGTCGCCCGGTCAAACGATCAAGGGCCGGGTCGCCATCTCTCGGCGAATCGGCCCTGACCTGCAACTAATTGGCAGGTCCTCACATTTGGCTGTGACCTGCGGGAACGTGCTCTGATCGGCGGGCTGTTCACGGGTTAGGCGGGCTGCGGCCACGGTGTTATGGGCTGGTCTGCCGGGCTTGGCTGCGTGCTGCTCGCGGTCCGCGCTGCCAGCGCGGGTCGGCTTCGGTGATGGCGAGGCTGAGGGTTTCTAGTTCGGCGATCAGTTCG
>JASHQA010000203.1 GCA_030037785.1 Streptosporangiaceae bacterium
TCTCGATCCGCCAGCCCTGATCATCGGACAGGTGCAGGTGCAGCCGGTTGAGCTTCAGGGCCGCGAACGCCTCGATCAGCGCCAGCAGTTCGCGCTTCGGCATGAAGTGCCGGGCGACGTCGACGTGCGCACCACGCCACGCCAGCGACGGCCGGTCCTCGATGTGCGCACACGGCAGTTCCCAGTTCGCGGTGCGCAGCGGCAGCGCAGCTCGCCAGGCCTCGTCAGGCAGTAGCTGTCGCACGGTCTGGACCGCGTACACCGCGCCCGCTTCGTCGCCCGCGACGATCGTCACGCCGTCTCGGTCGATAGTCAGCCGGTATGCCTCCGGGCCCATGCCGCTGTCCAGGCCGACGATGCAGCGCGGGCCACGGTCGGCCGCCGTGACCTGGTACGGCAGCGGCCACGGCAGGGCGCCGAGTAGCCGGCCGACCGCCGCAGCGGCTGACTGCGAGCCCGGATCGGCCGGCCGGACGTCCGGGCAGGAGCTCACGGCGAGGCTGCCGCCCGACGCCCGGACTGAGCGGGGCTGCGGCACCAGGCCAGCCAGGAGGTCCGTCATCGTCTTCGGGCTCCGATCTCAGCCGACCCGTTATCGTCTGGATCGCACAGTAACAATGCATCTGCCCGGCGCGTCGCCAGGCGTCGGTGGTGTCGTCGGAAACGCCGGCCTGCGATAGGCTTCCTGACGCGTCCGGGGCGTTACTCGGACCAAGATCGGGACGTGGCCCAGCTTGGTAGGGCACTTGACTGGGGGTCAAGGGGTCGCGGGTTCAAATCCCGCCGTCCCGACAGCAAGAACGCGCAGGTCAGGGCCACATCGCCAGTCCAGGCGGGTGGCCCTGACCTCATTCTGATGTCCCTTTCGCGGGGATTCGATGTCACGTCGTGTCACATGCCGTTGTGAATGCGGGTCACTGCGGCCAGCCCGGCCGCCATGTCTTCCGGCCGGGCGTGCGTATACGTGCTCTCGTTGACTGCCACGGTGTGCCCGCACCAGGCGGCCCGCACATGCGCCGGGATCCCCGCAGCTGCCATCAGCGAGTTGATGCTGTGCCTGGTGTCGTGCAGGCGGACCGCCGGCAGGCCAGCGCGCTCGCGGACCCGGTGGAACTCGTCAGAGAACCAGTCCGGGTGAACCGGGCGGCCCAGCTCGTCCGCGACGACGTAGCCGCTGTCGGTGTACGCCTCCGGGCCGGCTTCCATCGCCTCGGTGACCTGACGGTCCCGCAGCGCGCCAAGCGCGGCGACAAGACTGGCGTCCAGTGGCAGCGTCCGGTAGCCGCGCTCGCTCTCGCACAGGTATCCCCCGCGGTCCGCGACCTCGCCACCAGCCTGCTCGCCCAGCTCGCCGACACGGACGACACTGCACGCGACCCCGGCATCCGCCGGCCCGATGAGCAGCACGCCCTGGCCGTCGCACGCGACCTCGCCAGCCGCAGGCAGGCAGCCGGCGTCAACGTCGTCACTGTGCTCGTCGCAGCCATCGACCGGCTGACCGGGCTGGCCGCCGCGCATTGCTCGGCGAACACTGGCCCCCGAACGCGGCGTGTTCACTGAACACTGGAGCCCAAACAGACGGCCCGAAATGCCCGAAGATCGGCCGCTGTCCACTGGACACTGGACACTGGACACGGCGCAGCATCACCCGCCCCTGCGGCCCCAGTCATCGGCGTCGTACCGGGCGAGGCGGGATCGGCCACGGGGGTGAGGGTCGCCGACATGCCAGACGGCACCACCGCCGACGTCCGCTGCATCGCTGTCGCAGCCGAGGACGGCAGCCTGTGACCCGCCACCAAGTACAAGGCAGCAGCGGCGACCAGGCGTAAGCCCGTGCGCGCCCGGACGGCCAACTCGGCGGCCTGCGGGGAATCGGCGCTGAGTAACGCGCAGGGATAGCCGCACCCCTATGTCGTTCTCATGTGTGATAGCTGGATTAATTCAATCGCAGACGCAGTTAATATCTAGCTGAGAGTTAGATATGATACGACGCAAGACTAGATTCCAACGGAGTTACACGCATGTTGTTCACGACACCCGAACCTGACCGGCGCGAGCTTGAGGTTCTCGGGCAGATAGAGGGCCTCAAGCTCAGCCTGCGCCATCAGCTCTACGAGCCGCGCCGCTGGTATGGACCGCTGAGGCGCCTGACGGCCGCCCGGGCGATCCAGGGCTCGAACACCATCGAGGGTTACGACGCCAGGCTGGACGACGCCGCCGCGATCGCCGCCGGCGAGGAGCCGCTCGATGCTGACGAGGAGACCCGCCGTGCCCTCGCCGGCTACCGCGATGCCATGACCTATGTCCTGCAGCTCGCCGACGATGACGAGTTCGCCTACAGCGCGCAGTTGCTCAAGAGCCTGCACTTCATGATGACGAGCTACGACCTGGGCAACCGGCCCGGCCGCTGGCGGCCCGGCACGATCTACGTGCGCAACGAGGAAACCGGCGAGATCGTCTACGAGGGCCCGGACTCCGAGCGCGTGCCCGGCCTTGCCGCCGAACTCGTAGGCTTCCTCAACGAGCCGGAGCAGGACCACGACCGCCTTATCCGCGCGGCCATGGCCCACCTCAACCTGGTCATGATCCACCCGTTCCGCGACGGTAACGGCCGCATGGCCCGGTGCCTTCAGAGCCTCGTTCTGGCGCGCGGTGGCGTACTCGCCCCCGTGTTCATGAGCATCGAGGAATACCTCGGCCGGAACACCCAGGCTTACTACGACGTGCTGGGCAAGGTCGGCCAAGGGTCCTGGCACCCCGGCAATGACGCCCGCCCGTGGGTGCGGTTCAACCTCACCGCCCACCTGCGGCAGGCACGCACTACGCTCCGCCGCGTCAAAGAGACAGAACGGTTGTGGCTGGAGCTTGAGCAGATCGCAAAGCGCCACGGATACCCGGAACGGGTTCTGGTACCCCTCTACGATGCCGCGAACGGATTCCGGGTGCGCAACGCCATCTACCGGGCAGCCCTTGAAGAGACAGGCGGCGAGCCGATTACCGCACCAACTGCCTCCAGGGACCTGCAGCGCCTTGCCGATGACAACTGGCTCGCACCTGGCGGCGAGAAGCGCGGCCGGTTCTACACCGCGAGCAGCGATCTGCGCCGTCTGAGGCAGGCCATCATCGATGCCAGGGAGCCTCGCGATGACTCCGACCCGTTCGGCGGGTGACGCCGCCATGTCATTCCTCCGTCTTAGCCTGCTGCAGTGGACGGCGCTCGCGGCGATCGCCGGGTTCGCGCTTGCCGCCGCTGCCATCGCGACGATCATCGTCACGGTGTGGATGGCCCGCACCGACCGGAAGCGTGACACGAAACGCCGTCAGGAGGACCGCCAGTGGGACTCCGACCGGCGCAGAGAAGACCGCGAGCATGACGCCGAACTGCGCCGCCAGGACCGGCAGCGCGAGGATCAGCTCCGCCGGGAAGCCGACCAGAAGTGGGAAGCCCGGCTACGCGCCGAACAGCGCGAGCGGCAGGACGCCGACGCCCGCCAGGTGACCGTCCAGGTCATACCCGGTGGCGCCCAGGGCCAGGCACAGCACGCATCCTCGCCTGGCCATGACTACACCCACCAGCTGGTGATCAGCGCGCCGGCCGCCTACCAGTTCCGCCAGGTCGAGGCGCAGATCGTCCACAACTCCAGCGGCAGCGTCGCGCTGCGGCCCGCGGGTCACAGCGGCGACGAGCCCGTCATCGAGAACGGGCGCACCGTGATCCGGATGTGGGCTGAGATCCCCGCGCAGCTCTTCGAGCCGTACCCGATCGTCCGGTTCACCGACCGGCACGACAACCGTTACTACGTCTACCGGCAGCACACCCAGCGGTTCCCGCATAACACCGACTGGCCCGCCGCCGCTGTGCAGCTTGACCAGTCGATCCGCACCGGCCCGAAACCCGACGAGCCAGCAACCTGACCGCGAAAGTCACCGCCCAGGTGACCTAATCGCGGCGGCAGCGCGTCACATGCATTCATCCGATAACCGATCTGGAGGGGCAGTGCTAGCCGCGGCATGGCTAACAGCGGGGTTCACCGGCGTGCTCGCCATCTTCGCGATCGTCACCGCCGTCTTCGCGATCAGGGCGTTCCGCAAGCAGTCCCAGGAGGTCGCCGACCAGGCCAGCCTGCTCGAAATCCAGTCCGGCCAGCTCGACGCGCAACGGGAGCAACTAGCCGGCCAGCAGGCATTCAGCAAGCAGCAAACCCAGGTACTCGAACTCCAGGCGCAGGAACTGACCGAGTCCCTGACCGAACGAAAACGGGAAGCCGACGAGCGCCACCGAGGCCAGGCAGCCCAGGTAGCCGCCTGGTTCGGACACAGCACCAGCAGCAGTCCCTTCCCTAACGGGCCGCGGATCAACATGTGGGGTGCCACTGTCCGCAACGAGTCGGGCCTGCCAATCTACGACGTACGCGTCACCTTCCATCTCACCGCCGCAGGCGACGGACTCTCCTCGACCTTGCAGCCAGCGCGCCGCGTCACCGATGCTGAGCCCATCCGGGTGATCGCTCCCCGCTCGCAGCAGTTCACCCTGCCCCCCGAGCAGGCCAGTACCACGGCCGGCAATCGGGACGAGAGCACCTCCGTCAGTGTCGAGTTCACCGATGCTGCGGGCAACCGGTGGGAAAGGGACCCACGCGGAGCCCTCCGGGCCCTTGACCCAGGGGACTCGCCGCCGGATTAGCGCCCCGGTCTGTCAGGTGAACGGGTCCGCTGACGGGACGGCGGTCGACACCCCGTCGCGGCGCGCACCGACGCCTCTTGCGTACCGCATGACCAGCCCGGCACGACACCGCACCGCATCACCATGGGCCGTGATGCAAGTCGCCCGCTAGTCGTGCAGCAGGTCTTCGCGGACGACTTCAGCACGGACGACGGGCCAGCCTGAGAGCCCGGCCTCGGCGCTGGCACTGGCCACGACCGCCGCGGCGATCAGGAGTGCTTCGCCTGCGTCGACCGCCTCTACGCTTAAGGTGGCGCCCCAGGAACGGCGCCCGCTCCGGCCTGTCACGGTCCCGCCGTGGGTGGCGAGGATGCCGACGAGCACGCCGAGGGCGAATCTGCTGACGCGCGGGCCGTCATCGCCGCTGGCTTGGATGTAGACCCGCCACGAGTTCAATGTCTGCCTTCTTGCGCGCCGCTCACCCGTAACGCGGGTCGAGGCGGTCGAGCAGCCCGACCACCTGCTCAGTGTCGTACCGGTCAAGCATCTCGTCCATGTCGGGCAGCGGGTCGAGGCGGTCGACCAGTTCGGCCGTCTGCCGCGCGTCCGCGTCGGTCGCAGGCGCAATGCCAATGGCCATCTCCGCGGACACGACGAACGCGACAGCGGGCGACCCGGACAGCAGCGCCCTGGGTGCGCCGTGCGGCAGCCCGTAGGCCACGTTGCACGCCAGCGTCGCACCGACCGCGAGCACCAGCCCCGTCCGGGCCAGCCACGGCGCGGAGACGCCGAGCCGGGCCGAACGGAGCATGACGAGACTGGACACCGCGACCAGGCCGTCAACGCTGACCGGCAGCAGGTACGCGGCGGCGGGCGGCTGGCCGAACCGGATGGCCAGGCTGACGACATGCATGTAGGACACGACGGCGGCGATCGCCGCGACGAGCAGCACCGCCGCGGTGGTGAGTGACCGGTAGCGGTCCCGTTCCCCGGTCATGCCCGGCCTGCCTCCGTGAGCACCTGGCTCGCGGCCAGGGTGAAGGTCATGCGACTGGCGGCCCGCCAGCCCAGCCGGCGTCCCCGCGGTGAGAGCACGACAGCGGTGAGCGCGTCCCCGGCAGTGGCGTGAAGGGTCGCAGCGGTCTCGCCGGTCACCCGGGCCGCCCAGCTGGAACCTGCCCGGTAGACCGACCCGGCGTCCTGGCCGCCGATGACCAGGCGGACGGCGCCGGGCAGGCTGCCGCCGTGGCGCACGGTCTCGCCCCACGTCGCCACGTGCAGCGGTGCCCCGCGGTGTGATGGAGTGGTGTTCATTGGTTCCGTCCTCCTGTCAGGTCGGATGCCAAGGCCCGGCGCGCGCACGCACATGCGCGGCCGGGCCGCCTGATTACTGAGCGGGGCGTGGCGGGCAGCCGTGGCACATCCGTGTCACAGACCACGGCGCGGCTCGCCGGACTGATGGGGACTAGCCGGGATGGGGGGCGTCGTGACCTGGACTGGACGGCTGTAGCCGGTCCCGGTCAGAGTGGCCGGACAGTGCGCCTCGGACTGGGGGATCAAGGGGTCGCGGGTTCAAATCCCGCCGTCCCGACGCACGCAGCGCAGCGCACTGCCGCGGCGGTGTCGCCCGAGGTCCGGGCAGTCTCGATGATCACGGTTGCAGGGTTGGTCAGGTCGGCTGCCTGGACGGCTGCTGGCAGCTCACCGAGTGTGGTCCGGACAACGCGCTGCCCGGTGAGGCTGGCGCTAGCCACGCAAGCGGCGGGAGCGTCAGCAGCCACGCCATCGGCGATCAGCCGGTCGACTATGGCCGGAAGCTGGCGCATGCCCATGAGGATCACCAGGTTGGTTCCGCTGCGAGCGAGCGCTGCCCAGTCGATGCGGTACGACGGGTCGTTCGGGTGCAGATGACCTGACACGACGGTGAAGCCGGCCGCGCCGTCGCTGTTTGTCAGCGGTACGCCGGCCAGCGCGGGCGCAGCGGTTGCGCTGGTCACTCCCGGTACGACCTCGACTGGGATGCCTGCTGCGGCGCAAGCCTCGACCTCCTGCGCACCGTGCGCGAACACGAACGGGTCACCGCCCTTGAGCCGGACGACCGTCCGCCCGGCGAGGGCCCGGTCGATCATCACACTGATGATCTGCTCGTAAGTCAGCGTCGGCTGACCCGGCAGGTGGGCTGCGTCGATGATCTCCACATGAGGGCCGAGCCGGGCGAGCAGTCCGACGGGCGCGAGTCGGTCGGTGATGACCACATCCGCCGCCATCAGCCGGTCCAAGCCGCGCACGGTGATCAGGTCCTCGGCACCCGGCCCGCCGCCAACGAGGATGACCCGCCCCGCGACGGTCCTCACGTCCTCACGCACGGCCGATGACCTCCCTGAGCGCGAGCACGAACCGGTCGGACGTGTCGACGTCGCGGACTGCTACCCGGATCCACCCTGCTGCCAGCCCAGGAAACGTCTCACCGCGCCGCACGGCGAAGCCGCGCGCGTGCAGCTGGGTACGGATGTCCGGGATCCCGGTGTCGAGCAGCACGAACGATGCCGATGGGTCGGGCACGACGCGGACGGAGGGCAGTCCATCCAGCCTGGCAAGCAGATGCGCGCGCTCCGCCGCCAGCTCCGTGGCCCAGGCAGCGACCTCGGTCAGAGCGGTCGCCGACGCCGTCGCGATGCACGCGGTGATTGCAGGCGCGGACACCGGCCACGGCGGCTGTGCGCTCGCCAGCTTCGCGATGAC
>JASHQA010000204.1 GCA_030037785.1 Streptosporangiaceae bacterium
CACCCGGCGGATCAGCCCCATCGTTCCGGCGAAAATCGCCCCGTCCCGCTCGTTCCGCGACGGCTGGGAGACGGCGAAGAAGTACTGGTAGGAGTAGTACAGGCGACGGTAGTACTTGGACCTATTCCAGCCCCGGTAGTCCTGCGGCGCCTGCGTGAAGCCCACCCAGGGGTCGGCGAACAGCGGTGCGCACCGGCGCAGGAAGCCGGGTTTGAGCTGGTAGTCGGAGTCGACGACGCCGATTACTTCAGCCCGGTCGTCGGTGAGCTCGCGCAGCGCGTAGTTCAGCGCACCCGACTTGTAGCCCGGCCAGTTCTGCAGGTGCGCGAATTTTGCCCGGTGTCGGCCGCACCAGGCTTCGAGCGGCCGCCACAGTTCCTCGTCGTCGGTGTTGTCGTCGATCACGACGATCTCATAGTTCGGATAGTCGAGCCGCGATAGCGAGCGCAAGGTGTCGAGCACCATATCCGGCGGCTCGTTGTGAGCGGGGACGTGCAGGCTGACGAACGGCAGTTCGCTGTCGGGCACGCCGCCGGGTGCGGGCCGGATGGACCGCCGGCGCCAGTGCTCGGACCCGAGCGCGTCGCAGATCTCCCACAGGTACGCGCAGGCGAGCAGCGCGGCACACACCTCCAGCAGCCAGAGCACCAGCCCGCCGATCGTGCTCGCGGTGCCGAGATGACTGTCCAGCGTCCACTGGAGCACGAACGCGAGGTACACGACGAACAAGAAGATCGCCGACGACCAGCACAGGTGGCCGCGCGCGTTCCATCGCCGCGTCACCGGCAGCCACACCAGGCTCGCCACGATGAAGCCCGCCGCGGCGTCGACGGCGAGGTGCTCGGAGTCGCCGAGCAGCCGGAGGGCGGCCACGACGACCACGGCGAGCACGATGGTGCCGCCGACGGCGAAGATGAACCGCCGGGCGGTAGGCCAGGCACCGGCCGTGTGGCGCCGCTGGCGAGCGTGCACGAGCAGCCCCAGCGTCCCGATGGGCGCCGAGATGACCCCGGCGAGAACCAGCGCGGCGAGCACAGCGGGCCTTCCTGTCGCATCCGGCGAGCGTCCCGGCCGCCGCGACGACGTCGGCGGCGCGCGGCTACGGCGGCCCGTACTGCCCGCTAGTTCCGACGATATGCAGCCGGGCGCGGTGACCTGACCGCCCGGCGATCCGGCCGCGGTTCGGTCAGCTGTCGAGGTTCGAGCCGGCGAGCGCGTCGGGAACGGCGTCGCCGGCGGGTTCAGCCTGCGCACCGACGCGGTCACGACGCCGCGGTATCCGCGCTGCCTTGCGCGCGTCGATCCAGGAGTCCACGATCGCCCACTGCAGCCGCAGCCAGTCCCGGCGGCGCGCGGCGCTCCGCGGCAGCGCTTTCACGGGCTCGTACCACCAGCGGACCAGCATCGGCTCGCTCACCGGCACGGCGCGCCAGATCGATACCGGGCCCACCAGGTCCTCTAGGCCGGTGTGCGCGACCACGGCGACGTTCAGATCGCCGCGGCCGGCCAGGCACGCCAGCACCCCGGCCGGGCGCGGTGGCAGCACGTTGGGGTTGCTCGCGGCGTCGGCGGCAGCGCGTCGCTGGCCAGCGCCGGTGAGGCGGGCGATGACGCGCCGGTGCCGCCCCGGCGTCCAGTTTCCGCCCTCGGGGAACAGCAGGATGGCGTCGTCGCGATCCATGTCCCTGGCCATCTCGGTGAGCCGGGTCGTGACCGCGTCTTTTCGGCCGCGGCGGACGAAACACGACGGCAGCCGGCCGACCAGCAGATCCAGGCCCGGATCCCAGCGCAGCCGCTCGGTCAGCACGATGGCCGGTCGGCGGCGGTAGCGCGACATCAGCATCTCGACGAGCGCGAACGAGTCGCCCGGCCCGCCGTGCCTGGCCAGCACCAGCAGCGGGTGACCGGCGATGCGGTCCTGATCGGGAGGCTCCTGGACCTCCACCTGGAATCCCAGCAGCCGCCTCGCGGCGGCGAGCAGCAGGGCTAGCGAGCTGCGCAGCAGCGCCTGATGCCGCCGAGACCAGCGCGCGGCGTCCCGGCGGCTGGCCAGCGGGCGCCGCAGCCACAGCACGGCGCAGCAGACGACCAGGCTGGCATCCAGGATCAGGTACAGCGCGCCGAGGAGCGAGAATCGCAGCAGCCGTCGCCTGCTGGTCAGCGGCGCGGCTAGCGCGCTGACAGCAGCCACCAGCAGCAGCACGAGCGCCACGGCGGCAGCGACCGGCGGCCACACCGGATCGATCACGGCACGGCGGACGACCGTCGGCGGCGGTCTCACGTGATGTCCGGCTGGGCTGACAGGTACTCGACGGCAGCCTGGTAGCCGCGCTGCATCCGGGCAGCGACCGCCCGCGCGCTGCGATAGCGGATCGATACCAGGGGCATCGCGTCTTCGCCGCTCGGCAGCACGTGCACCCGAACGTCGGCAGGCAGGTTGGCCATCTCCTCGCCGAACCGGTGGCGACGGGCCAGCTCGAAGGAGGTGAGACAGACGTCCCACAGCGACCGCGGGGGTTTCAGCGGCTGCTCGATGCGGCCCACGTGCAGCACGTAGATGTCCATGGCGCCGAGCGCGAGCGCCCGCCCGACCGGGATGGAGTGCACGAGTCCGCCGTCGAGGAAGTGCTCGCCGTCTATCACGACCGGCGGCAGCAGGCCAGGGACGGCTGCTGAGGCCATGACCGCCTCGGTAACGCTGCCGCTGGCGAACCAGTGCGCCCTGGCGCGCTCGATGCTCGCGGCGACGCACTGGAAGTCGACGGCGAGTTCGTCGAAGGTGGCCGGCAGGTGGGCGGTGAGCAGCCTGCGCAGTGGTGTCGGCGAGTACAGGTGCGTCCGGGACCTGGCCAGCGTGCTGGCGCGGGCCAGCATGTTTTCGGTGAACATCCCGGCCTCGACCAGCGAGGTCCACAGTGCGGCCAGGTTCTCCACTCCTGCCATGCTCGGATCGGCGGCGATAGCGGCGCCGTTGATGGCGCCGACGCTGGTGCCCACGACCAGTCCCGGCCGGATGCCGGTCTCGAGCAGCGCGCGCAGCATGCCCACCTGGGTGGCGCCGAAGACGCCGCCACCGCCGAGCACGATGGCGGGCCCGCTCGCCGATGTCGCCTGCCCCATCGTCTCCGCCGGTCCGGCCCGCCAGCTTCCGCCCGAGAGCTTCCCGCTAGGCCCGGTGTGTAAACGGCGCTTACCCGGCCGGCCTGGTCTCGGCGCGCAGCACGAGCATCGTCAGGTCATCGCGCAGCACCCCGGCGCAGAACTCCAGCACGAGGGTGCGCATGTCCGAGACGACGTCGGCGGCCCGCCGCCCGGCTAGCTGGGCGAGGCTATCGGCGAGTCTCTCTTCCAGGTACGTTGCCTGCGGGCTGCGCGCATCGGCCAGCCCGTCGGTGTAGAAGAACAGGATGTCTCCGGCAGCTAGCTGTAGCTCGCGGCCGGCCGGCTCGGGGTCGGCGAAGATGCCGAGCGGCACACCGCCGCCGGGCAGCAGTTGCGCCCGGCCGTCGGGCTTGATCAGGACCGGGCCAGGGTGACCCGCGCTTGCGAGCACGATGTGCAGCACGCCGTCGCGCCAGCTGAGGTGCGCCGCGCTCGCGGTCACGAAGCGTCCGCCGAACTCCTCGGCGAGCATGATCTCGTTCGCGCCGCGCAGCACCTGGACCGGATCGGGGTCGGAGTGCGCGAGCACCCGGATGGCGTGCCTCGCCGCGGCGGTGGCCGCGGCGCCATCCTCGCCCTTGCCGCACACGTCGCCGATGGCGACGCCCCAGCCTCCGGGCGTCGGGTAGACATCGTAGAAGTCGCCGCCCACCTCACGGCCTCTCGTCGGCGCGAGGTGCGCGGACGCGATTTCGACACCCGGCACCGACTTCAGCACCGGCGGCAGCAGGCTGGCGCGCAGCGCGTCAGCTGTCTCGGTCCGCTGGTGGAGGGTCCGGCGGGCAGCGATGGCACGACCGAGCAGCGCCCCGATCTCCTCGGCAAGCGCGGCGTCAGCGATGCCGAACTGTCCGTCGCCGACCCGCCGGACGAGAGTCAGCACGCCATGCTCGGCAGCGCCGTCGGTCACGGGCACGGACACCACGCTGGCGGCGTCGAGCATCGTCAGCAGCGGCAGGCCGTCGGGGCTGACGCCGAGGACGAGGTCGTCGGCGACGTGGCTGAGCAGCAGTGCCCGTCCCGACGTCGCCACCTGGTCGGGCACCGAGCCGGGCGCGGGCTGTGCCGCCGCCGCGACCTGGGTCAGGTTGGCCGACTCCGGGTCGTCAGGACCGGCGACGTAGTGCCGTCGCAGCTCGCCCCGACGACGCAGGTCGACGATCACCCAGGTAGCCAGCGCGTCCGCCAGCAGTCGAGCCGACCGTTGCAGCAGCACGGACTCGCTCACCGTGGTGGCCTCCAGCAGGAGCCTCGCCGCGTCGGCCAGCACGTCGAGGCGGCGGACGGAGCTCACCAGCGCCGCGTCGTCCGCCGCATCGGGCGCCGAGCGGCGCGCGCTCCCGCTGGGCGGGCCAGCGTCCCTGGCGAGCGCCACCAGTAGGCGGTCGGCGTCCCCGCGCACGACCAGCGGCTGGACGAGCAGCGTGGACGGCACCGCACCGTCGCTGCCGAGCACGCCGCACGAAACCTGCGCGACCGCGCCGGTGCGCAGCGCGGCCGCGAGCTGTGACCGGAGGGCGGCCCTGGCCGCAGGTTCCACGAGCGCGGCTAGTGGCCGGCCGGTCGCGTAGCCGGGGCCGGCGCCGAGCAGTTCACTGGCGGCCGTGTTGGCGCGCAGCACCGTGCCGTCGCGATCGACCACGCACAACGGCATCGGGGTGGCGGTGAACACCGCGTGCAGCAGCCTGCGGTCGGCATGCGCGCCGGCCTGGTCCCGGCCGTCGGTGCCGGTTTCGGCCGGGCCGTCGGCGCTGTCCAGTGCCGCAACGGCCGCGTCCAGTTCCGCCAGCGCCGCGGCCAGCAGGAGCCTGGGCTCCGCGCGCGGTAGCTGGGCCGCCTGCCGGAGTCCGGCAGCCCGAGATCGCAGCTCGGCCGTGCCCGCGGGCGCCGAGGACGAGCCCGGAGCCGGTGCGCCGGGCTGTTGCGCGCGATCGGAGTTCATCGTGCAGCCAGCGTAGTGGCGCAGCCGTCGGCCGACACAGCCGTCAGGCCCGGCGGACACGGCCGTCAGGCCCGG
>JASHQA010000205.1 GCA_030037785.1 Streptosporangiaceae bacterium
CTGCCGGTCTGGCTCGTGCTGCTCAACATCAAGACCCAGCAACTGGCAAACCAGCGTGAGCTGGCCGAGGCGGTCGGGATCAGGGAAGCCACCCTGACTCATCACCTCAACGCGATGGAGGCCGAGGGCCTGATCACGAGGCAGCGGCACCAGGCCAACCGCCGGATCCACGTCGTGCGCCTGACCGACGTCGGTGAGGCCGCGTTCGTACGGCTCGCCGACGCAGCGGTTGCGTTCGATCAGCAACTGCGCCGCGGCTTCCACGACGCGGAGCTTGCCGCGCTCGGGGACGTGCTGGACCGGCTGGCCGGCAACGTTGGCGGAGCGAACGGGGGACTGCCGTGGGCCGGGCTGGCTGAGCGCCGCGGCGCTCGTGGGGGCCCGACTCGCCGCCACGATCGTGCGCGCCGCTGATCCGGCTGAACCGCCCTAAACTCCGGGGGTATGGGCGGCGGTGCGGCAGACGAGGCCGGCGGCTTCGAGTTGGGCACCGACGGACCGTCGGTGATTGTCGTCGGTGTCGACGACTCCACCACCTCTAGCCGAGCCGGCTGGTACGCGGCCGGACTCGCGCGTCGGCAGCGCGCCCGGCTGGTCGCGGTGTTCGTGTCGCCGTTGGCCTCCTTCGGCGCGGCGGGTCCGGCCGGGGCATCCCTGGCCGTTGCGAGGCACGAGGCCTTCCGGGCCAGCGCCGAGGACATGGAACGGCGGGCTCTGGAGTTCGGGGTCGAGCTGGGCATCTCCGTCACGTTCGTGGCCGCCCGAGGTGACCCGTTCAGCGAAATCCGCCGGGTAGCGGACGAGGTCCGGGCGGACTTGATCGTCGTCGGCGCGTCCGCGCACGCCGGTCACCGGTTCGTCGGCTCGCTCGCCGTGCGGCTCGTGCGAGCCGGGAAGTGGCCGGTCACCGTCGTGCCCTGACCGGGGCGCAACCGGCGAGTGCCGCCTCAGGCGGACTGGTCCCGGTCGGCCAGCAGCCGTTCCGCGATCGCCGGGACCGCCGATCCAATCGGCTGCCTCAGCACCGCCGTCGCGATCGGATCGTAGGGCGTCGGATCGCGGTTCACGATCACCAGCCGGGCGCCTGAGCGAACCGCGACCGCGCACAGCGACGCGGCGGGCTCGACGATGAGGGTGCTGCCGATGGCGAGGAACAGGTCGGCCGCGCGCGCCGCCTCGCCAGCCAGGGCCAGCACGTCGGCGTCGAGTGCCTGGCCGAACATCACGGTGGCCGACTTGAGGATGTCGCCGCAGTCGACGCACGACGGATCGCCCTCCCCGGCTCGCACCCTGGCGAGCGCGTCGGCCATCGCGGTCCGGGCTCCGCAGCCGACGCAGATGACGCCGTGCATGGTGCCGTGCAACTCCAGCACGCGGTCGTCGGCGACGCCCGCGCGCTGGTGCAGGCCGTCGATGTTCTGGGTGATGACCCAGGTGTCGAGGCGGGCCGCGAGCCGCGCCAGCGCGAGGTGCGCGGCGTTGGGCTCGGCGGTCCACGCCGGGTGCGTGAGCCTGGTCTGCCAGGAGCGGCGGCGGAGGGCCGGATCGGTGACGTAAGCCTGATAGGTGGACATCCTCTCGGCGGCCGGATCCCTGGTCCACAGGCCGGAAGGACCGCGGAAGTCGGGGATTCCGCTATCGGTCGAGATGCCCGCGCCAGTGAGGACTGCAAGACGGCGGACGCCCGCGAGCCAGTGCGCCCCGTCCGGCAGTTCCGCGGTGCTCATCACGTCATCCTTGGCCGCGCTCCGGTGTGCACGCAAATCGCCGCTCGAAGGGAGCTTGACGCCAACTAGTTTGCCGTGCAAATCTGATGCAGGCACAAAAGGAGCGGTGGTGAGCGGAAACGGCGAGGCTGGCCCGGCTGACGGTGCGGAGCACGACGCCGGCGAGGCTGGCAGCGGGCGGGGCGGCTCGGCGGATTCCGGCGAGGCTGGCGGCGGCGGGCGGGGCGGCTCGGCGGATCCCGGCGAGCTACTCGGCGAGGTGCGCGCCATCCGGCGCCGGGCCCGGCTGGCGCGGCACGCGTACTGGTTCCCGCTGGTGCTGTTCGGCCTGCTGACCTGCGCATCGGTGCCGTTCTACCTGAACCAGTTCCCGAGGGGGACGGCCACCTACTCGCGCCCGCCCGGCCCGGCGTTCCTGCAGAGCTTCTACCTTGGCGGGGTCGGGCCGACAAGCTTCAGAGGTACCGCGTACTACTGGCTCGGCGCGCTGCTGCTCGGGGTCGCGGCGACCGTGATCTGGTACCGCTGGCGCGGCAACCGGGTCGGTCTGCGCACGCCCGCTCGCGGCTACCTGATCACGGGCCTGGTCATTGTCGCGCTGGCGCTGCTGCTCCCGGTGATTGCCCAGCACGTCCACGGGGTGCGGTTGTTCACGCCCGGCGTGCCCGCCGATCTCGTGCTCAGGGGCACGTTCCCGTTCGTGCTCATCGGCGTCGGGCTGTGCTTCCTGGCCTGGGCTGAGCGCAGCGTGGGCCTCGCCGCGATCGCAGCCGGGTACCTGGCACTGGCCCTGGTAGCCAGCCTGTATGACACCGAGAACGTCTTCTCCAACTGGTTCGGCGTGAGCCTCACCCCGGCCGCGAGCGAACTGCCGAACGTGCTGCTGCCCGGCCTGGTGCTGCTGCTGTCGGGGGCGGGCGCCTGGGTCGGGCAGCGGCACTACCGGCCGCCAGCCGAACCGGCTTCGGCGGCGGGCTGAGCCGGTGACCGAGCACCCCACGAACGGGCTCGACGAGATCGTGCACCAGCGGCACCGGCTCGGCATCCTCACCATCGCGGCGGAGGCCAAGCGGGCCGAGTTCGGCTACCTGCGCGAGACGCTGGGCCTGACGGCGGGCAACCTGTCCCGGCACCTCAGCGTGCTGGAGGAGGCTGGCCTGGTCGAAGTCGAGAAGGGCTACGCGGGCCGGCGGCCGCGCACCTGGGTGCGGATCACGCGGCGCGGACGGTCTGCGCTGGCCGCGGAGCTGGACGTGCTCGCGGGCCTGGTCCGGCTTCGGTCCGCGCTGGCCCGGACGCCCGAGTCCGGATAGCGCTGTTCGGGCGTCATGCGGTGGGCCTGGCAGGGGCGGCCGCGGGAGTGGCGCCCGCTGGGTCACTCGGGCGACGACCCGGCCGCTGCGCGGAAGCGGCGAAGAAGAAGCCGACGATGTAGCCGAACGACGCGCTCGCGTACCCGGCCGTGCCACCGGCGAACCACGGCACGCCGGCGACGCCAGCGATCGCGTACAACCCCAGCGCGGCGGCTGCGCGGCGCCAGCCGAGAGCGGTGCCGGCCAGCAGTACCCCGAGCGTCTGGCCCGTGATCGGCACCGGAGTGAACGACAGGTGGATCGAGACCTGCGCCAGCGCGCCGACGAACCCGGCGAGGGTGGCCCACGCGGATACGGGTATCGTGCGGCCGTGACCGTACATGCGCCTGAGTGCGCGCCGACGGCCCTGATTGGCCGCGGCGGCGACGCCGTGCACCCGCAGCTACCCGACGGCACGCTGGGCTACCTGGCCGGTGACTGGGACGTGGCGCGCGAGATCGCCGACCACCGCACCGGCATCGCCGGCTCGTTCCGCGGGCGGGCTAGCTTCCGGCCGCCGCGCGGGTCCGCCGCGGCAGTGCCGGACTCTGCAGGGTCGGACGCGACCGAGCCTGACTCGGCGGTGCCGGACGCGACCGAGCCTGACTCGGCGGTGCCGGACGGCCTGGACGGCCGCGCGCTGGAGCTCTCTGAGCAGGGCGAGCTGCGGTTTGGCGGGCGTCACGGGCCGGCCAGCCGGAGCCTGCTGTATTACGGCTGCAGCGACGGCAGCGCCGACGTCCGGTTCGTCGACGGCCGGGAGTTCTACCGCCTCGACCTGCGGACTGGCGGCTGCCGCGCCGTGCACCCGTGCCGCGCTGATCGCTACGCCGTCACCGTTACCTGGCTTTCCGCGGACTCGTTCACCGAGGTGTGGCAGGTCACCGGGCCGGACAAGGACTACGACCTGACCTCGGTCTACACCCGGACTGGCTGCGCTTCGTGACGGTTCTGACGCGGGCGGGCGAGCTGCCGGAGCCCGGTGCGGGCGCGCGCTACGCAGGCACCATTCCGCGGCTGCTCGCGGCGGCGGCCGAGCGGGACCCGGACGGC
>JASHQA010000206.1 GCA_030037785.1 Streptosporangiaceae bacterium
CGGCGGCTGCCGCGCTCATCACCAGCCTGCCCAACGTCCGCTACCTGTCCGGCCTGGTCAGCTCCAATATGGCCATGCTGCTGCCTGCGGACGGCCCGGCTGTGCTCGGCACCGACTCGCGGTACGCGGAAGCCGCCAGGAGGGACTGCCCGGACGTCGAGCTCGTGGTCGAGCGCGAGCTCGCGCCGGCCCTGGCCAGGCTCGCCGTCGAGCGCGGCTGGCGGACGCTGGCGTTCGAGGCGCAGCAGATGACGGTCGAGCAGCACTCAGCGCTCGTCGCGCAGCCGGACCGGCCGCGCCTGGTGCCGCTCGGTCACCTGGTCGAGGAACTGCGGATGATCAAGGATCCGACCGAGATCGCGCTGCTGACCCGTGCTTGCTCGCTGACGGACGAGGCGTTTGCCGCGACGCTCGGTGCGATCGAGCCGGGCCGGACCGAGCGAGAGATCGCCATCCGGCTCGAGCGGGCAATGGTCGACCTCGGGGCCGACGGGCCGGCGTTCGACACCATCGTGGCCAGCGGCCCGCACGGCGCGATCCCGCATCATTCCCCCGGCGATCGCGCGCTGCAGCGTGGAGACCTGGTCGTCATCGACTGCGGCGCGCGCTACCGCGGATACCACGCGGACATGACCAGGACGGTGTGCATCGGGTCGCCGGAGCCCTGGCAGCGGGACATCTACGACCTAGTCGCGGCGGCGCAGCTGGCGGGCATAGCCGCAGCGCGGTCCGGTGCCAGCGTGGCCGACGTCGACGCCGCAGCTCGCGGCGTCATCGACGCGGCTGGCCACGGTGGCCATTTCGGACACGGCCTCGGGCACGGCGTCGGGCTCGAGGTGCACGAAGCGCCGATGCTCGGGCCCGGCCGGACGGGTAAGCTAGCCGAACTGGTCCCGATCACGGTGGAGCCCGGAATATACCTGCCCGGCAAGGGTGGTGTCAGGGTCGAGGACACCGTCGTGGTTCGCGCGGCGGGACCAGCGACACTCATCGCGACTACCAGGGAACTGCTGGTGCTGTGACGTCAGCACGGCGGTGCCCGACGCATGCAGGAGATAGCAGACGTGGCCACCACCAACGACCTCAAGAACGGCATGACCCTCAGCATCGACGGCGGGCTGTGGAACGTGGTGGAGTTCCAGCACGTCAAGCCCGGCAAGGGCGGCGCATTCGTGCGCACCAAGCTGAAGAACGTGCTGTCCGGCAAGGTCGTTGACCGGACCTTCAACGCCGGCGTGCGGGTCGAGGTCGCGACGGTCGACAGGCGCGAG
The DNA here is from genome assembly GCA_030037785.1 of Streptosporangiaceae bacterium. Lineage (GTDB taxonomy): Bacteria > Actinomycetota > Actinomycetes > Streptosporangiales > Streptosporangiaceae > JAJYUU01. Next base: position 1,272 of record JASHQA010000206.1, read on the forward strand.
ATGCAGTACCTGTACCGGGAAGGCGACGACTTCGTGTTCATGGACACGACGGACTACGATCAGCCGCACATTTCCGCGGCCGTGGTCGGCGACGCCGCCAACTACCTGCTGGAAGAGCAGATGGTCACCATCGCGTTCAACGACGGCACCCCGTTGTACATCGACCTGCCCGCCGCGGTCGAGCTCACCGTCCAGCACACCGATCCCGGCTTGCAGGGTGACCGGTCGACCGGCGGCACCAAGCCGGCCACGCTGGAGACGGGTGCCCAGATCCAGGTGCCGCTGTTCATCACCACGGGCGCGAAGATCCGCGTCGACACCCGCACCGGCGATTACCTCGGCCGGGCCTGACCGCTACCCGCATCGACCGCGAGGATGCCAGCGCGCAGCAAGGCCCGCAAGCGGGCACTGGACTTGCTATTCGAGGCCGAGGTCAGGGGCGTACCAGTGCTCGACCTGCTCGCGGAGCGCACCGCGGCGGCCGATCCGCCCGTCTCGGACTACGCCGCCGCGCTGGTGCGGGGCGTGCACGAGCACGCCCCGCAGATCGATGCGTTGCTCGCGGCGTACTCGCAGGGCTGGACCCTGGACCGGATGCCGGCTGTCGACCGCAACGTGCTGCGCATCGGCACGTACGAGCTGCTCTGGAGCGACGACGTGCCAGACGCCGTGGCGATCAGCGAGGCTGTCGTGCTGGCCGGGCAGCTATCCACCGACGACTCGCCCGGCTTTGTGAATGGCCTGCTCGGCAGGCTGTTGCAGGTGCGGCCCACGCTGGCGTTGTGACCGGCAAGCCGGACTCCTCTGGCTGGCGTGCGTTGCCCGGCCAGACGTGCTAGTGAACTGTCAGCACCAGCCACTACAGTCGGCCGGAGACGGCAGGCGATCGGCATAGGTGGCAGGGCGGCGGGTGAGGCAGGTGAGACCCGTAGCTGACTCCGGCTGCCACATCCTGCACGTCGACATGGACGCGTTCTATGCCAGCGTGGAGGTCAGGGACCGGCCCGACCTGGCCGGCCGGCCGGTGATCGTGGGCGGACTGTCCGGCCGCAGCGTCGTGCTCTCGGCCACCTATCAGGCCCGCGCCTTCGGGGTCAGGTCTGCGATGCCGATGTCGCGGGCGCGCAGGCTATGCCCGCAGGCGACGATCATTCCGCCTCGCCACGCCGCCTACGGCGCGGTCTCGAGGGAGGTCATGGCGATCTTCCGGGCCGTGACCCCGTTCGTGGAGCCCATCTCGCTCGACGAGGCCTTCCTCGATGTGTCGGGCGCTATCCGGCTGCTCGGATCTCCGGCAACGATCGGGCGGCGGATCCGGGCGCAGGTGGCTGAGCAGCAGCAGATCACCTGTTCAGTGGGAATAGCCGAAAACAAGTTCCTCGCCAAGCTCGCATCCGTGCGCTGTAAGCCAGACGGGCTGCTGGTGATCCCGGCCGGCACCGCGGTGGAATTCCTGCGTCCCCTGCCGGTCTCCGCGCTGTGGGGGGTAGGGGAGAAGACCCGGCAGACCCTGGCCCGGCTCGGGCTGCGGACGGTAGGGGACATCGCTGCCGCGCCGCTCGGGGTGCTGGAGCGTGACCTGGGCAAGGCGGCAGCGGCCCACCTGCACGCGCTGGCGGACGGTCGTGATGCGCGCCCGGTTGAGTCCTCGGTGCGAGAGAAGAGCGTCGGCGCGGAGCAGACGTTCGAGGTCGACATCAGCGACGCCGCGACCGTGCGACGGGAACTCTTGCGGCTATCCCGGCGGACCACCAGGGCACTGCGCTCGGGCAGTCTCGCAGCTCGGACGATCACGATCAAGCTTCGCAAGTCCGACTTCACCACCATCACGCGATCAAGAACGCTCCCAGCGGCGACCAGTGAAACGCAGCAGATCTACGCCACCGCCTGCGCGCTGTACGCCGCCTCCGGCCTGAGCGGGCAGGCTCGGCTCCGGCTTGTGGGGGTTCGGGCGGTCGGCCTGGTGCCCGCAGCGACTACGGCGACCCAGCTCACCCTTGGGGAGCGCGGCGCCGCCTGGCGCGACGCCGAGTCCGCCCTTGACCGGATCAGCGGCCGATTCGGTCCGGACGCGGTCCGGCCGGCCGCCCTCATCGAGACGGGTGAGGCTGGAGGGAATTCCGCTGACGTGGGCCGTCGGCGGCATGGCCAGGCCAGCCAAGACTGATTCCCCCCCGCTCAGCCGTACCCTTCCACAGTGCGCCCCGGCGCTCGTATTCTGGGCGTAAAGAAACGGCCGTGGTGCGGAGAGCATTGGGCCGAGAGGTCGATGGGAGGCACAGTGCCGCTCTCTGAGCACGAGCAGCGCCAGCTCGAGCAGATTGAGCAGGCGCTCTATGCCGATCATCCGCGCCTTGCCCGGGCCATGCGGGCCAAGGATCCTAAGGTTCACTACCGGCGGAGGGTCCAGGAGGCCGCTGTCGGGTTCCTGCTCGGTGCGGGAGCCCTGGTTGCCGGCATATTCCTCAAATATGCCTGGTTGTCCGTGGCGGGCTTCGCCGTCATGCTGCTGAGCAGCGTCTGGGTCATCGCGAGCTACCGGCGGATGGCCGCCCTGGTGGCCACGGACCGCAAGCGCGCGCGCAGCCGTCGTCGGCGGGGCCGGGCGGCCAGGCCTGCGAGTTCCGGGCTGATGGAGCGGCTAGAGGAGCGCTGGCGGCACCGTCAGGAACGCAACGGCCGATAGGCAGCGTCCTCCGCTGCCGGCGCGAGGCTGGTCAGTCGGCTGACCGCGGTTCGGCCCTGCCGAGCTGCCGCCGCAGGGTCGGCAAGGAGGTATCCAGCCAGGTCAGCGCGTCGCCGACGCGCTGTAGCGCGTGCTGCGCAGCGGTCAGCGTGGACGTCGGCAGCAGCCGGGCGCGGATGCGCTGCCGCGCTGGCACGCTAGCTGCCAGGGCCCGGCGAACTGTCAGCACATCCTCGCGCAGACCGGAAGCCGGTCCGGCCAGTCGGGCGTACTTGGCGCGTTCGACGGCCGCAACGATCCTGCTGAGTGCCTCGGCGGACGCCGCGTTGAGAGTGGCGTCGCGGCGGACTCGCCGGGCCAGGGCGCGCGGAGTCTCACCGGGTAGTCGGCTGAGTCCGAAGTCGGTGAGGTCGTCGGTCAGCTCTCGCCACGCGGCGGCCGCGACTGCGGCGTCGTCGGAGCCAGCCCGCCAGCGCCGCCGCCGGGTCAGGCTGCGGGTCACCATCGGCGTGCCGATCAGCAGCAGCGCGAGGACGGGGATCAGAATCAGCAGCCAGAGGGCGGAGCCGCGGACCGCGGGCAGTGGCGCCGCACCGCCTGACTGCAGGTGACTGAAGCGATTGAGGCCAGGCGCTCCGGCTGCGTGCCCGGAACCGGCCGAGCCGCCTGAGCCCGTTCCACCGCGGGGCTTCGTGGCCGGGAGCCTGCCGCCGGCCGCGCCGCTCGCGTACGGCGGCGCGACCGCGGTGCCCTGGCCCGTCGTGCCGTGCGGGGTCGGCTCGAACCGGAGCCAGCCCTCGCCAGGAAAGTAGAGCTCTGGCCACGCGTGTGCGTCCGCCGTGGTGACCTGCCAGCTGCCGTGTGCGCCTAGCGTGCCGCCGGTGTACCCGACGACGATGCGGGACGGGATGCCCACCAGCCTGGCCAGCACGGCGAACGCCCACGCGAACTGCTGGCAGTAGCCCCGCTTGTCGGTCGTGAGGAACGTCAGCAGCCAGTGCGACGACGGCAGGTCCGGCTTGAGGCTGTAGCGGAAGCTGCCGGAGGTGAACCAGCTCTGCAGGTCAAGCGCGGCCTGCAGTTCGGTGGACGCACCGCCAGTGTGCTGACGGGCGATTCCGGCCAGCCGCGCGCTGTCCGGCCCCTGATACGTGCCGTACTCGTTCATGATCGAGGTGGGCGTCCCGATCGGAGGGTTGTCGATTTGCGCGGCCGTGGGATCGGGCACGCTGCTCGTCACCGTGTACCGCAGCCCGCCCAGCGGCACGGCCGTGTTGAACACCATGAGCGAGCCCGGCAGCTCGGCCCAGCCGGGGGTGCCAGTCACGAGCCTGACCGGCGCATACGGAGCGGGCAGGAACCCGGTTCCGCCGGGCGCGCTCTGGTCCTTGTTCAGCGTGATAGTGGTCGCGACCGTGCTGACGCTGGTGCTGGGAAGCTGACCCTGCGGCAGGTACGGCAGCTTGCTGTCGACCGCATACCGAAAGCCAGCGCCCTCGGTGATCTGCGGTAGCCAGTTGTCCACTTGCTTGTCGTAGTTCAGCACGTACACCTGGAGGTACTGGCCCGTGGTTGCGCTGGTGGTATACGTCAGCACTGGCTGCGGCTTGTGCTCCTGGAGCTGCTGCTGAACCTGCAGCAGGGCATCCAGCTGGTCGCTGGCGTTGCCGTTGCTGCCGCTGCCGCCGCCGCCGGCTGCCCCGCCGCTGCCGGTCGACGCGGTGGCAAAAACATCGTGGGGCCGCACGGCCGGGAGCACGAGGGGGATGATCACGGCGAGGCACACGGCAACCAGGCCGACCCGCCGGCCAGAAGCAGCGAGCTGCTTGGTGTCGGGCCCGCTGCCCCCTTCATCGGCGGGCTGGACGTACTTGAACGTGACGAGATGACCCCACATCCGCAGCCGCTCCCGCCCGGCCGTGGAGAGCAGCGTGAGATACCCGGCCATGCCGGCGGCGAAGGTGAGTGCCTGCAGGCCGCCGAAGGTCTTGAGATCGCTGGCGACCGGCACGCTGAACAGCGCCAGAAGGGGCAGCCCGGCGATCGCGGGCCGCCGCATCCGGACCGCAAGCAGATCCACCAGGATCGCGACCAGACCGATGCCGGCGGTCGCGACGAGGCTCACCGCCCGGCTGTCCGGCACCGGAGGCGCGCCCCGGAACGAGGCAAAGGCGCCCCGGACGAGCTGGCCGAGAGAGTCCAGCGAGGCGCGGCTCGGCAGCACGTAGCCGTAGGCGTGGCTCGCGGCGAACGCCAGGTTCAGGTAGATCAGCAGCGCCGCCAGATACACCGCAACGACCGCGAAGTTGCGGAGCGACCGGTTGCCTGTCACGCTCGCTGCCGTCGCTGCCACGATTACCAGGGCGGCGACCAGAGCAAGCCAGCTCGACCAGAACAGCAGCGGGACGACGCCGATCAGGACCACGATGCTGGCGGTTACCGAGAATCGCAGGCCCGGCATCCTGGACGCGAGACCCGCAGCGCCTACCACGATCGCCGCGCCAATGCCGCCGCCAAGCCACCCGTTGCCCTGCACGACAACGCTGAGCGAGAGCGACGCGAGCACGACAGCAGCCGCTGCGGTGACGGGCATACGCAGGTTCATTGCGGCGCTGCGCCCCCCGCTCCGTCCGCTGCTCCGCCGACCGCCACTGGCTGGGCGGGATCCGCGGCGGGGCGCCGCACGAACACGCTTGGCGGCTGCGAGAGTCGCTGCCAGGCGACCGGTAGCGGGGTACCTGCGTCGAGCACGCTCACGTGCCAGCCGGCGCTGCGCAGGATTGCCTCCGCGGGCGCGGTCTCGGCCGGTCGTGGCGCGGCAGCCCTGCCGTCGCCGAGGCCGGTTCCGTCGGCCTTCGCGGCTGCGGCAGGCGCACCCCCGGCGGGCGGCGCGTCGCCCGCAGCGACCGGGCGCGGTTCGTCCGCCCAGCTCGGCACGTCCAGCAGCAGCGCGAGTCCCTGGCTACCCTCGGTTCGGCAGGCGGCGAGCTGCCGTGCCTCCCGCACCGTCAGCCGGCCCGCGATGGCGACGATTACCCCGCTAGCTGTCCTGAGCTCAGCCAGGGCAATGTCCAGATTGCGGCGGCCCGACTGCCGGATCACCGACAGCGCGTCGAGCAGCGCGTCGGAGAAGAACGGGCCGCTGCGCAGTGCCTCGCCATCGGTGACAAACTGCGCTGTCAGGCCCTCTCGCGCGATGTGCACGCCGACCGACGCCGCCGCGCTGACCGCGGCCTCGAACGAGGAAGCGGGCCCGCTGCCCGCGTGTGACCAGGACCGCGTGTCGAGGAAGATCGTCGCCCGGTTGCGCCAGCGCTGCTCTTCCCTGCGCACCATCAGTTCCCCGTACCTGGCGGTCGATCGCCAGTGCACGCGTCGCAGCTCGTCGCCGTCTCGGTACTCGCGGGGGATGACGTCGTCCTCCCCGGCGGTGGAGGTGAGCCGCGCCCGCCCTTCCCCCTCGCCGGCCCAGGTGCGGCTGATCACGGACCTGGACAGCCGGACAACGCGCGGCGTCACCACGAATGTCGTCCGGCCGGTTGCCGACCTGGTGAGTTCGACCAGCCCGAAGGAGTCGGCGACCCGTAGCTGCAGGGGGCCGATCTGGAACTTGCCCCGCAGGTCAGAACGCAGCGGGTAGGACAGCTGGCGGACGCCGTGCCGCTCGATCTTGTCCAGCACGTAGCGGGGCCTGCTGCCGAGAGCGTACGGCACTGCGTCTTCGGCGAGCAGCAGCCCGGTCGGCACCCGGGAGATGTTCTCCAGCCGCAGCGTCACCGTGGCGGTGTGCCCGATCGGGACGCGCGGCGGGGTGATGCTGCGCGAGGTGGCAAGCCGGTAGTGCCCCCGACGGGCTGTGAAGACGGCAAGCAAGGGCAGCGCGATCAGGCCGATGCCGATGCACAGCAGCCCGCGCTCGCCCAGCACGTAGCCGATCAGCGCACAGACAACCCCGGCAGCCAGGAACGAGACGCCGCGGGTGGTCATCCCGGCGAGCAGCGAGGTCCGCATCGCGTGTCCTTCCGGCGGCCCTAGCCCCGAGTCTAGGCCGCCTACCGGCCGGGCAACGGCAGCCGACGGATGAGGTTGGCCAGCACCTGTTCCGGCAGATCCCGGCCGACCATTGCCTCGGCGCTCGGCAGCAGGCGGTGGGCCAGCACCGGCACCGCGAGGGTCTGGATGTCGTCGGGCAGCACGAAGTCGCGCTCGTCGAGCGCGGCGTGCGCCCGGCTGGCCCGCAGCAAGTGCAGGGCCGCCCGAGGCGAGGCGCCCAGCCGCAGTTCGGTGACGTTCCTGGTGGCGTTCACCAGGTCGATGATGTACTGCCGGACCGGCTCGGACACGTGCACCTCCCGCACCGCGGACACGAGTGCTCGCACGTCGCTGGCGTGCGCAACCGGCTTCAGGTAGTCAAGCGGCGAGTCCGCGCCATGGGTGCCCAGCATGGCGAGCTCTGCGTCCCGCGCCGGATAGCCGATGGCGATCCGCGCCATAAACCTGTCCCGCTGCGCCTCGGGCAGCGGATAGGTGCCCTCCATCTCAACCGGGTTCTGGGTAGCGATCACCATGAACGGGCGGTCGAGCTGGTAGGTGCTGCCATCGACGGTGACCTGGCGCTCTTCCATCGACTCCAGCAGGGCGGACTGTGTCTTGGGCGACGCTCGGTTGATCTCGTCGCCGAGAACGACATTGGCGAATATTGGTCCCGGCTTGAACTCGAATTGGCGCAGGTCCTGGTTGTAGGCGCTTACCCCGGTAATGTCGCTGGGCAGCAGATCCGGGGTGAACTGCACCCGGCGCACCGAGCAGTCCACCGATCTGGCGAGCGCTTTGGCTAGCTGCGTCTTTCCTACGCCCGGCACGTCCTCGATGAGGATGTGACCCTCGGCCAGCAGGACCGTCATAGCAAGGCGCACGGCGCCGGGCTTGCCGGTGATCACCGTCTGCACTGCCGCGGTTACCTGCTTGGCGACCTCCACGAGCTCGGCCAGCGTTCGGTCGGCCTGCTGGCCGGTGTCCGTCACCAAGGTTGTCCTCCCGGCGCCATTCCGGTTGTCCCATGCCGATCCGACAGTACGTCCTTCGCGGTCGGCGGGCGATTCCAGTGCCCAGCGGCCGCATAGGTATTGCCCACCTGACCGTTCTTCGGAACCAGCCGCGTGGAGTCGCGCACCGGACCGCACGGCCGCGAAGCGCCGGGCTGGGATGGAGCGCCGAGTGCGAGTCAGCGCCGGGTGTCGATTGACGGTGGGGGATAGTGGAGTACAGTGGTGCCCCGTGGGGCAGCTGGCCAGTCGATGCCGCACGATGTGGGGCGGCCGGGGAGGTGAGGCGCGTGTTCCTGGGCACTCACGCGCCGCGCCTCGACGACAAGGGACGGCTGATCCTGCCCGCCAAGTACCGCGAGGAGCTGGCCGACGGCCTGGTGCTGACCAAGGGCCAGGACGGATGCCTGTACGTCTTCCCGGCTGGCGAGTTCGGCCGAATTACCGAGGCATTGCGCACCGCGCCGGTGACCGCGAAGGCGGTCAGGGACTACAGCCGGGTGCTGTTCGCCAGCGCCTCAGACGAGGAACTGGACCGGCAAGGCCGGATCACCATCCCGCCGGGCCTGCGGGAGTACGCGGGGCTCGACCGGGACTGCGTTGTGATCGGCGCCAATACCCGGCTGGAAATCTGGGCTGCCAGCGCCTGGGCCAGCTATCTGGAGCAGCAGGAACCCGCTTTCTCCGCCGCATCTGAGGAGGTTCTGCCAGGAGTGCTCTAAGGGCGCGCGGGATGCCCGGCGAGGTCTCCACCCGTGCTGGAGGGCCGTGGGCCCGGCTGACGTCACTTCCCCGGCGTCAGGCGGCGCCGGCCCGTCAGTGCAGTGGCGCGGATGGGGACCTGGCCGGGCATCGCGGCAGCAGGCGGGCAGCGCCAGGTACGGGTGACGAGCGAGCAGTCGGGGAGGGGAGTGATGGCAGCGGCACCGGGTCACCTGCCGGTCATGCGCGACCGGGTTACCGAGTTGCTTTCCCCTGCGCTCGCGCTGCCTGGCGCTGTGCTCGTGGACGCCACCGTGGGCCGGGCTGGTCACGCCAGCGCCCTGCTCGCGGCCCACCCCGGTCTCAGCCTGATCGGCATCGACACCGACGCCACCGCGATCGCGGAGTCGCGCCGCGTCCTGACCGTGTTTGGCGGGCGCGTCGCGCTCGTGCAGGCCGTCTACGACGAGCTGCCGCGAATCCTGGCCGATGCGGGCCATCCCGCCGTGCAAGGCGTGCTGTTTGATCTCGGCGTCTCGTCGCCGCAACTCGACGACGCGGGCCGGGGATTCGCCTATTCCCGCGACGCGCCGCTGGACATGCGCATGAATCAGGAAGGTGGCGTGACCGCCGCCGACGTGCTGAACACCTACCCCGCGGACCGGCTTGCCCGGTTGCTGCGCGACTACGGGGAGGAGCGGTACGCGCGGCGCATCGCCGACGCGGTCGTCCGGGAGCGCGCCACGGCGCCGCTGCGCAGTACAGCCAGGCTCGTCGAGATCGTGCTGGAGTCGATCCCGGCGGCGGCGCGGAGGTCGGGAGGGCACCCGGCCAAGCGGACCTTCCAGGCGCTGCGGATCGAGGTGAACGGCGAACTGGACGCACTGGCCCGGGCGGTGCCAGCTGCTCTCGACGCCATCGCCGTTGGTGGCCGGATCGTCACGCTTGCCTATCACTCGCTCGAGGACCGACTTGTCAAGCGCGAGCTGGCTGTCAGATCGGCAGACTCGACGCCCCCCGGCCTGCCGGTGCCGCTGCCGCAGGCTCGCCCGCAGTTGCGGCTGCTGACGAGGGGGGCAGAGCGGCCAGGGGGCGACGAGGTCGCAGCGAACCCGCGGGCCGCGTCCGCCCGGCTGCGCGCGGCCGAGCGGATCAGGGCGGCGGCATGACTACCGATCGCAGGACTGGCCTGCCGGTACGGGCCACTGGGCAGCCCGGCACGCATCCGGCCGGGGGGAGAGGCGGCTGCAAGTGACGGAGACAACTCTGCCGCGGCGCGCGGACGGGCGACCTCGCCCGGTACGCGACGCCGCTGGCCGCGGTCGCGGGCCCGGCGCAGGTGCCCGGCCATATCCGCGAGCTGCGAGCGCGGTCGGCACCGGGACGACAGTCGGCACCGGGACGACAGTCGGCACCGGGACGAAAAGAGTGCCCGGTCAGCGGCGGCCCCAGCGGTCCGCGGCGCCGCCACAGCTGGCACCGCCCCGGCCGGCACCACCGC
>JASHQA010000207.1 GCA_030037785.1 Streptosporangiaceae bacterium
GTCGTCGAGGCTCGCCAGCGGATGGGGCATGGTGACGAATCGGTAGCCGGGGAAGCCGTACACCTTAGCCATCGCCTCCGCAGCCGGAATGAACGCGTCCGTGCAGATGCTCACCGCGGGCACGCCAGCCCGCTCGAGCAGGATCCCATCGGCCAGACTGGCCGCGCTGCACGAGCCTCAATCGCCGACTCCCGCCAGCACGAAGTCGCAGTTGTGCAGGATGCGCTGGATCAGGCTCTCCTCGGTCGGGGTGCCGAAGTAGCTCTTGGCGAACATCACCGCGGCCGCGGCGCCGTGCTGGCGCTGCAGCTCGCGGCCGACGTTCGACAACAGCGGGGCGGCGTTCGGCTTGGTGTTCTCCAGCAGCCCCACTCGCAGCCCGCGGAGGCTGGTCAGCCGGGGAGCGAGCGTCGTGTCCGCCGACCGATCGCCGAAGCCGGTTGGGTCAAGGATCGTCTCGCGTTTGGGCATGCGGCCTCCAGCCTGCGCGCTCAGTACGCTCTCCGGCTCAGCTAAGCACGCCGACCGCACCCGCCACAAGATTGTGGACAATCCAGCAGCCCATGGTTAGCCTGACTGCACCGCCGATGCGGCCACCGCCATCGGCCGGTTACGTGCGGTCATCGTCCACGATTGACCACGATGCGCGCGTCTCGGACCGCTCGCCAGCTTTGCAACTGCGCCAACGAGAATGTTGACAATCGGCCGCGTCTGACGCGGCCCTGACATCAGAAAGGGCAGCGCCGATGGCAGCCTCGCAGCGGTGCGCGTGTCCGGCGGGAGGAGCCGGTGGCCAGCGCGCGTCCCGTTCGGCCGACGCCGGAGCGGTGCTGGCCCGGGTATTCGACGTGGCTGGACGCATCGTGCTCGTCACGGGCGGCGCGTCCGGACTGGGCCTGGCCATCGCCAGGGTGCTAGCCGAGTGCGGGGCGCGCGTGATTATCGCCGACCGGGACGAGACCAGGCTCGCGGATGCAGCCCGCAGCCTGCCGGAAGTAGAGCGCGCTGTCCTCGACGTGGCTGACCCGGCGGCCGTTGATGCACTCGTTGACAGCGTGGTGGACCGGTACGAACGGCTGGACGTGGCGTTCGCCAACGCCGGAATCGCCGCTGGGCGCGGTCCGGGTGACGCAGCCGGCCTTCTCGACACCTTCGACCTGGCGCTGTGGCAGCAGGTGCTCAGCGTGAACCTGAACGGCGTCGTGCACACGGTGCGCGCCGCGGCCAGGCCCATGAAGTTCCAACGCGGCGGCAGCATCGTGGTCACTGCGTCCACCGCCGGGCTCCGCCAGGACCCATACGTGTCCTACTCCTACGTCGTGGCCAAGGCGGGCGTGGTCAACCTGGTGCGTCAGGCCGCGCTCGACCTGGCTCGCTGGCAGGTCCGCGTGAACGCCATAGCGCCAGGGCCGTTTCGCACCAACCTCGGCGGCGACGGCCCGCGTCGGCCAGAGGCGGAGGCGCGCTGGGCCACCGCGGTGCCGCTCGGCCGGATGGGTGACCCGGCGGAGATCCGCGGCCTGGCCCTGCTGCTCGCCTCGCCCGCGTCCAGTTTCATGACCGGCGCGGTCTACCCGGTCGACGGCGGCCAGTTGCTGCAGTCACCGCCGCTCGGCCCGATCGGATAGTTACCGGTTCCCTGCACGTTTCACGCGGAACATCGGGTGGCCGGCGGTCGGCTGTTCGAGTACGGTGTCGCCCCGTGAGCCAGATGGTGGTCCGCCGTGCCGGGGCCGCCGACGTCGCCGCGCTCGCCGCCCTGCGCCGCGAGTGGACGGCCGAGTGGGGCGGGACCGGCGATGATCCCGGCTTCGGCGAACGGTTCGCGGCGTGGTTCGAGCAAGAGACGCCGCGCCGGATCACCTGGCTCGCCGAGGCTGACGGCCAGCCGGTCGGCATGGTGAACCTCGCTCTGCCGACGAGCACGGAACGCGAGCGCTGACGCGAGCGGCGCTCCGGTCATGTCACGGTCAGCAGCGGGCTATGACGTGGCCGCCTGCTCACCGGCAGCGCGCTGTCGGCCGTCGGTGATGTCCTCGAGCAGTTCGGCGAACATTCGCTCGACCCGCGTGTCGGTTACGTTCTGCTCGGCCAGGTAGTCGCCGAACAGCTGGAGCGGCGTCCGGCCCGTCCGGCTCCGCCTGGTTCCGTCGCCGACACCACCAGGCCGCGGCCGGTGGGCGTCGTCCAGCTGAACCTCTAGCGCGTTGGGCAGCTTCTCCCGCACCAGGTCGCCGAGGCCAGCGCGGGCGGGCTCCGCCAGCACGACTCGCAGGTAGGCGTCGCCAGCCCGCTCACCATCGGCGATGACCTGGTCGAGCGGGCCGCGCAGGGTGCGGAGCTGACGGCCTCCCTCGATCGCGACCCGGCGCGCGTCCGCGCGGCTGTCCGGCGCGGCCGTCACGATCAGCGCGCCGGCCTCGTTGGCCTCCTCCCCGAAGTCGACCGCAAGCGGCGAGCCGGAGTAGAACGCCGGGCACGGCGCCGCGATCTCCTGCTGGCGGTGCAGGTGGCCGAGCGCGGCGTAGTGCGCAGCGGCGGGCAGCACAGTCGCCGGCACCTCGTACTCAAAGGAGGTCTGCACGTCTCGCTCGCCGCCGCCGCGGCGGCTGCCGAGCAGCGTGACGTGCGCCATCACGATGCTGACGCTGTCGCCGCGGAACTGCTCGGTGAGCGCTGCGATCATGGCGGCGACCCTGCGGGCATAGTCGAAGGCGTGCTGGGCGTTCTCGTGCAGCAGCAGTTCGGCCGCGCGGACCGCGTAGCGCTGCGACAGGAACGGCAGCGCCGCGACGGTCGCCTGTTCCCCGGTCCGGGTGCGCAGCCGCACGACCCCGCCGGCCTCCGGTGCCTTGGGCGTGCCGACCACGTGCAGGCCGAGCTGGCCGAGGACGGGCCGGTAGACATTGTCCAGCAAGCCTGCGTTGTCGTGATTCCCGGCGATCGCGACGACCTGGCGGCCGTCCTCGTGCAGGGCCAGCAGAGTGCGCATGACCAGGCCCTGGGCCCGCGGGCTCGGCACCGACGTCTCGAAGAGGTCTCCGGCGATCAGGACCAGGTCGACGTCGGCCGTCCGCGCCGCGCTGACGATGCTGCGCAGCACCGCCTCGTGCTCGTCGGACCGGTCGCGGCCCTTGAGCACCTTGCCGACGTGCCAGTCGCTGGTGTGCAGGATCTTCATGGCAGCAGCAACTCTATGGCCGCGTCCGAGCCTGGATCGGTTACTCCGGCGCGACGGCGTCGAGCAGCCGGCGCAGCGTCTGCTGGTCAGCGGCGCTGAGGCCCTCGACGGCGGCGCGCGCGGTCCGCTCGGCGCCCGCAGTCGCTGCCGCGAGCTGCTGCTGCCCCGCATCTGTCAGGCGCACCAGGGTGACCCGGCGGTCGGCCGGGTGCGCGCAGCGGGCCACGAGACCGCGGGTCTCGAGGCCATCGATCATGTCCGTGACCGTGCGTGGCGAGACGTGCAGGGCGTCACTGATCTCCCGCATCGACAGGTCGGAATTTTCCAGGGCCCGCATCAGCTTGTAGCCCTGGAGGGAGAGGCCCCGCTCGCGGAGCCTGGCGTCCGCGGTGTTGCGGACCCGGTGGGCCGCGAAGAGGAGCGCGTCGACCACGTCATGACCGGTCTGCGGTTTCATATCGCCAGTCAACCGGCCACCTCCAGGCGTGCCATGGCGCGGATTTTTCTCCCTGCCAGATAGTGAGTATACTCACTATCTGGATACTCTGGATCGCGGCAGGAACGGGAAGTCTGTGCAGACACGCATCAGCCAGAAGGTAGCCGTCAGCGTCGTGTTTGTCGCAGCCATGTTCATGACGATCATGGACTCGACAATCGTCAACGTGGCGCTGCCGACCATCGGCCATGACTTCGGGGTCAGCCCGACGTCGGTCGACAGCATCGCGATCGGCTTCCTGGTCAGCCTGGCCGTATTCATCCCGGCGTCCGGCTGGCTCGGTGACCGATTCGGCGGTAAGCGCGTGCTGCTGGCGGCCATCGTGGTGTTCACCGTCGCATCGGCGCTGTGTGGCCTCGCGACCAGCCTCGGCGAGCTGGTCGTGTTCCGCGTGCTCCAGGGCGTCGGCGGCGGCATGCTCACCCCGGTCGGCATGGCCATGCTGATGCGCGTGTTCCCGCCAGCCGAGCGGGTGCGTGCCGCGGCGATCCTCACGGTGCCGACCACCTTCGCTCCCGCGCTCGGCCCGCTGCTCGGCGGCCTGCTGGTCACCGACGCGTCGTGGCGCTGGGTGTTCTACGTGAACGTGCCGATTGGCGTGCTGGCGTTCATCTTCGGCGCGCTGTTCCTCCGCCAGGCGGAGCTGGACCACCCCGGCCGGTTTGACCTGCCCGGCTTCCTGCTCTCAGGTCTTGGCCTCGGGCTCGCCATGTACGGGGTGTCGGAGGGGCCGAACAAGGGCTGGCACTCTGCCGACGTCCTCGCCTCGATCGCGGTCGGAGCGGTGCTGCTGGTCGCGATGGTCATCGTGGAGCTGCGCACTGCTGAGCCGATGGTGGACCTGCGGCTACTGCGGAACCGGCTGTTCGGTGCCAGCAACGGGGTCATGGTGCTGGCCTCCATCGCCTTCCTCGGCGCGCTGTACGCGGTCTCGCTGTACTTCCAGGACGGCCGCGGGATGACCGCGCTCGCGGCGGGGCTCAGCATCTTCCCCGAGGCGTTCGGGGTCATGGCTGGCGCACAGCTGGCGAGCCGGGTGTTCTACCCGTGGCTCGGCCCCCGCAAGCACGTGCTCGTCGGCCTGTGCGGCACCGCGATCTCGATCGGATTGCTCGGCGCCTTGGGGCCGGGCACCAGCCCGTGGTGGGCGCGGCTACTGCTCGTCACCCTGGGCCTGTCGATGGGCAACATCTTCGTGCCGCTGCAGGCAGCTGGGTTCGCCACGATCACACCTGCAGCCACCGGCCGCGCGTCAACGATGTTCAACGCGGTCCGTCAGCTGGGCGGCGCCATCGGCGTGGCCATCCTGACCACCGCGATCGTCGCCGTCGGGCCGGTCCACGCGGTCGCCGGGCATCCGGAGCCCAACCTGACCGCTTACCGGGTGGCGTTCCTGGTCGCCGCCGCGTTCGCCATCATGGCGGCTGGCTTCGCGGTGCTGATCCGGGACGCGGACGCCGCGCAGACGATCCCCGGCCGCGCGCGGCGAAAGGTGGCCGAAGGCGCGGACGCCCATGCGGCCGACGGGGCGCTCGCGGCCGACGAGCGACCCGCTCCGCTCCTGACCGACTAACCAGGCAGGCCGTCGCCCACCTCGTACGACATCGTGGGTCGCGCCGCTCCTGGTCCTACGGCTTGCGCGCCACACCCGCCCACATGGGAACCGACGCCGTGCTGCGCTCCAGCCCGGGATCGGGGCGCCAGCGCACCGTCTGGGTGACGCCGGGATCCAGGATCTGCCAGTCTCCGAAGAACCGGGCGACCTCGTCGCGGGAGCGGCGGGTCTGACCGACGGGAACCTGCGCGTTGTAGCGCCGCGCCACCTCGGCGACCCGGTCGGCCTGGATGTCCTTGGCCGGGTGGGAGATCACCAGGTGACTGCCGGACGGCACGACGTCGCGCAGCTGCGCCACGATCTGGTACGGGTCGTCGCCGTCGTGAAGGTGATGCAGCACGGCCACGAGCATGACCGCGATCGGCTGGTCGAAGTCGAGCAACTGCCGCGCCTGCTGGACGATCTCCGCCGGGTCGCGCAAGTCGGCCTCCAGGTAGGCGGTGACACCCTCCGCGGTGCCGGTCAGCAGCGCCCGCGCGTGCACGAGCACGATCGGGTCGTTGTCGACGTACACGATGCGGCTGTCCGGCGCGACCCGCTGCGCGACCTCGTGGGTGTTGTCGGCCGATGGCAGCCCGGTGCCGATGTCGAGGAACTGGCGGATCCCGGCGTCCGCGGCCAGGTAGCGCACGGCCCGGCCGAGGAAAGCGCGGTTGGCCTGGACGTCGGTCCGGATCTCCGGGCGGACGTCGATCACCTGCTGCGCGGCGGCCCGATCGGCCGCGAAGTTGTCCTTGCCGCCGAGCCAGTAGTCGTAGACGCGGGCGGGGTGTGCCACCGACGTGTTCAGCATCAGCGACGCGCTGTCCGGATCTTGCCCGGACGAGACATCCTCGGTCATTGCTGCGCCCTCTCCTCCGGCCGCGGTGGGCGCCGGTTGCCCGGATAGCTCTGACCGCCATTGTGACAGTTCCGAGCCGTTCGCTGGGCGCCCCGCCGGGGGCCAGCCGCATCCTGTGGCGCGCGGGAGGTGGAGGCTGACTGTCATGCGCCTGGAATCCGCCGACGCCCGCGCCCGGTTCGTGCAAGCTCACGTGATCCGGCTGGCTACCGTCGGCTCTGATAGCCGACCGCACCTGGTGCCGTGCACGTTCGCCGTCGACGGCTCAGGACGGATCGTGATCGGCATCGACAGCAAGCCGAAGTCGTCGCCGAACCTCCGTCGGCTCCGCAACGTTGCCGAGAACCCGCGGGTGAGCCTGCTCGCGGACCACTACTCGGCTGACTGGGCGGAACTCTGGTGGGCCCGGGCCGACGGCGTCGCGATCGTCGAGCGCTCTGACGCCGAGCACGCCGAGCAC
>JASHQA010000208.1 GCA_030037785.1 Streptosporangiaceae bacterium
ACCGACGAGGGGCTGGCCGAGACAGGGCCGGCCGACGGTGAGCTGGCCGAGCCCGCGACCGCGATGGCGCCCGCCAGCGAGGCCGCGAGCGCCGGCCGGCGACGGTCCGGGCGGAGCCGGCGGTCTGCCACCAGGCCTGAGGCGCCACCGGACGACGAAGCCGGCGAGCGGGCCGACGGCTGAGCGCTGGCGGTCGGCGATCAAGGCCACCGGGACTGCGCGCAGGTCTGATACGCTTGCTGGTCGGCGCATGTGACGAGGACAGGCGGGCCGCGCGAGCGCGCCAGCCGTCCACCAGATGCGCACCTGTAGGCAAGCCCGGTGCAGCCGCGGAGCCGACTTGGGGGTAGCCCCGGCTCCCGCCGCGGGCTGGCATTAAGAGGAGAGGCTCTCGGTGTACGCGATCGTGCGCTGCGGCGGCAGGCAGGAGAAGGCGTCGGTAGACGACCTGCTGACCGTCGACAAGCTGGCTGGCGAGGTCGGGACCAGCGTGACACTGCCTGCCGTGCTGGTCGTCGACGGCAGCACGGTGATCAGCGATCCGGCGAAGCTGAGCTCGTACCAGGTCACCGCCGAGATCGTGGGGCCTGCCTCCGGACCCAAGATCAACATGATCCACTACAAGAACAAGACCGGCTACCGCCGCCGTCTCGGCCACCGGCAGAAGTACACGCAGGTGCGAGTGACCGGCATCGGGGCACCGAAGGCGCGCGCCAGGTCGGCGACGAAGGGCTGAAGCTGATGGCTCACAAGAAGGGCGCGTCGTCCAGCCGGAACGGCCGGGACTCGAACGCCCAGCGCCTGGGCGTCAAGCGATTCGGCGGCCAGGTCGTGGGCGCTGGCGAGATCATCGTGCGTCAGCACGGTACCCACTTCCATCCGGGCGTCGGCGTCGGCCGCGGCGGCGATGACACGCTGTTCGCCCTCGTTGGCGGCAGGGTCGAGTTCGGGATGCGGCGCGGTCGGCGCGCCGTGAGCGTGCTGCCGACCGAGCCGGCGGACGCTGGCTGACGCCCCGGCTACGCCAGCCGGCAGGTCCCTGGGGGTAGGCCGTGGCGGAGTTTGCTGACCAGGCCCAGGTGCGGGTGCGCGGCGGTCACGGCGGCCACGGCTGCGCGTCGGTACACCGCGAGAAGTACAAACCACTCGGCGGCCCGGATGGCGGCAACGGCGGGCGCGGCGGCGACGTGATCTTCGAGGTAGATCCGGGCGTCACTACGCTGCTCGATTTCCACCGTCGGCCGGTGCGCCGTGCCGGGGACGGCAAGGCCGGATCGGGCTCGCACCGTAACGGCGCGGAGGGCGCTGACCTCGTGCTCCAGGTGCCGGACGGCACCGTGCTCAAGACCGCGGACGGGGCGCAGCTGGCGGACCTGACCGGCGCCGGCACCCGGTACGTGGCTGCCGCGGGCGGCCGGGGCGGGCTGGGGAATGCCGCGCTGGCGTCGCCGCGCCGCAAGGCCCCCGGCTTCGCCCTGCGGGGCGAGCCGGGTGTCGAGCTTGAGCTGGTCCTCGAGCTCAAGACGGTCGCCGACGCGGGCCTGATCGGCTTCCCGAACGCGGGCAAGTCCTCGCTGATCGCCGTCATGTCCGCAGCCAGGCCCAAGATCGCCAGCTACCCGTTCACGACGCTTGTCCCTAACCTGGGCGTGGTCGAGGCAGGCGACGTCCAGTTCGTGGTCGCCGATGTGCCCGGCCTCATCCCCGGTGCGAGCGCCGGCAAGGGCCTCGGCCTGGACTTCCTCCGGCATATCGAGCGCTGCAAGGTGTTCGTGCACGTGCTGGACTGCGCGACCGAGGAGCCCGGCCGGGACCCGGTCAGCGACCTGGACGCGCTGGAGGCCGAGCTCGCTGCCTACCAGGCGCAGACCGGCGCCGAGCTCGGGGACCGGCCGCGGATCGTGGCGCTCAACAAGATCGACGTGCCGGCCGCGAGAGACGTGGCCGACCTGGTCGAGCCGCAACTGCAAGCGCGCGGCCTGCCCGTGCACCGCGTGTCTGCCGCGACGACCGAGGGCCTACGCGACCTGGTGTTCACCATGGGGTCGGCGGTGGCCGCGGCCCGGCGAGCCGCGCCGCCGCCGGAGCCGACCAGGCTCGTGCTCCGCCCGCAGCCGGTGGCTGGTCCGGACTTCGAACTGGTCTCGCTCGGCGACAACAGCTTCCGGATCGTCGGGGACAAGCCGCGCCGCTGGATCTTGCAGACCGACTTCGCCAACGACGAGGCGGTCGGTTATCTCGCCGACCGGCTCGCGCGACTCGGCATCGAGGACGCACTCGCGGATGCTGGCGCGACACCGGGTGCCGAGGTGCTCATCGGTGAGGAAGACAACTCCGTCGTGTTCGACTGGGATCCCGGCTTGCCCGCGGAGCAGGCCGCGCTCGGCCCGCGCGGTACCGACCCGAGGTTTGGCTGACCGGCCAGGAAGGCGTGTGACCCGCCACGGGCTGCTGTCGTTCCGGTGAAATTGGCACCGCCGGTGGAAATAAAAAGAAGCGCTACTTTCTTGTAGCGCTTGAACATGCAAAATCGCCTTAGGTCACATTACACGTATTCAGGATAACAAATAGGAGCACGTTTGTCAAACGCGGATCTGGATCGCGAGCAGGCCTATATTTCATTGCTCTACGCGCGCCTTGACGGCCTGCGGGAGCGGGCCAGCCACCGGATGGCGGGCGTGCTGCGGCAGTCCGGCGGCACGCACCAGGCCAGAGCGGAACGAGAGTCCCTCAGCGCCCTGTACCGTCAGCAGCTCGCCCAGCTCGACGCCGCGGAGAACGGGTTGTGCTTCGGTCGGCTCGAGTTCGCCGACTCCGAGCTCCGGTACATCGGCAGGCTGGGCATCCACTCCGACACCGACGACTACCGGCAGCTGCTCATGGACTGGCGGGCCGACGCGGCGCGCCCCTTCTACCTGGCCACCGCGGCGGCGCCGGGGGACGTGCGCGTGCGCAGGCACATCAAGACCCGGGGCCGGACCGTCGCCAGCCTGGACGACGAGGTGCTCGATCTCGCCGTGGCCGACCCCTCCCGGCACGAGGGCCTGACCGGTGAGTCAGCGCTGCTGGCGGCCATGAACGCGAGCCGCACAGGCACCATGTCCGACATCGTCGAGACGATCCAGGCTGAGCAAGATGTGATCATCAGAGCTCCGATGGGCGGGGCGCTTGTCGTGCAGGGCGGGCCGGGAACCGGCAAGACGGCGGTGGCGCTGCACCGTGCCGCCTACCTGCTGTACACCTACCGCCGCCAGCTCGAGAAGCGCGGCGTCCTGGTCGTCGGGCCGAACGCGACCTTCCTGCGCTACATCGGCCAGGTGCTGCCGTCACTCGGCGAGACCAGCGTGCTGCTGTCGACCATGGGCGACTTGTTCCCCGGTATCAGCGCCACCGCAACCGAGCCGGCCGCGGTGGCGGCCATCAAGGGCCGTCCCGCCATGGCCAGGGTCATCGCCGCGGCCGTGCGCGCCCGACAGCAGCTGCCGTCGGAGCCCGTCGAGATTCGGGCTGACGTCGCCAGGATCCGGCTCGTAGCGACGAGCGGTCGGGAGGACGCGCCGGGCGAGCTCACCGCCGACGCTGGTCGGCTGTTGCTGGCGCCGCGCGTGATCGAGCGGGCGCGGGACCGCGCCCGGCGGTCCCGGCGACCGCACAACCAGGCCAGAGCCGTCTTCGCCCGAGAGATCATCAACGCGCTGACCCGGCAGCTCGCCGCCCGGATCGGCACGGACCTGCGGACCGGCGCCCAGCTCATGGACTCCGACGAGGTTACTGACCTGCGCCAGGAGCTGCGTTCGGACCCGGCCGTCCGGTCTGCCATCGCCGAGCTGTGGCCCTTCCTCACGCCGCAGCGGCTGGTCGGCGAGCTGCTGACCGATCCGGACCGGCTGGCGGCCGCCGCACCCCGCATGCCGGCCGACGACCGGGCGACGCTGCTGCGCGAACCCGGCGCGCGCTGGACGCCCGCCGACGTACCGCTGCTCGACGAGGCAGCCGAGCTGCTCGGCGAGGACGATCGGGTGAGCCGGGCGGCGGCCGCGCAACGGCGGCGCCGCGCCGAGGCGTACGCGCAGGGCGTGCTCGACATCATCGGCCGCGACGCCGAAGCCGACGAGGAGGTTCTCCTCGGAGCTGACCTGGTCGACGCCAGGCGGCTCGCGGCGCGGTTCGAGGCCGACGAAGCCCGCACCGCGGCCGAGCGAGCGGCCGCCGACCGCACCTGGGCGTTCGGGCACGTCATTGTCGACGAGGCTCAGGAACTGTCGCCCATGGCCTGGCGGATGCTGATGCGTCGCTGCCCGGCGAAGTCGCTCACCATCGTCGGCGACGTGGCGCAGACCGGCGACCTGGCCGGGTCGCCGTCGTGGCACGACGCGCTCGGTCCGCACCTGGCGGATCGGTGGCGGCTGGCGCCGCTCACCGTCAACTACCGGACGCCGGCCGAGGTGATGGTGGTCGCCGCCGACGTGCTGGCCGCGATCGACCCGGCCGCGCAGCCGCCGCGCTCCGTGCGCGAGTCCGGGCACCGACCGTGGCATCTGCAGGCAGCGCCCGGTGAACTCGCCGCGGCGGTCGCGCGGGCGGCGACCGACCTGTCCGAGCAGGCGGGGGACGGCAAGCTCGCCGTCATCGTGCCGGACGAGCTGGCGGACGAGCTGGGATCGGTTGTGGCTGCGACGCTGCCGGGCACGGCTATCGGCGCCGATCCCGACCTGACCAGCCCCGTCGTGGTGCTCACCGTCCGGCAGGCGAAGGGACTCGAGTTCGACTGCGTGCTGATTGCCGAGCCAGGCCGCCTGCTCGCCGCGTCGTCGCGCGGGCTGAACGACCTGTACGTCGCGCTCACGAGGGCCACGCAGCAGGTGGGCGTCGTGCACGCGGGCGAGCTGCCCGCGGTACTCGGCCGGCTCGCCCCGGCCCCCAGCCCGGGCGGGCGTCGGCTGAGGCCTGCGATCCGGCTAGTCGGGTATAGCGTGGCGTCGTCATGACTTCGACGGCGCTGGTCTATGACCGCATCGGTGCGGGCTACAGCCGGGCGCGGCGGGCGGACCCGCGGATAGCGGCGGCGATCTGGACGGCGCTCGCGGACGCCAGCTCGGTCCTCAACGTCGGTGCTGGGGCGGGCTCATATGAGCCACGAGACCGGCTGGTTGTCGCCGTGGAGCCGTCGACGGTGATGCTGTCCCAGCGGCCGGCCGACGCGGCGCCGGCAGTTCGCGCGACAGCGGAGGCGCTGCCGTTCGCCGACGACGCGTTCGACGCCGCGATGGGCGTGCTGACCGTGCATCACTGGCGAGATCGGGCCAGCGGACTCGCGGAGCTGCGTCGGGTAGCACGCGGGCCGGTGGTGCTCTTCACCAGGGATCCCCGTGCCGTGCCGTTCTGGTGGCTGCACCGTTACTTCCCGGCCACCGCCCGGCTCGAAGCCAGCCGGGGGACCCCGATCGGGCAGTTCGCCGACCTGCTCGGTGGGTCCCTCCAGGTGATCCCGGTGCCGGTACCGGCCGACTGCAGCGACGGATTCAACGCAGCGTACTGGCGTCGGCCGGAGGCATACCTGGACCCGAAGGTATGGGGGCCTATGTCCGCGCTCGCGCTGATCCCGGCGCCCGAGCGCGCGGCCGGCCTGCGCGCGCTCCGGGCCGACCTGGCGGACGGCGGCTGGGTCAGGCGCTTTGGGCACCTGCTCGCCCTCGACGAGCTCGACCTGGGCTATCGCCTGCTGGTCGCCCGGCCGTGACGGTGCTGGTCGCGCCTGTCAGCTGTCGTCGTCGTCGTCGTCCCGGTTGCCACTCCCGCCGAACCGGTTGAATAGCCGCGCTCCGGCGTCCACCGCACCCGAGGCGACGCCGCGCACGGCGCCGATCAAGGGGTCGGCGCTGCGGTTCCATGAGTCCTGATACGCCTTGGCCGCCGCCCGGAACTCGTCCCCGACGCTGGCGTCGGCGTCGTCTTCGCGGCGTGGATACTGCCCGGCAAGGATGTCGCTGTACTCGCCCTCGGCCGCCCACCGGTCTAGCTCAGCGAACCGCACGACCGCGAACGGATGCGTGGTGCCCTGCAGCTGCAGCAGCTTGAGCAGGCTCTCTCGGACGTCGGGCACCGCGTCGTACTCGCGCGCCTGCTTGTGGAACTCGTCGCTGCTGAGCTCGGCCAGGCGACGACCGCCAGCCAGCTTCATGAGCGCTCGGCGGGCCGCGTCGACATCCTGCGTCGCGAGCAGCCCGGCGCGGTCACACGACAGCTCGGCCTTGCGGTGCCACTCCTCCAGGCCCCAGATCACGGCCTTCAGCCCGATCCAGGCGAAGGGCACGAGCGCGAGCCGGTTCGCGAGATTGATGAGGTAGTAGAGCATCGTGTTGTACACGGTGTGCCCAGAGAGCACGTGGCCGAGTTCGTGCCCGGTGACGAACCGGATCTCCTCCGGGTCGTGCAGTTCCACGAGGCCGCTGGTCAGCACCAGGAAGGGCTTGTCGGATCCGAGCGCCATGCCCTGCGCGATCGGGTTCTGGCTGATGAACAGCTCCGGCACGTGCGGCATGTCGAGGATGTAGCAGCCGTCCAGCATCGCGTGGTAGAGGTCAGGGAACTGCTCCGGCGACGCGCGAACGGCGCTGGCCAGAAACATCAGCCGCAGGGATCGGTCGTTGAACAGGCCAGCGAGGTTCTTCAGGATGGTGTCAAAGCCGGTCAGCTTGCGCAGCGCGACAAGCGCTGATCGGTCGGCGGGGTGCTCGTAGGCACGTGAGCTGATGCCCGGCAGGCGGATCCGGGAGCGGTCCGGCAGAGTGGTCATAGCTGTCATCGTAGGCGCACGTCGTGGTCACCGCGCCGGTGCGTTCCGTGCTAGTCACGACCGCGAGACGCGGCGGGCACTGCTGGTCCCTTCCCGTCGCTCAGGCACACTAGTGCCGTCCGAGGTGGCGGGCCACCAGGGTGCGCAGGGAGGCAGGCCGATGAAACAGGCGAGCCGCGAGCGGTGGACCGCGAGTGACGTAGGCGACCAGCAGGGCCGGGTGGCCGTTATCACCGGTGGCAGTGGCGGGCTGGGCCTGGAGACGGCCAGGGTACTCTCGGCGCGCGGCGCGACCGTCGTGCTCGCCGCGCGGGACCCGGCGAAGCTGGCGCGCGCCGTAGCTGAGCTGCAGGCCGCCGGGCCCGCCGCCGCCGTGCTGACGGCTGAGGTCGACCTGGCGTCGCTGGAGTCGGTCCGCGAAGCAGCCGCCGACCTTGCCGGGCGGTTTGCCACGCTGGACCTGCTCATCAACAACGCGGGCCTCATGTTCCCGCCGTACGGCCTCACCAAGGACGGCTATGAGCTGCAGTTCGGCACGAACCATCTGGGTCACTTTGCGCTGACGGGGCTGCTCATGCGGCAGCTACTCGCGACTCCGGGATCGCGCGTGGTGACGGTGAGCAGCAACGGGCACCGCACCGGCCGGATGAACTTCGCGGACCTGAACTCCGCCCGGCATTACCAGCGCATGCTGGCGTACTCGCAGTCGAAGCTGGCAAACCTGTTGTTCACCTATGAGCTGCAGCGCAGACTGACCGCCGCTGACGCGCCGACGATGGCGCTCGCCGCGCATCCCGGCACGGCGCGGACGGACCTGACCAGACACGTGTCCAAGCTCTCCAACGCGGCGCTTGGCCCGCGACTCCGCGCGCTCAACTCCTGGCTCGTACAGGACGCCGCGGCGGGGGCGCTGCCGATCCTGCGAGCCGCTACCGACCCCGCCGCCATCGGTGGCACCTACTACGGCCCGGACGGATTCCTCCAGCTGACCGGCAATCCGGTCGTGGTGACCTCCAGTAACCGGTCGCAAAACCGGCAGGCACAGCGGCGGCTGTGGGTCGAGTCGGAGCAGCTGACCGGGATCACGTATCCGGTCTGATCGGGCAGCGTTTACGCTCACAGGCATGGCTGACGCTGGCGCGGACCAACCGGGCACACTGGGCGAGGGCAAGCGAATCGGCGTGATGGGCGGCACCTTCGACCCGATTCACCACGGGCACCTGGTCGCGGCCAGCGAGGTCGCCCACTTCTTCAATCTGGACGAGGTGATCTTCGTCCCGACCGGGCAGCCCTGGCAGAAGAACGGCCGCAAGGTCTCGCCGGCCGAGGACCGCTACCTGATGACGGTGATCGCCACCGCGTCGAACCCGCGGTTCTCGGTCAGCCGGGTGGACATCGACCGGCCGGGGGAGACCTACACCATCGACACGCTGCGCGACCTGCGGGCCGAGCGAGGCGCGGATGCCGAGTTCTTCTTCATCACCGGAGCGGACGCCCTCGCCCGGATCATGACCTGGCAGGACGCGGACAAGCTGTTCGAGCTCGCGTGCTTCGTCGGCTGCACCCGCCCGGGACACCGGCTGTCGGTGTCCGGGGTGCCGGACGACCGGATCACGCTGATCGAGATCCCGGCGCTGTCGATCTCGTCGACCGGGTGCCGCGAGCGGGTGCGGGCCGGGGAGCCGATCTGGTACCTGGTTCCGGACGGCATCGTCCAGTACATCTCCAAGCGCGGCCTGTACCGCGACTGACCTGGCGACGCGGCCAGCCAGTGCGCCGACGTCGCCCGGCGATCCATGCGGCGCAGTGCTGAATGCTGGCCCGTGGGCCGCCGTGCTCGTCAGGGCGTGTCCGGTAGACCTTTGCTTTCAGCCCAGGCAGCCCGGTTCTCCCGGCTCAGCAGCGGAACTTGCGTGCGGGCTGAGACGCAGGGCGCCGCCAGGGTGGGTGACGAAGACCCGCACGTCATCCTCGTCAGGGCGGAAGTCGAAGTCACGGACCGCCTCGGTCCGCACCGGGTCGTCACCGGGAACCGGATCCGCGGGCCGGCGGCGCCAGAACTCAACCGGCTCCACCCAGTCATCCTTAGCACAGCCCGGTTCG
>JASHQA010000209.1 GCA_030037785.1 Streptosporangiaceae bacterium
GGGACGATAGGGTCACAGCCACCGGACGGCCGTCCGCAGGGGATTGCCGCGGGGCTCGCAGTCGGCAAGAGTTCAGGAACGCGGACCGCTGGTCAGTGGCTCGCGGTCAGCCGGGCAGCGGTGACCGGACGGCCGCGAGGAAAGGAAGGGTCCATGGGCCGCAGCCCCGGCGTCAGCCCGCAGGCAGCAGCGGACGCGGACGGCAGCGTCGGCGCGCCGCGTGCGGATGACGGGAGCCTGGCGGCAGGCCCTCGAGCCAAGGGCACGGCGGCCCGCGGCGCTCATGGCGCGCCCGAACCAATCCGGGCACTCATCGTTGACGACCATGCGCTCTTCCGGCGTGGCCTGGAAATGGTCCTCGCGTCGGAGCCGGACATCGAGTTGGTCGGCCAGGCGAGCGATGGCGAGGAGGCCGTCCAGAAGGCCGGGGAGTCGCTGCCCGACGTGGTTCTCATGGACATCCGGATGCCGCGTAGCAGTGGCATCGAGGCCTGCCGCGCGCTCAAGAACGTGGCCCCGAGCGCCAAGATCGTGATGCTGACCATCAGCGATGAAGAGGACGATCTGTTCGACGCGATCCGGGCTGGCGCGAGCGGCTACCTGCTCAAGGACATTCCGCTGGACGAGGTCGCCGATGCCGTCCGGGCCGTGTACGGCGGCCAGTCGCTGATCAACCCGTCGATGGCAGCCAAACTGCTCACCGAGTTCGCGGCGCTCGCCAGGCGGGAGGAGGAAGAGCCGCCCCAGCAGGTGCCCGCGCCGCGGCTGACGGAGCGCGAAATCGAGGTGCTGCGTCTGGTCGCGCGCGGGATGAACAACCGGGACATTGCCAAGGACCTGTTCATTTCCGAGAACACGGTCAAGAACCACGTCCGCAACATCCTCGAGAAGCTGCAGATCCACTCCCGGATGGAGGCCGTGATGGTCGCCGTGCGGGAGAAGCTGATCGAGCTCGGCTGACGACCGGCCCGCAAAGGGCCATTCAGAGGGAACGACGCCGGCGCGGTTCGCAGATGCTTGTCAGGCCAATCCTGACGGCGTAAGGTGCTGCCTGACATGTCTGTCAGGCAGCACCTGACAGATGGAGCTTCTCCGGGAGGCGGCCGTGAGTACAGCCGAGCTGAAGGCCACCGTGGCCTGCTCGTTCTGCCTGAAGTCAGCGGGGCAGGTGGCGAAGATGATCGCCGGACCCGGCGTGTTCGTCTGTAGCGAGTGTGTCGCTTTGTGCAACGACATCCTCCGGCAGGAGGAAGCGAAGAGCATGTCGCCTGGCGAAGCGGTGGCGAGCTGGCAGCAGCGCATGCAGCGCCTGTCCGACGAGGAGCTGCTGGCTCACCTACCCAAGATCCAGGCCACCGCCGCCCAGGTCGAGCAGAATCTGGCGGACTGGGTGCGCAAGGCCCGCGAACGCGGGATCACCTGGACGCGGATCGGCGAGGCGCTCGGGATTACCCGCCAGTCCGCGTGGGAGAGGTTCTCCGGCGAGGAGTAATGGCTAGCTGGTCACGCCGCCCGGCTGGTCACGCCGCCCGGCTGGTCACGCCGCTCGCGGGCCGTCATGCCCCGCGGGCGGACAGCGCGGTGCGCAGCCGCGACTCCAGGCCGGCTGGCTCGACCTGCACCAGCTTGACGTTGTCGCAGCCGACCCAGGACGCGGCCTCGGTCAGCGCACGGGCCATGGGCTCGGCTGCGGCCGGGGCGTCGATCGTGACCTTGCGAGCGATCAGCGTGCTGCCGCTGCGTGCCGGGTCGACCCGCCCGACCAGCTGACCGCCGGCCAGCAGCGGCATCGCGAAGTACCCGTGCACTCGCTTTGCCTGCGGCACATACGCCTCCAGGCTGTGGTGGAAGCCGAACACCCGCATCGTCCGCCGCCGATGCCAGATCAACGAGTCGAACGGCGAGAGCAGCGTCGTGCGGTGCCGTCCGCGGCTGGTCTGGCCGAGAGCGGCCAGCGCTGCCGGGTCGGCCCACGCCCGGACGGCTGACCCGCGCTTGCCCGCGGAGATCTGCACCGGCACCAGTCCGGCGGCGACGGCAGATCCGGCGGCGGTCGGTGCCTGGCCGTTGCCGAGACGGGTGCGGCCGTAGCTGATGCGCTGATAGTCCGGCAGGTCGGCATGAGCGACCACGCCGAGCGCCCGGCCCGCCACGGCGGTGAGCCGGGTCAGGCACTCCTCGGTGGTCAGCTCCTGGCCGAGTAGATCCGCCGGCAGCACGCGCTCCGGCAGGTCGTAGACGCGCCGCCAGCCAGTTCGCCGGGCGCAGATCACGTGACCGGTGTCGAGCAGCCACTCGACCGCGATCTTCGTCTCGGACCAGTCCCACCAGGCTCCGCCGTTCTTGGCGCCGCCGAGCTGGGTCGCGGTCAACGGGCCCTCGGTCCGGATCCTGGCCAGCACGCGCTCGCAGACCTCCGGGTGGCTCTGGTGCCAGCGCAGGCCGCGCGCGGCGAACTCGCGACGGCGGAACTCGTAGTACGGCCACTCCTCGATCGGGAGCACGCAGGCCGCGTGCGACCAGTACTCGAACGCGGCGGGGCGGCGCGGATGCCAGTACGTGCGCTCGATCGTGCTGCGCGCGATCGGGCCCAGCCGGGCGTACGGAACCAGCTCGTGCGAGCGCGCCAGCACGCTGATGGTGTCCAGCTGGACGGCACCCAGTCGCCGCAGCAGGCCAGCTACACCGCCGCGGCGCGCCTCGGTGCCGATGAAGCCCTGCGCGCGCAGCGTGACGAGGCGCGCTTCGTCCTGAGTCAGGGTCAGTTGCGGCGCGGGCAGCGGCGGACCAGCCACGTCAGCAGGTTACTGGCAGGTACCGACACTCCGCCGGGTCATTCGGTGGGCGGGGTGCGCGATCTGGGCGGCGAGTGCCCAGTCGCGGCGCCAGAGCCTCGCATAGCGACCCTTCGCGAGCTACGGCGACCTTTCGGAGGGGGCAGAAGCCGCGAACCGGGCGCAATTTCAGCACCTATGGTCGCTATTGGTGATTTGCGGTCGCCATGGGTCCGCGGCGGTCGCCATCGGCGGCCAACCGGTCGCCATGGGCCGGCTGAGCGGTCGCGGTCGGGGGTGAGCGGTCGCCATAGGCCGGCCATGCGGTCGCCGTAGGCCGTAAGCACCGCGTACCCGGACGGTCGCCAGTGGCCAGCCCAGGAGCGGCACGCGGCCGTCTCCGGGCGGCCAGGCACGTCAGGTCCCGGGCCGACAGCCCAGCCCGGCGGCCGATCAGTACCAGTCCTCGAAGATTCCGATGGCCGCGGCCATCAGCAAGCCCACGACCGCCAGGCCCAGGGCAGCCCAGAACAGCCACCAGATCGGCCCGGCGGTCAGTGCCACGCCGCCGATGACGAACGCGAGCATGATCAGCGACACCGCGACCCAGGAGACCCTGCGGCCGTGGTAGCTGGGGAATACGACAGGCGTGCCCGGTACCTGCGACACGAACGGAGCTGCTTCCTCGCCGCCTGGCTGCGTGAT
>JASHQA010000210.1 GCA_030037785.1 Streptosporangiaceae bacterium
CAGGCCGGCGGTCGTCACCAGCACGGTCGCGCGATCCCGCCAGCCTGCCCGCCGCAGCGCCGCGGCGGCGACGGCGACCAGCGCGGTTATCAGCATCCCGGCGAACCCGCTCACGGCGGCGGGCAACATCGCGAGCAGCAGCCGCCCCCCGCGCCTCGGCACGCTCGCGCCGGCGTCCCACCGGGTCAGCTCCGCGAGCACCCATGGCAACCCGGCGTACCCGAGCAGCAGCGCCCACTGACCGATCAGCAGCCGCTCCGCCACGTACGGGTTCCAGGCGTAGAACACTCCCGCCGCGAGTCGTGCTGGCCACGGCTGACCGTCGAGCAGGCGCGCCGCGCCGGCGCAGGCCAGCACGAAGATCGCGAGCAGGATGCCCTTCTGGATCACGTCGGCGGGCAGCAGGTGCGCGAGCGCGGTGACGACCGCGTCGCTCGGCACCGCCCGCGGCAGTGTGCCGGTGAGCCCGAACATGGTCGGGTCGAACCGCGGCGCCGGAACGAACACCATGTCGTAGCTGAGCAGGTAACCGGGCCCCAGGCCGGGGCCGAGAGCCAGCAGCCCGAGCACGAGGCCGACCAGCGCGGCTGCGGCCGTCGCCCGTGGCGCCGAGCGGGGACGACTCTCGGTCTCTCGCCACGGCCTGCTCACGCTGCGTGCTGCCGAGGTCACGGACCGCTCCCTCCGCCAACGCTGGCCACGCTGTATCTTTGCGGGCACTGATCTTTGCGGGCACTGTAGCTGTGGCGGGCACTGTAGCTGTGCGGGCACAATCTCCGACATGGACGGCGGGGAGGGCGCGGTGGGCCGGATGCTGCGGCTATTCCACCTGTTCCTGACCGAGCAGTCGGAGCCGGAGCGGTTCTATCGCGAGCTCGCCACGGACTCGGTCGCCCAGCTCGCCCGCTACACCGAGCTGCCGGGCCGGCTGGTACTCGACATCGGCGGCGGTCCGGGCCATTTCACGGCGGCGCTTCGCGCTCGCGGTGCGCGCTGCCTGCTTGTCGAGCCCGACGACGCCGAGCTGCGGGCCGGCGGAGCGCGGCCGGCGGGCGCGGTCCGCGGCGACGGCATGCGACTGCCGGTCGGCGCCGACGCCGTCGACGTGTGCTTTGCCTCCAACGTGCTCGAGCACGTCCGCGACCCCGCTCGCATGCTGGCCGAGATGATCCGCGTGACGCGGCCAGGCGGCGTCATCTACCTGGCCTTCACGAACTGGTACTCGCCGTGGGGCGGCCACGAGCTGGCACCGTGGCACTACCTGGGCGCGAGCTTCGCCGAGCGGAGATACACCCGCAGGAAGCACAGCGCGCCCAAGAACAAGCCGGGAACGGGGTTGTTCCCGGTGCACGTCGGCCCGACGCTGCGCGGCATCCGGGCCCGCGGTGACGTGGTCGTGCTCGACGCGGTACCGCGCTACTACCCCCGCTGGACCAGGTTCGTGCTCGCCGTGCCCGGCCTGCGCGAGGTGGTGACCTGGAACCTGCTGCTCGTGCTGCGGCCGGTTCCGGCTCAGTCCAGCTCGGGCCCGGTCACCGTGACCTCGGGCAGCAGCGCCTCGTAGGCGGCGAGATCCACGTCGCCGTCCGGCGTCGCCGATGCCGCCAGCGCGAGCGCGTGCCGGAGGGCGTCTGACCACGACCAGCCGAGCGCGATGCCGGGCACGAACCCCGCGACCAGGCCGTCCCGGAACCCGTCCAGCTCCGGCTCAGCCTGCTGCGACCGACGCGCGGCCGCGAAGGCGTCCGTGCCGATCACGGCCAGCCACTGCCCGTCCGGCGTCCGGGCCTGCACGCCGCTGTCGGTGACAAGCACGACGGGGCTGGCAATCGATGCTGCTAGCCCGGCTGCCTCGCTGGCCTGCTCGGGGATCACCAGCGCCGCGCCCCGGCCGGCCGCGCTCGCCAGTGCGGGGCCGCCCGCGTCGAGTACGACCGGAACGCCCGCGTCGGCCGCGTAGCTGGTGAGCGAGCCGTAGATCTCGGTCGGCAGGCCGGCGGGCAGGCTGCCGCAGAGCACGACCGCGGTGGCGCCGTCCAGCAGCGCCCGGTAGTCGGCGGCGAGCCGGCCGAGCTCCTCGGTGGTGATGTAAGGAGCGGGCTCGCGGAAGCTGGTTGTCTGCCCGGTCGCCACGTCGAGCACGCGCACCACCCGCCGGGACTCTGCGCCGATCCTGGTGAACCCGCTGGCCACGCCCGCCTGGGCGAGCGCCGCCCGGATTAGCTCACCGGACGACCCGCCCGCCAGCCCGGCCGCGGTGACGTCGTGCCCGAAGGTCTGCAGCAGCCGGGCAACGGCGAGGCCGCGGCCGCTCAGCCGGTGCCGCGTCCTGGTTATCTGGTTGGCCGCGCCGAGCCGCAGCCGGTCCGCCGCATAGTCCACGTACACGGCGGGATTGAGCGTGACGCTGACGATCACCCGGCGAGCTCTCCCGTGACCTTCGCGGCCAGCAGCGCGCCCAGCTCCCAGCACGCTTCCAGGTCAGCCTTGGCGGGCGGCCCGACGACGGTCACCGGAGGCCGGACGGCACGCCAGCCAAGGCCGTTGGTGATCGACTCCACCGCCCGGACCGCGCCCGACGTATCGCTGGCCCCGTGCACGTAGAGCCCGTAGGGCCGACGCCTGGTGGCCTCGAGGCACGGGTAGTAGATGCCGTCGAAGAAGTGCTTGAGCGCGCCAGCCATGTAGCCGATGTTGGCGGGCGTGCCGAGCAGGTAGCCGTCCGCGGCCAGCACGTCCATCTCACTGGCGGTCAGCGCTGGCCGGATCGCCAGCTCGACGCCCTCGACCTCGTCGGTCCGCGCTCCGTCAGCGACCGCCTCGAACATCGCCTGCAGCGCCGGCGACGGGGTGTGGTGGACGATCAGCAGCGTCGGCATCACAGCGAGCCTAATAGACCAAGCCGGATACCCTACCGAGGTGCGCCGGTCGGTCGTCATCGCGACACTCCTCGATGCCTGCTGCGTGGTCGCGTTCGTGGCAATCGGACGGCACACCCACCACGACGGAGACAGCGCGGCCGGTATCTGGCAGACCGCGTGGCCGTTCCTGGCGGGCCTCGCGATCGGGCTCACGGTCGTCCGGTACTGGCGGCGGCCGACGGCAATCCGGCCGGCCGGCCTGGGTGCGTGGCTCGGCGCCGCGGCGGCGGGCATGGCCATCAGGGTCGCGGCCGGGCAAGGGACGGCCGTCGCCTTCGTCGCGGTGGCGCTCGCGTTCCTTGGACTGTTCCTGCTGGGCTGGCGGTGCGTGGCGCTAGTCTTTAGTCACTTGAGAAACACGAGTCCCTGATGCCCACGCCGGGGTTGAAGCCATTGCAGGAGGCAACACATACTCGGAGGAAGGCCTGCGGCCGGCCGGGGGTTGGCGGGCGGCTCGGACGGGAGGGCCCATTTGAAACGGCAGCTCCGCCGGACCGCCGTGGCGATTGCCGCTACTGGTGTCGCCCTCGCGCTGCTTGCTGGGTGCGGGGCGCCCAGTTATACGTACGCGTCAGACAGCGCGGACCACGCGTACTTCAAGGTGCCGTACAACTGGCAGCAGGTGAGCCAGTCGAAGCTCGCGGAGGTACAGAGCGCACTCCTGAGCAACTCGGCCGCCGGAGCGGCCGGCGGCTCGGTCACCTGGTCCCGCGCGTACGCCGCGGCAGCCCAGCCGGCCCTCTCCAGCCTGCTGACCGGCTCTCGTACCCCCGTGGTCTACGCGAGCGTGCAGAGCATCAAGGACTCGCTGCGCGCCGCGCTGTCCTTCGACTACATGCGGGACCTGCTGTTCCCGGTGACCTCGGAGGCCCGGCAGGAAGCCGCGGCCGAGGGCGATCACCTCACCGGCTTCAACCTGGTGTTCAGCAACACGATCACAGCGCCTGGCGGCGTTCGCGGCATCAACGAGCTTTTCGAGTACGACGTCAACGGCCAGCCGGACGCGTTTGACCAAACCGTGCTCACCAACAGTGAAACCACCAAGCTCTACCTGCTGCTAGTGCAGTGCTATCAGGGCTGCTTCGCTGCACACGCCGCTCAGATCAAAGCAGTCGTATCGTCCTTCACCGTGCGAGGTTCCTGATGTCATGGCCAGCCAAGACACCTGACCAGCGGTCCCGCCGTCGGCGCCGGGAAGACACCCTGCGCGACTCCGAGCGGGTCACGCGCAGGCCGCTGGTCTTCTGGGACCGGGCCAAGTTCATCGTCCTGATCGTCGTCGCGTGGTTCCTCATCGTCTGGTACCAGATGGCGAACGACCCGGTGCTCGGCTTCGCCGACGGCGCCCGCCAGCAACTGCAGGTGGGCTCGGGCGCGGGCCGCTGGCTCGTGCTGCTGCTCGGGCTCGAGGTCATCCGGCAGCTCTATTTCCTGATGACCGAGCACTCGCGGCACGCCTACCGGGCGTCCAGCGGCCTCTTCGCCGGGAGCGAACGCCTGACGCACCGGGCCAGCGACTTCACCAGGTTCCGGATGTCGCGGGCCTTCAAGTGGCTGGTCCTCATCGCGATCCTGGCCGTGATCCTCGGGGTCGTGTACCACACCACGCCGGTGAACGGCCTGTTCATGCTGCCGGCCACGATCTACAAGCTGCTGCCCGACCTCCTGCTGGTCCTGTTCTACATGGTGATCATCGTCGCCCAGTTCGGGATGCTGTTCTGGTTCCTGTCCAGGGGCGGGGTCGACACCTACAGCCCCGGCGACATCACGACCCGGTTCTCCGACGTCTGGGGCCAGGATCACGTGGTAGAGCGGGTGCAGGAGAACATGCTGTTCCTCGAGGACCCGGAGTCCATCGAGGAGCACGGCGGCTACGTGCCCGGCGGCATCCTGCTGTGGGGACCGCCGGGCACCGGCAAGACACTGATGGCCGAGGCGATCGCCGGCGAGACCGGCAAGCCCTACGTGTTCGTCGACCCTGGCGCCTTCATCAACATGTTCTTCGGCGTCGGCATCCTCAAGGTCAAGGGGCTGTTCCGGAAGCTGCGCAAGCTCGCGGTCCGCTATGGCGGCGTGATCGTCTTCTTCGACGAGGCGGACTCGCTGGGCAGCCGCGGCGGCACCTCCGGCACCCAACCTGGTGTGCAGGGCTACCGGCCAAGCTCGGCGGCTGACGGGCCAGGGCCCGACGCGGCTAGCCCGTTCGCGAACTGCCATGGCTTCAGCTACCTGTCGCCGCAGACTCAGTCCGTGCTCCTCGACTCGGCCGCCCCGGCCGACCCGGCACCGCAGCGGCGCGGCATCTTCCGGCAGATCATGCCTGCCGGAGGAATGATGGGCGGCGGCGGCATGGGCACCCTGCAGGCGCTGCTCACCGAGATGTCCGGCCTCAAGAAGCCCCGCGGCTTCACCAACAGGGTGGTGCGGCGGACGCTCGGCATGAAGCCGAAGCCGCCCCCGAAGTACCGGATCCTGATCGTGATGGCGACGAACCTGCCGAGCGCGCTGGACCAGGCGCTGCTGCGGCCCGGCCGGATCGACCGCATCTACCACGTCGGCTACCCGTCCAAGGACGGCAGGAAGCGGACCTACGAGGGCTACTTCGCCAAGGTGAGCCACGACCTCACCGATGAGCAGCTGGACCAGTTGGCGAACATGACCCCGTACGCGACGGGCGCCACGATGAAGGACCTGGTGAACGAGTCGCTGATCGTCGCGCTGCGTGATGGCCGGACGACGATCAGCTGGGCCGACGTGCTCCGGGCGAAGCTGACCAAGAGCGTGGGTCCAGCCGAGGGCGTGGACTACATCGACCGCGAGCGGCACGCGGTCGCGCTGCACGAGGCTTGCCACGCTGTCACGAGCTACCTGGTGCAAAAGCGCCTGCAGATCGAGACGGCCACCATCCAGAAGGGCGGCGAGACGCTCGGCTTCGTCAAGCCGATCCCGATCGAAGAGCAGTTCACGTCCTGGCGCAGCGAGTTCGAGGCCGACATCATGGTGGCCATCGCCTCGCTGGTGGGCGAGAAGATGTTCTTCGACGGTGACTCGAGCTCGGGTGTCGGCAGCGACCTCCAGAAGGCAACGGCGATCTCGCTGCACATGGAGGGTCTGTGGGGCATGGGCAGTCAGGTGGGCTCGTACGCCGCGACCCTGGCTCAGCACGACGCGCACCCGGTCCTCGACGGTACCGACCGAAATGTTCTGGAGACCGCGCTGGGCAAGCGGGCCGAAGCACGGCTGAACACGCTCGCTGGTCGCACCGGCACCCTGCTGGCGGAGAACCGGACGAGCGTGCTCTCCGTCGGCCACGCGCTTGAGACGCATCGGACCCTCAGCGGCCAGGACATCGCCGCCATCATGAACCGGGAACAGGGCCCGGTGGTGGATGGCCGTCCGTACGGCGATCCGGACTTCGTCGCCGAACTCGAGACCTACCATCTCAGCGCCATGTCCATGCAGAGCCGCAGCAGCAGCCTGCCGCTCCCGGTCCCGGTCCGGCACCCCAGGCGGGAGCTGAGCGCGTTCCCCAACACCTCGATCCCGAAGGACGCCGCCGAGCACCGGGCCGAGTCGGCTGAGGAACCCTGACCTGACCGGGCGGGCGTCGCCCCTTGCCAGTAGCCCGCTCCGCTCGTAAACTGACTGTTCAGTCAAGGACTGAATGCTCAGTCAATACTGCGGGAGCGCGATAGCCATGGCCGCTAGGGCCGACCTCGCCACGATCATTGACCAGCAGGAAGAGATCTTCGTTCGCCGTCAGCCCGAGTCGGCCCGGCTGGCTGGCCGTGCTGTCCACTCGCTGGCTGGCGGCGTGGTATCCAGCTGGCAGATCTCCCGGCCGCAGCCCGTGTGGCTCAGCCACGGCAAGGGCTCGAAGCTCTACGACGTCGACGGCAACGAATACGTCGACCTGCACGGCGGGTACGGCGTGTCCCTGGCCGGCCACGGCCACCCGGCCGTCGTCGCGGCCATCCGCGCCCAGGCCGAGCGCGGCACGCACTTCGCCCAGCCAACGCAAGCAGCCCTAGCCGTGGCGTCGGACTTGCAGCGGCGGTTTGGGCTGCCGCTGTGGCGGTTCGCTAACTCCGGCACCGAGGCCACCATGGACGCGGTGCACCTCATGCGCGCCATCACCGGCCGCGATCTCATCATCAAGGTCGAGGGCTGTTACCACGGTCACCACGACTCGGTGCAGGTGTCGGTCTGCCCGGAGGATGACGCCGACGACCGCGGACCGGCCGACGCGCCGCACAGCGTGCCGGCCAGCACCGGCATCCCGCGGGCGATCACGGATCTCACCCTGGTCGTCGGCTTCAACGACCTGGACGCCGTCCGACGCCGACTCGACGACAATCCCGGCCGGGTGGCTGGCATGATCCTCGAGCCCATCATGATGAACGCCGGCATCATCCTGCCCGATCCCGGTTACCTCGCCAGCCTGAAGGACCTGCTGCACTCCCGCGGCGCGCTGCTCGCCTTCGACGAGGTGAAGACCGGGCTTACCGCGGGCCCCGGCGGCGCCACCGGCGTGACGGGGGTGACGCCCGACATCATCTGCCTGGCCAAGGCGATCGGCGGCGGTGTTGCCGTGGCCGCCATCGGCGGCACGGCAGCGGTGATGGAGCACGTCGCCAACGGCGACTACGAGATGGTCGGCACGTTCAACGGCAACCCGCTCGCGATGGCCGCCTGCCGCGCCATGCTGACGCAGGTGGCCACGCCCGAGGCCTACGAGCGGATCGAGAAGCTGCGGCTGCGCGCGGTCGAAGGGCTCGAGCACGAGATCGCCCGTTCCGGTCTCGACGCGCGGGTCGTTTCCGTCGGCGCCAAAGGCTGCGTGGTGTTCTCGGCGACACCTGTGCGCAACTTCCGGGACTTCCTCGCGGTGCGGGACGCCTACAGCCACGCGCACTGGCTGTTCCAGCACAACGGTGGCGTCTTCTTGCCGCCCTGGGGCAAGATCGAGCAATGGCTCATGTCGGTCCAGCACGATGAGGCCGACATTGACAGGTTCGTGGGCAACTTCGCGACGTTTGCTGCTGCGGTGCGGCCATGACACTACTGAATCCGCGCTACGCGTGGCCTACCGGTTGACCTGAAGCGGGAGGCGGGCCTATGCACCCACGAGAGGGCTGGCAGCCGGACGGCACGCGCCGGCCGGCCGGGCTCTCCCGGCGCCAGCTGCTGCACCGGGGCTTCGCCGCCGCACTGCTGGCCACCGGCGGCGCCGCCCTGCTCGACGGCTGCGCTTCCTACCTCGTGGGACCCAACGACATTCCGCTACCCCGGCCGAACCACCCGGTCACCTGGCCGGTGACGGGCAACGCCGCTATCGCGAGCAACCTGAAGCCGGAGACGGGCGCGACGCTGCAGGTCTACAACTGGGTCGCCTACGTCAACCAGGCCTGCGTCGACAGCTTCGCCAAGAAGTACAACTGCAAGGTCGAGGTCACCACGTTCAACACCATGAACGAGGCGCTCGCCAAGCTGCGCAGCGGGCTGAAGTTCGACGTCCTCATGGGGGCCACCATCGACGTGCTGGGCGACCTCATCGAGTCCAAGCTGATTCAGCCGCTCAACCACAGCTACATCCCGAACATCCAGCAGGCCTGGCCGGACTTCCAGAACCCCTACTATGACCGCGGCTGGCGCTATACGGTGCCATACACGATCTACACGACGGGCATCGCCTGGCGCAAAGACAAGGTCCCGGAGAATCCGGCCACCATGCGCAACCCGTGGCGGTCGATGTTCTTCCAGCCCAAGTACAAGGGCAAGATCGCGATTCTGGACGACTACCGGGAAGGCATCAGCCTCGGCCTGATGATGAATGGCATCTACGACCTCAACACCACGAGCAAAGCCCAGATCGACCTCTCCCGGCAGACGCTGCAGCAGCTAGCCGCGGCGGTGGACGTGCAGATCGACAACAACGACTACAGCGAAGTCCCCGACGGACAGACCTGGATCCACCACGCGTGGTCAGGCGACATGGCGGCGGCCGCGAGCTACATGCCCAAGGGCGTGCCGGTCGAGGTCGTCGGCTACTGGTTCCCCAGGGACGGCAAGGGCCCGATCGCCAACGACACCAACACCGTGCTGCGATCGGCCTCCAACCCGGTACTCGCCCACCTGTTCCTCAACTACCTGCTGGACGAGCCGGTCGTGGTCGAGAACATCAGCTTCAACGGGTACATGCAGCCGCTGACCGCGATCACCCCTGAGCTGCTCGTGAAGGAGCAGATCCTGCCGCCAAGCCTGATGTCCACCGCCGTGCTACCCGCGGACTTCCGCCGTGGCGTGGGGGAACTTCAGCTGCCCGTCGACGCCGACGCACTCTGGCAGCAGGCCTGGCTCGTCGCGAGCAACGGGATCTGACCGATGGCTACCCAGGCAGCACGGCGCAGCCGCAAGTCGTACCAGCCGAGCAGGTGGTTCTGGGTGCTGCTCGCCGCGCCCGGCATGGTCTGGCTCGTCGTCTTGTTCGTCATCCCGTTCTACGCGATGCTGGCGATCGGCGAGGGCAAGCTCGACCGGCAGACCGAGTCGCCGGTCGCGGTCTTCGATCCGTTCACGTGGAGCTCGGCGAACCTCTCGAACGTGTGGCACGACCTGTTCGGCTCGGCCGCCTTCGCCCTGCCGATCGCGTGGCGGACCATCTGGTACGTGGCCGCCGCGTCGCTGCTCAGCCTCGTGATCGCCTACCCCGCGGCCTACTTCGTGGCCAGGTTCGCCGGCCGCCGTAAGGGTATCTTCCTGGTGCTGCTCATCGCGCCGTTCTGGATCAGCTACATGATGCGCATGCTGGCCTGGATCGACCTGCTGCAGACCAACGGCTACATCAACAAGGTGCTGTCCTTCGTCGGTCTCGGCTCCCCCGACTGGCTGGGCGGCCACTGGTACACCGTCGTGCTCGGCCTGGTCTACGGCTACATCCCGTACCTGATCCTGGTGCTCTACGCCGGGCTCGACCGGATCGACCAGTCGCTCATCGAGGCCGGCCGCGACCTCGGCCTGAGCCGGGTACGCACCTTCGCGCGCGTCACGCTGCCGCTGTCCCGCCAGCCGATCCTCACCGGCATGCTGATCACGGTGCTGCCGATGCTCGGCGACTACTACACCAACCAGCTGCTGTCCGGCGCGCCCAACACGTCCATGATCGGTAATCTGATCGAAGGCCAGCTCAGCACGCCGTCCGCGGGCCAGGGCGCGATCCTGTCGCTGCTGGTCCTGCTGGTGTTGCTGGCGCCGATGATCTTCTATGTCGTGCAGACCAACCGGGCCTCGCAGGCGGCGGCATGACCAGCACCGCCGTATCCGCACCGGTCACCGCGCCCGCCGAGGGTGCGCGCTCCGCCAGACCACGGTTCCTCCGTAATCCCTGGCGGCATCCGTGGCTGCTGGAGGGCTTCACCTGGCTGTACCTGATCTGGTCGCTCGCGCCGATCGCGATCGCGGTCTTGTTCTCGTTCAACAGGGGCAAGTCGCAGGCGAGCTATCAGGGCCTGTCGTGGCGCTGGTACTGGGGCGACAGGGTCAACTCAATCTGGCACAATCCGCAGCTGCACAGCGCGATGTTCGAGACGCTGAAGCTGTCGTGCTATACGACGCTCATCGCGGTACCGATCGGCGTGGCGTTCGCGCTCGGCATCAACCGGTGGCGCGGCGTGCTCCCGTCGAGCTTCAACTTCATCATGATCTTGTCGTTCGTGGTGCCCGAGCTGATCTTCGGAGTGGCGCTGTTCTTCGTGTTCACCTCGATGCCAGGGCTGAGAGCGGTCGGGCTCGGCAACTGGGCCGAGGTACTCGGCCTGGTGACCTGGAACGTCAGCTGGCCCGCGATCATCGTGCAGGGCAGGCTGGTGGGAATCGGGAAGCAGTACGAGGAAGCCTCGGCCGATCTTGGCTGCACGCAGTTCCAGACCATGCGCCGGGTGATGCTGCCGCTGCTGTGGCCGGCCATCTTCGCCAGCGCGATCCTGGTTTTCTCCGGCGTCATCGATGACTTCGTCATCGTGGACCTGTTGTCGTCCAACGCGACCAACACGCCGATGTCGGTGATCATCTACTCGACCCAGCACGGCGGCAACGGCGGCCCGGCTCTCAACGCGCTGGCCACGGTCATGCTGCTGCTGTCATTCGTGGTAGCGGGGCTCGGCTATCTCGGCTACCGGCTGATGACCCGCGGCCAGCGGATCGGCGGCCAGCAGGCACTGACGGCCATCGCCGGCGCCGACTAGCTGTCGGGACCTCTCGGCTCGCGGGCTAGGTCAGGGCCGACACCGGCGCGGGCAGTCGCGGGATCGCCAGCGCGTCGACGGCGACGGCGCCGGACGGGCCGCAGATCAGCGGGTTGATGTCAAGCGCCTCGATCCGGTCGCCGAGCTCGAGCGCGAGCTCGGATACGCCGCGGATGGCCCGATAGACCGCCGGCCGGTCGACGGGCGGCGCGCCCCGCGCGCCGGCCAGCAGCGCCCGGACGCGCAGGCCCTCGACCAGCGCTGCGGCCGTTTCGGCGCTGACCGGCGGCAGCGCGACCGCGCGATCGGCGAGCAACTCGACCAGCACGCCGCCGGCACCAACCACGATCAGGGGGCCGAGCTGCGGATCGGTCACGACGCCGAGCGCCAGCTCGACCCCGGCCGGCACGTGCTCACAAACCAGCACCCGCGGACCGAGCCGCCGGGCCAGGTCTGCGTACCCGGCGGCTAGCTGGCCGGCGTCACTGATGGCCGTCAGCACGCCGCCGACATCGGACTTGTGCGCCGTGCCGGGTGCGTCCGTCTTCAGCACGACGGGGTATCCGATCTCCGCGGCGGCGGCGAGCACCGCGGCGAGGTCGGCAGCCACGACGGCGCGCGGCACCGGGATCCCGTACTCGGCCAGCAGGCCCAGCAGCGCGGCACCGTCTGGCTCGGCACCGGCCAGCAGCGAACGCCCCCTGGCCCGCCTGTCCTCGTCGACACGCGGCCGGACGTCAGCGGCGGGCCGAGCGGCTACCGCGGCCGCCTGCCGCGGCTGGTCGAGCAGGTGGCGCAGCGCCAGCAGCCCGGACCGGGTGCCTTCGAGCACCGGGACGCCGCGCGCCCGGAGCCGGCCGGCCCATTCCGCGTCGACGGCGCTGCCGAGACCGCAGAGCACCGCGAGCGGCTTGTCGGTGCCGCCAGCCGTGTCCAGCGCGGCGAGCGGATAGGACTCGTCGCCGTCCAGCTCCGGCACCAGGTCGACGGCGAGCGCGACGGCCTCGACCGCCGGGTCTTCGGCGAGGGCGAGCAGCGCGCCGCCGAACAGCTCCCGCGTCCCGGCCCCCGTGCCCCAGACGTCGAGCGGGTTTCCGGGATTCAGCCCCGGCTCGAGCAGCGCCGCCAGGCGCTGCGTCGTCGCCGGTCCGATCTGCGCGAACGGGATGCCGACCGACTCGGCCACGTCGGCGACGTGCGCCCGCTCCAGCCCGGAGTCGTGCACGGTCGCGACGCCGGTCCCGGGGACGCTGACCAGGCGGGCCCGGCGGCCAGCGGCGAACAGCTCCACGGTGTCGGCCAGCTCGGCCAGGTCGCTCACCCGGTGCACGCCGTACGCCCTGGCCAGGGCCTCCCAGCTAGCGTCCGACCCGGCCAGCGCACCGGAGTGCGCGGCCACCATCGCCCGCCCGTCGGCGGAGCTGCCGGCGGCGAGCAGCACGACGGGTACGTCCCGGTGGGCGGCCCGGCTGAGGACGCGCCGCAGCCGGTCGCCGTCCCTGACCGTTTCCAGCACGAGCGCGAGCACGCCGGTATCCGGCAGGTCCAGGGCGTAGTCGAGAAACGACGGGGCGGCGGTGACGAGCTCCTGTCCGGACGACACAGCGACCGTGAAGCCGAAGCCCCGGCGGGCTCGCAGCAGCGCGGAAAAGACCGATCCCGAGTGCGTCACCAGCGCGACCGGGCCGGCCGGGAGCGGGTCGGGCTCGGTGTAGCCGAGCGCGCGCAGGCCGTGGCTGACGTTGACGAAGCCCATGCAGCCGGCTCCGCACAGCGCCATCCCGGCCCCGTGCGCGATCTCAGCCAGCCGGGATCGCAGCCCGGCCCCGTGCGCGCTGCCGAAGATGACGGCGGCCCGGCCGCCGACGGCGGCCGCGAGCGTGAGCTGCTGCTCGAGCGTCCGGTCGGGCACCGCCAGCAGCACCAGGTCAGGCGTCGCTGGCAGGTCTGCAAGGGACGGGTAGCACGGCTCGCCGTCGACGTGCGGGTAACGCGGGTTGACTGGATAGATCCGCGGCCGAGACGGACTCTTTCCGACCTCCGTCAGCATTCGCCGACCGAACGTGCCCTCCCGAGCCGACGCGCCTACCAGCGCCACGCTGCGTGCTTCCAGCATGGCCCGCAGGGCCGTCGAGCCGGCTGACGGCGCCGCGCACGGTGCAGTCAGCGGTACTGGCTCCGCCGTCATGCCGTCCTGACACGGCGACTGCCAGCCGCGCTGGCGACCCCCCGGAGACCGCCGCGTCCGCGCACGGCCGACTTCCGGTCTGCGATCGCCGCCCTGGCCGCCTGCCACCCCGGGATGCCACAGACGCCGCCGCCCGCGTGGGTGGCCGAGCTGCCGTAATACAGGCCGGGCACGGGCGTGCGGTAGTCGGCGAATCCCGGCGCCGGACGCATGTGGAACAGCTGCTCCGCCGACAGCTCGCCGTGGAAAATGTTGCCGCCGACCAGACCGTACTCGTGCTCCATTGCATACGGGCCGATGACGTCGCGATGCAGGATCGAGGACTTGAAGTTCGGCGCCAGCTCGTTGTAGCAGTCGATCATGCGGTCCGCGTACGCCTCGAGCTCCGCGGCGTGCGGCTCGTCCGCCCAGTCCGCCGGCACCCACTGGGTGAACAGCGACATGATGTGCGTGCCGTCCGGGCAGAGCGTCTTGTCGAAGGCCGTCGGGATTACCCCGTCGCTGAACGGGCGATCCGCCGGCCTGCCCGCGCGCGCGTCCTGGAAGGCGCGCTCGATGTACTCCATCGTCGGTGCCATCTCGACCGACCCGGTGTGGTGCTCTTGCAGCCGCGTCCCTGGGTCGGCGGTGAAGTCAGGCAGTTCGGCGAGCGCCAGGTTGATCTTCACGACACCACTGCGGGACTTCCACCGCTCGATGTCGGCGACGAACCCGTCGGGCAGGTTCGCGCGGCCGACGTGCTCAAGGAACGCAATCCTCGGGTGCACGGTGGACACGATCACGCTGGCTCGGATCTCGGCCCCGTTCGCGAGTGCGACGCCAACCGCCTTTCCGTCCTCGATCAGCACCCGCTCGACTGGCGAGTTGAGCCGGATTTCCGCGCCGCGTTCCCGCGCCGCGGCCTCGATGGCATCGGCGACGGCGCCCATCCCGCCCTCCTGGAAGCCCCAGTTGCCGAGGTGCCCGTCTCCGACGTCGCCGATCGAGTGGTGCGCCATGACGTAGGCGGTTCCTGGCTCGTACGGCCCAGCCCAGGTCCCGATCACGCCGTTCACCGCCAGCGCCCCCTTGACCTGCGGCGAGGTAAACCAGTCGTCGAGCAGGTCGGCGATGCTCATGGTCATCAGCCGAGTCACGTCCGCGATCGTGCGGACGTCCAGGCCGCGGTGCCGCCAGGCCAGGCGGAGCAGGCCAGCCACGTCTCGCGGCTTGTGCGAGCCCAGCGCCGGCGGAACGGTCGTCAGCAGCGGTCCGAGCACGTCCGCGAGGCCGGCGAGCCAGGCGTCCCATCGGGGCATCGCCTCGGCATCGGCTCGCGACCACTTCGCGACCGACTCGTAGTTGCGCTGGGCGTCGTCGGCATACAGCGTGATCGAGCCACCGTCCGGAAAGGCCTGATAGTAGGGCCCCATCGGGAAGATCTTGTAGCCGTGGCGGTCCAGCGCGAGGTCCTTGATGATCGTCGGCGGCAGCAGGCTCATGACGTACGAGAGCCTCGTGACCTTGAATTCTGGGGCCTCGGGCCACGGAGATTCGGTGGTCGCAGCGCCGCCCGTCTTGTGCCTGCCCTCTAGTACGACCGTCCGGGCGCCCGAACCGGCCAGGTAGGCGGCCGCCACCAGTCCGTTGTGCCCGCCGCCGATGACAATGGCGTCATATGTCGCCGTCATGAGCCAGCCTTCCGTAGTGTTTTGGCCATGCGTTCGCGCGACCGCACCCAGGTGCGGCCTGCGCCGGGACGATGACGCAAACATTGACTGAATGTTCAGTCTAGAAATCTGTTAGCCTGGTGGCAAGAGGAAACGGCGGACCGCGCGCCCCGGCGGCATGCCGTCAGGAGAGGAACAACGGCGATGACAGTCCGAGAGACGGGCCATGAACTGCTCGGCACCGCGGACCAGCGCCGAGTGCAGATGCTCCACGCGGCA
The DNA here is from genome assembly GCA_030037785.1 of Streptosporangiaceae bacterium. GTDB lineage: Bacteria > Actinomycetota > Actinomycetes > Streptosporangiales > Streptosporangiaceae > JAJYUU01. The sequence goes on from JASHQA010000210.1 coordinate 15,281, forward strand.
CTCGAGGTGATCTCGGAGCGCGGCTACGCCGAGACAAGGATCGCCGACGTAGCCGACCGAGCCGGCGTGAGTCCGGCGCTGGTCATCTACTACTTCAAGACCAAGGACCAGTTGCTGACCGACGCCATCCGCTACTACGAGGACGCCTGGTATGCGGTCGGCCAGGCCAGGGTCGCGGGCCTGCCGACGGCTGCGGCCCGGCTGGAGGCGTTCGTCGCCATGTTCTGCCTGGACACGGCGGACCCGGAGCCGGCCGGCTCCTGGCAGCTCTGGCTCGACTTCTGGGCCCAGGCGGCCAGGAACGAGGCAGTCGGCGGCGTCCGGCAGAAGGCCGATGAGCGCTGGCGAGCCGCAATCGGCGCGCTGGTCCGTGACGGGCAGGAGGCCGGCGAGTTCCGCCAGGTCGACGCCGACAGCTTCGCGATCTATCTGTCCGCGCTGCTGGACGGGCTGACGGTGCAGATCGCCCTCGGCGACCCGGTCGTCGACACGCAGCGGGCGTTCGAGCTCGCGATGCGGTTTGTCGCGGATCAGCTCGGCTTCACCTGGACCGCGGGCAGCGGTCCTGGCGCAACGGAATACGAGGCGAACTCGCCAAGAAGGTAGGTGGACCCAGGTGGCAGGTGGCAGCGTCGAGCTAGTCTCGCTGACAAAGCGCTTCACGGAGGTCGCGGTCGACAACATCGACCTGCACGTCGCGAGCGGCGAGTTCTTCTCCCTTCTCGGTCCGTCCGGCTGCGGCAAGACCACGACGCTCCGGCTGATCGCCGGCTTCGAGCAGCCCACCTCCGGTCGGATCCTGCTCGACGGCGCCGACGTCTCAGCCGTGCCACCGCACCGGCGCAACGTCAACACGGTCTTTCAGAGCTATGCGCTCTTCCCGTTCCTGACCGTCTTCGACAACGTGGCCTTCGGCCTGCGCAACAAGAACCTGGCCAAGGCCGATCAGCGGAAGCGCGTGTACGAAGCGCTCGAGCTCGTGCACCTGCGGCCGTTCGACCAGCGTCGCCCAAGCCAGCTGTCCGGCGGCCAGCAGCAGCGCGTGGCGCTGGCCAGGGCGTTGGTCCTGCAGCCGGCCGTGCTGCTGCTCGACGAGCCACTGGGCGCGCTGGACGCCAAGCTGCGCCGGTCGCTCAAGGTCGAGCTCAAGACGCTTCAGGAGCGGGTCGGCATCACGTTTTTGTACGTGACGCACGACCAGGAAGAGGCGCTGACCATGTCGGACCGGCTCGCGGTCATGCGCGACGGCAGGATCGTGCAGATCGGCACGCCGACCGACGTCTACGAGGAGCCGGCCGACACCTACGTCGCCGACTTTCTCGGCACCTCCAACCTGATGCCGGTCGATCTGGTGTCCAGGGGACCAGGCGCCCGGTGCGAGGTGCGGCTCGGCGACTGCGTGCTGACCGTCGAGCACGCCGGCGTGAACACCCCGGACCATGCCCACGCGGTCATCCGGCCGGAACGCGTCCGGATCGAGGAGTTCGGCTCCGTCGGCGCAAACCGGGTTCCGGCCATGGTCGAGCGGCTCGTCTATCTCGGCTCATCGACCCAGGTGTTCCTCCGCCTGGCCGCGGGGACGGACGTGCAGGCCCTGCTGCCGAACGACGGCGACCCCAGCACGCTCGTGCAGGGCACGCCGGTGCACGCCTACCTGGCGCCGGATGCCCTGCGGGTGCTGCCGGGCGGGGCGATGGCGACGGACGCGCCGGATCTTCCCCAGGCGAGCTAGGCGCAGGGAACGCGGCCGCTGTCCCACCCGGCCGCCCGCAGCCGTCAGAAGATCACGAAGACCTTGCGGATCGTCTCGTGAATCCGCCAGGTGCCTGCCCAGCCACGCGGGAAGAACGCGGTGTCGCCAGCGCCAATCTCGAGTGGCTGGCCGCCGTCCGGCGTGACGGTCATTCGCCCGGCCAGGATGTGCACGAACTCGTGGTCATCCTGCTTCCAGTACGACGGCCCTGGCGTGCACTCCCAGACCCCGATTTCCTGTCCGTCGTCTTGCCAGAGGTCGATGCCGCGGGTCTGCATAGGCTCGCCGGTCGCCTCTTCCAGCGGACCCCAGTCCTCAAGTTCGGCGGTCACGGCTGCGGCCAGGTACGGCGTGAGGTCGGTCATGATGAGAGGTTTCCTTTCCGTCGGGCGCTAGGAGCGGGTGAACGTACCGGGTAGCTGCGGCGCGTGCTCAGGGAACGGCAGCGCGATCGGATCGGTGCCGAGCTTGCTGTGCCCGGCCGCGTCGAACCGGTCGAGGCCGAGGTCGGTGACGTCGACCACGTCGGACGTGCCCGTCAGCGCCACGTCCGCGGCCGCCCTGGCGACGCCCGGTCCCCACATCATGCCCGCGCCGCCAGCGCTGGCGACGACGACGCCCGCCAGCGTGCCCGCGTCGCTGATCGCGGGGCCGATGATCGGCAGATGGTCCGGGGTGTAGTCAATGGTCGCCGCCCAGGTCCGCCGGAGGCCGAGCTCGGCGGTGACCGGAACAAGGTCCGCCAGCCGCTGCCGCATCCGCGCCAGGTACGGCTCGTCTACGCATCTCGCCTCGCCGGGCGGCTCAGCGGGGTTGCTCATGCCAAAGAGCAGCCCGCCCTCTTCCGGGCGCCAGTACAGCCCGGCCGACAGGTCAAACACCATCGGTACGCGCTCGGCGGCCAGCGCCGGATGCGGCTCGGTGACCGCGATCTGGTGACGCGCGCCACCGGCGGGCACCCGGATGCCAGCCAGCCCCGCCACCTGAGCGAGTTCCGGCCCGCCGGTCAGCACGACCAGCGGCGTGCTGATCTCGCCGACCGACGTCTGCACGGCAGTCACCGCGCCCCCGTGGATCGTCAGCCCGCGGACCGTCACCCGCTCTTGGATCTCGACGCCGGAGGTGACCAGCGCGACCGCGTAGGCGACGACGTTGCGCGGCGGGTGCAGGTAGCCGTCTGCCGCACAGTAGGTGCCGCCCAGGGTCCGGCCGGGCGCCAGGGTCGGGTTGAGCGCATCGAGTTGCCCCGGCTCCAGCCAGCGCACTTCGAGGCCAAGCCCGTTCTGCATGGCCATCCGCTCCCGCGCGGCGGCGACGTCGGCCGGCGTGAAGCACGGGAGCACATAGCCGTGCGGGGTGAACCCGGAGTCGATCCCGATCTCGTCCTGCTGGCGGAGGTAAAACCGACGGGACCACTCACCGAGGGCCACCGCCCAGACGGTACCGCCCTGGGTGCGCACGACTCCGGCAGCGCGACTGCTGGCACCCTGGCCGAGCGTCCGCTTCTCCACGAGCACGACACGGCGAAGTCCGCTCCGGCGCAGGAAGTACGCGCACCAGCCGCCGACGGTGCCGCCGCCGACGACGACCGCATCCGCGGTGTCGGTTGCCCGCATGTGCCACCACCCTCGGGTCATCCTGTCCTAGACTGAACGTTCAGTCAAGCACAGGCTGGCCCAGGCTGGCCAGGCTGGCCCGAGCCGCGCTGGGTTAGCCGCGCGGCTGCCCGCGCACCAGCGCGGGACGACGGCCGCCTGGCGCGGCCGTCGTCCCTGGACTCGCGGTGCAAGTCCGCTAGCTCAGCGCTAGCGAGCCCGCCGCAGGCCACGGCGCTTGCCGCGGGCCGTCTGCCGAGGCCACATCCTTCGCACCGTGAGCATGGTCGCGCAGATGGCGGCGACTACCACGACAGGCTTGAAGAAACGCATCTGCGGTATCACCCTCTCCCCGATGGTGCTGCAGACCTGTCTGCGCATCCCCCTGCCGGAGCGCAGTCCGGCTGGGCAGAACGGGTTCTGCAGCTGGACGGTGCGCGTGTACCCCGTGCGCCCGGCCCGCAAACCATGGCGGCGCAGTGCCGTGCAGTCTAGACTGAACATTCAGTCAATGATGCGGGCGGGAGTGGCGCGATGTACGGCTTGTCGGCAGCAGACCTCCAGATCCAGCAGCGCGCTCGGGCCTTCGCTGACGAGCTGATCCCGTTCGAGCTGGCGGCCGAACTGGGCGGCGGGACGCTGCCCGAGGACGTCGTCGCTGGCCACAAGGCTCGCGCCAGGGAGCTCGGGTTGGTTGCCACCAACATGCCCGTCGAGCTCGGCGGCGTCGGATGCACGTCGCTGCAGCAGGTGCTGGTGCAAGAGCAGGTCGGCCGCGTGACGAACGCGCTGGCCTGGGTGGCTGCGACGCCGCCGTCGTGGTTCCCGGAGGTCGCCACCGCCTACCAGCTTGACCGGTTCGTGCTGCCGACGGTCCGCGGGGAGCGCGAGGAGTGCTACGCGATCACCGAGGAAGGCGCCGGCTCGGACGTGGACGGCATCCTCGCCACAGCCAGGCGCGACGGCGACAGCTACCTGCTCACCGGGTGCAAGTGGCACGTCACCTCGTTCAACACCGCCGACTACGCGTTCTTCCAGGCCAAGCTCGTCGGCGGTGCGCACGACGGCGAGCACGCCATGTTCCTGGTCGACCTGCCGAGCCCGGGCGTCGCGGTCGTGCGGACACCTGCCTACGCGCACACCATCAGCCACCAGCACCCGATCGTTTCCTTTGCCGATGTCCGCGTGCCCGCGAGCCACCTCGTCGGCGCCGAGGGCGACGGCATGTCGTTTGCCTACGAGTGGTTCCGGTTCGAACGGCTCATGGTCGCGGCTCGATGCCTCGGCGGCGCGCAGCGGCTGGTGGAGGAGATGACAGCGTTCGCGCGCGAGCGCGTGGTGCGTGGCACGCCGATCGCGGCCTTCGGCCTCATCCAGGGCATGCTGGCCGACAGCCTGACCGAGTTGTTCGCGGCCCGGTCCCTGGTGTACGAGACCGCCCGCGGCATCGACGCGGGAACAGACCGCAAGGTGCAGCACGCCCAGTGCTCGATGGCCAAGCTCTACGCCTCGGAGATGGCGGGCCGGGTCGCCGATCGCGCCGTTCAGGTTTTCGGCGGCCGTGGCTACATGCGGGAGAACGTCGCCGAACGGCTGTTCCGCGAACTCCGCGTCGAGCGGATCTGGGAAGGCACCAGCGAGGTGCAGCGCACCATCATCGCTGATCAGCTCGTTAAGCGCGGTCCGCGGGTACTAGCCTGACGCGCTCAGTCAGCACCCGGACCCGCGCTGCCAGCCAGTCAGCTGGCGGGCAGGCTGGCCTCGATGGCCGCGAGCAGCTCAGGAGCGTCGGGCGTCGTCATCGGGCGGAATCGGCCAAGCACTGAGCCGTCGGGGCTCACCAGGAACTTCTCGAAGTTCCACTGCACGTCGCCGGCCTCGCCCGCGGCGTCGGCAACCGCGGTGAGCTCGGCATAGATCGGGTGCCGACCCGGGCCGTTCACCTCGATCTTCTCGAACATCGGGAAGCTGATCCCGTACGTGGTCGAGCAGAACTCGGCGATCTGCTCCGCAGTACCGGGCTCCTGCCCGCCGAACTGGTTGCACGGGAAGCCGACTACCGCGAAGCCCTGATCCACGAGCCGCTCGTGCAGCGCCTCGAGGCCCGCGTACTGCGGAGTGAGGCCGCACTTAGATGCGACGTTGACGATGAGCAGCGTCTTGCCGGCGAGGTCGTCGTCAGCCAGCGAGGACGGCTCGCCGGTCAGGGTGTTGACGGGAATGTCGCGCAGAGTCACGTCGAAAGTCCTTCACACTCGGGAACGGCTGCGCGGTCTGCGCGGCACTGCGGTAACGCTCCACCCGGTGCGGATATGCCGCGTCACGAGGTCGGAAGCGGCCTGGTCTTCCAGGCAGAGTCTCCGGTGTAACCGCGCGCGACCAGGCTGACGAACGTGTAGACGGCATCCTCGTCCGGCGACAGCGGGCCCGGCGTGGCGTGCCGCGACGCGAGGCCGCGCTGCACCGACTCGCACGCGCCCCAGTCCTGCCGGTTGGTGATGTCCCAGAACTCGACCGCGTAGCCGGGGTCGAAGCCGGGGCGCACCAGGGACTCCGGGGCGAACGCCCAGCTGCACTGGATCAGCGTGTGGTCGGCCGCGACGGGCGTGAGCACGTGCGTCATCACGTAGTCGGGGTGCAGGCTGAGCAGCACGTTGGGGAAGATGCTCACGTAGATCACGGTGCGCAGGCTCGCGGCGTCCAGGCCGCGGAGCGGAGCGCCGAGGCTGACGCCGTCGAGCGACATGGTGGTCATGCCGTCCCGCAGCAGCATCCAGCCGCCGAGCCAGGGCCCGGTCGTTCGGTAGTTCTCGCCGCTGCTCGGCGGGCTGACCCTGCACAACTCGGGGTGGATCACCGGGCAGTGATAGCACTCGTGATAGTTCTCGGTGAGAATCTTCCAGTTGGCTGCCGCGCCGTAGGAGTGGCGGCCGACGATGCGGAGCCGTTCCGGTTCATAAGGCGCGACCACGGTGTCCAGGTCAGCCAAGGCAGGTTCCATCGGCTCGGCGCTGCCCGAGCCGTCGATGAAGATCAGCCCGTGCCACTCCGTGACCGGAAGCTCGACCAGCCCCCAGCGGGACTCGTCGAAGCCCGGCGTGCCCTTGAAGCCCTTGGCGGCGCGCAGCTCACCGGACAATCCGTACGTCCAGGAGTGGTAGGGGCAGACGATGGCCGGCCGCTGGACCGAGTCCCCGCACGGCAGCAGTTCGTGACCTCGGTGCCGACAGAAGTTCGCGAAGGCGTGCAGCCGGCCGTCACCATCGCGGCTGAGCACGACGCTGCCGGAGCCGACCGGGACTGCGCGCTGATCGCCGGGGCTGCCTAGCTCCGACGCGAACCCCGCGCAGGTCCAGCCGCCGCCGAAGAAGTGCTGCTGCTCCCACCCGAACACGGCCGGGTCGGTATAGGCAGCGGGCGGCAGCATCCGGCTCGCACCGAACGGGCGGAGCGCGTCGGCAACAGCGGCCGGGTCGAGCGGCGCGGGCTGCCGGGCGGCATCCGGCGTGCAGGCTGGCTGCGAGGGGACCCGGTGGCTGGATTGACTGATCATACAGTCAAGTCTAGGCGGGCCCGGCTCGAGCTGTCCAGCCGCCCGGCAACGGCTGGCCGTCCGACCGGCAAA
>JASHQA010000211.1 GCA_030037785.1 Streptosporangiaceae bacterium
CGTCACGTCGATGCTTGTGCCGGTCATGTCACGGATGCGGTGCTGGACCTGAAGGCGTGGGCCCGTGACCATTCGGTCATCGGTGGCTGGCTCAAGGTTCTCGTGATCGACCCGTATGCTGCCGGGCGGCGCACGGCCGTAGGCGGGGGCCCGGCCGAGCTGAATCTGGCGTTCTACACCGTCCCGGTGGGCCAGCAGGCCACGGCGGCGCTTGTTAGTGCGGGTGGCGGGCATGCCTAGGTGCGGGCCAGGGATATGCCGAAGGCAGGCCACGCGAGCCGTCGTAGCTGCCGCAATCGTGTCGGTGGTGGCCGTGTCTGCGGTCGGATGTAGCAGCGGCGTGACGTCGGTCGGCGCGGCGGGCCATGCCACGGACGCCTCCGCCGGGTCGGCTGGGGCTGCTGCGGTGCAGCAGGAGTTTGTCAGCGTGGTCAGACAGGTGCTGCCCTCGGTCGTGGAGATCCGCACCGGGTCCGGCCTTGGCTCGGGGGTTGTCTTCGATTCCGCGGGTGACATTGTCACTAACGCTCACGTGGTCGGCGACAGTACGAGGTTCGAGGTCCTGGCGTCAGGCCTGCGAGGGTCGCTGGCGGCCAGCTTGGTCGGGTTGTGCACGGCTAACGACCTGGCCGTTATCAAGGTCAGCGCCGCTCACCGGTTGCGCCCGGCTGCGTTCGACTCGGCTGCCGTGGAGGTCGGGGACCTAGTGCTGGCGATGGGCAGCCCGCTGGGGCTGGATAGCAGCGTCACCGAGGGCATCGTGTCCGCGGTCGGGCGCGTGGTCAGCGAGCCGGTATCAGCCGGGACGCCCGAAGTCACCCTTCGCGGCACGATTCAAACCTCAGCTGCGATCAACCCCGGAAACAGCGGTGGCGCACTGGTAAACATCGACGGGCAGGTGATAGGGATACCGACGCTGACGGCGGCAGGTGAGCGGGGGTCGGCAGACGGCATCGGTTTCGCGATCTCGGCCGGCACCGCCGTCCGGGTGGCACGGCAGCTGGCCGATGTTGGCCGGGCCGGCCACCCGGCCACATGCTCCTAGCAACCCCGGCTACCTACTTTCGCGCCGCGCAACCCCTGCGCGGCGCGAAACTTTGCCCAATGACCGCGTGAACGGCAGCCGATTCCGACCCACGCCTGCTCGCCTGCACACGCACGTCCGCAGACCGCCAGCACGGTGTCCACGTCAGCCAAAGCCGGCGCTGCCCGAATTCGGATGCGTCATACCTGTACTGAGGCTCGCTACGATGACCTGGGCTAACAAGACAGGGTGGCTGATCGGATGGACGCCTCAGGCGGGCGAGGGCATCTTCTCGTTGGACGATCGGAGGAGCTGTCGGCGCTGTCTGCCCGGGCGTCCGATGCCAGGACAGGCCGGGCCCAGGTTGTCCTGATCGAAGGAGACGCCGGCTACGGCAAGACCGAGCTGGTGCGCCACTTCCTCCGGCAGTCCTGCGATGGCTTCGTGATCATTCAAGCGGAGGCTGAGGAGCTGGCTGTCGACGCCACCCTCTACCTGCTTGGTCAGCTAGGAGTGTCTACCACCGACGGGCCTTTTGCCGCCGGAATGGAACTCGTCGATCAACTCGCCGAGCAGCAGGACCGAGGACCTGTGGCGCTGGTGATCGAGGACCTGCACTGGGCTGACCCCGCTTCTCACGATGCGCTCCTGCTGGCCGCTCGTCGTCTCCGAGAAGACCGGGTGCTGGTAATCGTGACCACCCGACCCGACGCTGCCAGGAACGCCGCGTGGGAGCGCTTTATCCAGAGCGACGAGCGTGGCTGCCGGGTTCGCCTAACGCCGCTGAGTGTCGACGACGTCGTCCAGCTGGCCAAGGGCCTCCATATCCCGCTGCACCGACGGGGCGCCGAGCGGCTGCATCGTCACACGGCCGGCCACCCGCTTTACGTGCGCACCCTGCTCAGCGAGCTGACGCCCGCCCAGCTGGCCGCGCGGGGGGAGGACTTGCCCGCGCCCACATCGCTCGCCCTGACGACGGTGTCCAGGATGGCTCAGCTTTCCACCGACGCGAGAGCGCTTGGTTCCGCCCTCGCAGTGCTCAGGCAGCGTGCGCCGCTTCCCGTGGCTGCCGCGGTAGCCGGCCTGAGCTCGCCGTCACAGGCGCTAGATGAGCTCATCGCCAGTGGATTCGTCACCTCGACGCCGGCCGAACCCGGCACGCCCATCGAGTTCGCCCATCCCCTGTACTCGACGGCGGTCTACGAGGACCTGTCGCCGACTCGGCGACAGGAGCTGCATCGCGCGGCCGCGGCTGTGGTCGAGCGGAGTGCGGCCATGGAGCACCGGTTCCGGGCGGCCGACACCTTCGACGACGATCTCGCCGCTGAGCTCGACGGGGCGGCAGCGGGCAAGACGGCGGCTGGCGAACTAGGGACGGCCGCCACGTACCTGCTGTGGTCCTCGAGCCTGAGCGCTCAGGTGACAGTTCGCCAGAACCGCCTCCAGGAAGCGGTGTCGCTGGCACTTCAAGGCGGTGAGACTGAGCGGGCTGAAGGTCTCAGGGAGCAACTCGAGGCCTGCGCGGACTCGACCTTCCGCAACCAGTTGCTCGGCACCCTCGCATGGGACGAAGGCGATGCCGTCGAGTCCGAGAAGTGGCTGACGATAGCCATCGAGCGCGCCGATCCCACGGTCGACCGCGTCCCTCTTGCCGCATCCCTGGCCATGAAGGCGTACCTCTGCGTGACGCACAATCGCATGGAAGAGGGCACGGCCCTCGCCCGCCGAGCGTTCGATCTCGGGCTACCCGACCGCCGGTCCGATTACATGGCGTGGGCGGCCCTGACGGTGGGGCAGGGCGCCTTTGCCGGCGCCGCCAAGAGCGTTCCGCTGCTGGCGCATCGTCTCCCCAGCCGTCCTGACGACGTAGCTGTCGAAGATTGTGACCTCCTCGTCCTCAGGGGGCTGCTCAACTTCTACGGACAGCGGGCCGAGGCAACCATCGCCGACCTCCGAGCGGCGGTCAAACTCCTCCGTCACGGGCCCATCGCCTCTGAGCTTGCCCGGGCTCACCTGCATCTAGGCCAGATGCTCTTCCTTGTCGGCGACTGGGACGGGGCTCACCGGCACGGGGCCGTCGCCCTGTCTCTGTCTTCCGACGATCGTCAGACGTGGGTTGGGCCGCAGGCCCACTGCCTGCTCAGCTCCATCTTGGCGTCGCGCGGGCACGTGGAGGACGCCAGCACTCATATCGAGGCCGCCCGCGGGGGCTTCGAGAAAACGGACTCGCTCGAGGCCTACGTCGGTGTGATCCTGTCTGAGGCCGACCTCGCCTGGGCTCTCGGTGACAGCGGGCGCGTCCTGCAACTGCTCCTGCCGTTCGTCGGCGAAGGCGACGCGGGGTCACTCACGATGCTGAGTGCGCTCGTCTGGTGGACACCCCTCGTGATGGCGGCCTTTAACTGTGGGCAGACCGAGCTCGCCAACGTGCTCATCTCTCAGTTCGAGAGTGCCGCGGAAGTGAGGGGTCTCGATGTGCAGGCGCGGCTGGCCGGCCTGCGTGGCCGGGCGGCCAGCGATGGCGGCTCAGTACAAGACGCCTTGGGTCTGTTCGCCATGTCCGTCGACTCGTTCACAGTCGACGACCCGGTGCTAGACCAGGCTCTGATCCGCCAGGCGTATGGACGGCTGCTGCTGGCCATCGGAGAGCGGAGGCAGGCCACCGATCAACTGCGCGCCGCTCACCAGATTCTCTCCTCGTGCGGAGCGACTCCCTTTCTGGATCGGCTGGCGGCAGACCTCGACCGCTGCGGCGTCCGCGCCGACACGCGGAGGAGCCGGGAACGGTTCAGCCTCACGGACCGGGAGCGAGACGTCGCCGTCCTCGTAGGCCGCGGCCTCACAAACGCCGAGGTAGCGGCCGAGCTCTACGTGAGCAAAAAGGCGGTCGAGTTCCACCTTGGGAACATCTTCGGCAAGCTCGGAATCACTTCTCGGCGGCAGCTGAGGGGCATCCAGCTCGCCTAGCGGAAGCCGAGGGCGCTCTGGTCGATGAGTTCCCGCTGACCTTCATGATCCACGACTAGGGCGTTCCCCTAGGGTGTCGCGGCAACCGGACTGCCATGGTGTTCGAGGAACACTACAGATATGGAGTCACGATGATCAGTTCCACGTACCCCCTGTTGGACGCATTTTGGACGGCCGTCGAGATTGTCGGCCTCGTGCTGCTCGCCTGGTTGGTCGTCGCCGTAGTGATGGACGTCTTCCGTAGCTCGGATCTGTCGGGCTTGGCGAAGGCCGCCTGGGTCATCGCCGTGATCCTTGTGCCCTTCATCGGCGTCCTTGTCTATGTCGTCGCCCGCGGTGGCGAGATGCATGACCGCGCCCGCCGGATCCATGGAACGCTGGACCGCGCCGGGCCGGAATCAGTCGAGAGGGCGACAGAGTCGGCTTCTCTCGTCGGGCAACTGTCCGCACTGGCCGACCTCCGGGCCAGGGGCATCCTCTCGAAGGACGAGTTCGACGCGGCCAAGGCGAGGATTCTCGGGTTCAGCCAGGTCGGGGCGGATCTAGGTGCGTAGCTGGGGGAGGTCCCGGGCGGGGGCCCGGGACCTCCCCTTCCGTGCCGGATCCTGGAGGGTGCGAACGATCCGGCTGACCCTCAGTGGGCGGCCGGCGTGGGTCGGTCAATCGAGGATCGGCAGCTCGATCACGAACCTGGTCTCGCCGGGCTGGCTGGTCACGCTGGCGGTGCCGCCGTGCGCAGCGGTCACGGCGTAGGTTCGCCAGGACCTGGCGCAGCCGCTGCTCATCGCCGCGGATCATAACCGGGGTATCCGGCAGCTCGAGCAGCGGCCCGGATGCCGACTGACATGGAGCCGTCACGCCGGTGATGACGCGAGTCTCGCGCGGCAACCCCACGCAGTCTCGTCAGTAGTGCCTGCGTC
>JASHQA010000212.1 GCA_030037785.1 Streptosporangiaceae bacterium
GCTCAGGACGGATCGTGATCGGCATCGACAGCAAGCCGAAGTCGTCGCCGAACCTCCGTCGGCTCCGCAACGTTGCCGAGAACCCGCGGGTGAGCCTGCTCGCGGACCACTACTCGGCTGACTGGGCGGAACTCTGGTGGGCCCGGGCCGACGGCGTCGCGATCGTCGAGCGCTCTGACGCCGAGCACGCCGAGCACTGGCGACTGCTGCGGGCGAAGTACCCGCAGTACGCGGGCCAGGTCCTGGACGGCCCGGTGATCGCGGTGCGCGTCACGTCATGGTCAGGCTGGTCGTACTCGAGCTCCCCCTCACCGCACGACGGCCGCGCCTAGGCGCGGCCCGGTCAGGGCTTACGGGCTACTCCGCCCCACAAGGCTGTCGGGCTGTTGGCTTCGGCCTCGGAATTCGGGCGCCACTTGGTTATCGGCACGAGCCCGGGCTCGACCATCTCCAGCCCTGCGAAGAACGAGGCGACTTCCTCGCGGTTGCGGAGCGTCTGCTTCTCGTGCATGAGTTCCCGGAGCAGGTCGTGCGCCGCGGTTCGAGCCGGGGACGCCGCGATGTCGGAGGACAGGTGAGAAATGGCCACGTAGCTGCGTGCGGGGACAGCGTCGATGAGCTTCGCAACGGTGCGATGCGGGGCGGCTTCGTCGTCGATCAGGTGCAGAATCGCGATGAGCATGATCGCTACCGGCTGGGAGAAGTCCAGGGTCTGGCTGGCATTCGCCAGAATCTGGTCGGTATCGCGGAAGTCAGCGTCGAGGTAGGCCGTGGTGCCCTCGGGGCTGCTGGTCAGCAGCGCACGGGCGTGGGCGAGCACGACGGGGTCGTTGTCGACGTAAACGACCCTGGAGCCGGGCGCGATGGCCTGCGCGACCTCGTGCGTGTTGTTCGCGGTCGGGATGCCCGTGCCGATGTCAAGGAACTGCCGGATGCCAGCCTCGGCAGCCAGGTACTGCACAACCCTGGCCAGGAACGCCCGGTTGGCCCGCACGCCCCCGGCGATGTAGGGAAAGGCCTCGAGCGCCGCCTGGCCGGCCCTGCGATCGGCGGCATAGTTGTCCTTGCCGCCCAGCCAGTAGTCGTACACCCGGGCGATGTGGGCCACGCTGGTGTCGAAGGTCGGCCGTTCCTGCGAGTCGCTCGTGCTAGTCGGGTTCTGGGCCGTTGCCGGCGTTCCGTCTGTTGTCATGTGCGTGCCCTTTCCTGGCGGGGACAGGATCGGCGGCGGCTGCCATTCGCTGGCAATTGACCGCGTAGCACTGCAAACTCTAAGCGCTGCTGCGGGCTCCGGTCCGCGGCCGCGACCAGGATGATCTGGTCGCCGTCCCGCAGTTTCTGGGCCGCGGGGTCGTCGACTGCGAGTACCCGGCCGCTGCGAACCACCGCGACCGCACCGGCCGCTGCCTGCAAGACCGGCATGCCGATCTCCGAGCTCGCCGCTGGTCGCTCGCTCAGGTCCAGGCCGTGGCCGTGGTCAAGTAGCTGGGCGAGGACCTGGCCGATGGCCGGGTTCATCGTGGACAGGCCGAGTAGTCGGCCGGCAGTGTCGGACGACACGACGACCCGGTCTGCACCGCTCTGCCGCAGGAGTGGCTCGTTCTCCGCCTCACGGACCGCCGCGACGATGGCGATGTCCGGGTTGAGCTGGCGTGCGGTGAGGGCGATGAGCACGGCGGTGTCATCCCGGCCGACCGCGATCACGAGTCTGGTGGCGTTCCGAATCCGGGCGCTGGCCAGTACCCCGCGCCGGGTGGCGTCCCCGGTGACGCCCGCGAGGCCCGCGCGGTTCACCTCCGCCATCACGCCCGGCGAGTTGTCCACGACCACGACCAGATCGGCCGGCAGGCCGGCGTCCCGGAGCGTAGCCAGCGCGCTGCGCCCTTTCGTGCCGTAGCCCACGACGACCGTGTGCCCGGACAGTCTGGATCGCCAGCGGGCAATCCGCCAGCCCAGCCTGGTGCGCTCGGCCAGTACCTCGACCGTGGTTCCGACCAGGAGGATCAGGAAGATTATCCGGATCGGCGTGACGACCAGGATGTTGAGCACCCGCGCTGTCGCGCTGACCGGCACGATGTCGCCGTAGCCGGTGGTGGACAGGGTCACCGTCGAGTAATAGAAGCTCGCCAGCAGGTTCACCGGCTGGCCAGGGCTGGCCGCATCTGTGTAGCCAGCCCGATCGAGATAGACGATCGTCGTCGTCAGCGCCAGCAGCGCGCACGCGATCGCGGCACGGGTCGTGACCGCAGTCAGCGGGCTGTATCGGTGGGACGGCAACGAGACGGCCGACACGCTCGGATCGTACCCAGACCGTCTGCTCGCACTGCGTGTGCGGTCCATCACAACAGGTGACATTACACAGCGGCTCTCGCCTGATCGGCGCACAGGCCCGGCGTGCGGTCGGCGGCAGGAAAGGCGCCGTCCGGCGGGTGCGTTGATGCGGGGTTAGCTTAGGGCTGGAGTGCAGGCCTGAGGAAAAAGGTGACGACGTGGCGCTGCGGGCGATAGTTGTCGGCGGTGGCCTCGGCGGGATGGCAGCGGCGGTCGCGCTGGCGCAAGCCGGAATCGATGTCCAGGTGCACGAACAGGCGCAGCGGCTGACGGAGGTCGGGGCGGGCGTGTCACTCGCGCCGAACGGCCTGCGCATGCTGGAGCGGCTCGGGGTAGGCGAGGGTGTCGAGCGGGTCGGGGTCCGGTACATGCGGGCTCAGCTCCTGCTGTCCGACGGGCGGCCCGCACAGTACGAGCCCGATCAGTTCACCCGGCCAGGACGGAACGTCGGGATCCACCGGGCAGACCTGCTTGAGCTGCTGGCCGCGCAGCTGCCAGCTGGCACGGTGCAGACCGGGCACCGGTGCACGGACTTCAGCCAGGACACGGGATCTGCGACGGTCGCCTTTGCCGACGGGACCGAGGCCACGGCGGACGTGGTGATCGCGGCGGACGGCATCCACTCCGTGCTGCAGGGGTTCGTGGTAGCTCCGGCACGGCCCGCGTTCTCCGGAGTGGTGGCCTATCGCGGCCTGGTGCCGCGCGTTGATGCGTACCGGGCCGACGCGATACAGATGTGGGTGGGCGAGACCAGGCACTTCCTGGTGTTCCCGGTGCGGGCCGGGCAGCTGCTGAACTACGTGGGATTCGTCCCGTCGGATATCTCGGTCCGCGAGTCGTGGTCGGCGTCCGGCGACCCGGCGGCGCTAGCCGCGCACTTCGCGGGCTGGGACCCGGCGATCGGGCAGGTCATCACCGCCATCAGCGGGCCGGGCGGCAGCGGGTTCCGGTGGGGGATGTACGACCGTATACCGCTGCCCCAGTGGAGCAGCGGGCGGCTGACGCTCCTGGGCGATGCGGCCCATGCGATGCTGCCGCACCTGGGCCAGGGCGTGAACCAGGCCCTGGAGGACGCGGTGGTGCTGGCC
>JASHQA010000213.1 GCA_030037785.1 Streptosporangiaceae bacterium
AGCGCGTCGACGCCCCCGGACCCGTCGGCCAGCGCGGTCAGCGCGCGGGCGACGCCCGGCAGGCCCAGCTTGCACGGGCCGCACTGGCCCGACGACTGATTGGCCAGGTAACCGGCCACCCGCGCCACCTCACCGAGCGGACACGTGCCGTCGCCAAGCGACAGCACGACCCCGGCCCCGAGGACCCCGCCGACGCCGGTCAGCCCGGCGCGGCTGACGGGCGTGTTGTACGCGGTCTCAGTCGGCAGCCACATGCCGTGGTAGCCACCGACGAGAACGCCATCGGCGGGCTCGGCCAGGCACAGGTCGAGAACCTCGCCGAGCGGAAGGCCGGCCGGGACCTCCACCACCGCCGGGCGGTCGGCGGAGCCGCCGACGCTGAGCAGGTACGTGCCCGGCTCGTCCGGCGTGCCAGTTGAGGCGAAGCCTTCCGGACCGAGCATCGCCAGCACCGCGATCTGCGCGTACGTCTCGGCGTTGGACAGCAGGGTCGGCAGGTCATCGACGCCGTAGTCGCTGGGCAGGACCTTGCGCCCCGGCGGCACCGCGGGCTTCCCGTTGAGCGCGTTGACCAGGGCACCACCCTCGCCAGACACGAACCGGTCCGGCACCTGGACCACGCGCACCAGGCGACGCAGGTCCGGCGCTGCCTGGGCCGCCGAGCCGAGGGAGCGGGCGACGTCGGGGCGGGTAACACCGATGACGATCTCCGGGGCCTGCAGCGCCCAGGCGGCGACCAGCGCGCCACCCAGCACCAGGTACGGCGACTTGAGCATGAGCATGCGGTCCTTGGCGCTGCCCGGCTCGCCCTCCGTCCCGTTGACCAGCACGACGGCCTTGCGCTTGCGGCGGCGGGCGGTCTCCAGCACCGACTTGACCTTGCGGCTGACCGGGAACGCCGCGCCGCCGCGCCCGCGCAAGTCGACCTGCTCGGCCATGCTGATCAGCTGGTCGGCGGTGAGCCGCGGCAGCGAACCGAAGACCTGGTAGTGCGTGGTCAGGTCGAGGCGGTCGACGCGGTCAAGCCCCGCGGTCATGCGCGCCTGCCCGATGCACATGACCATGGGCGTATCGGCCACGGTCACGATCCCTCCGTCCCCGGATACGACGGGTAATCCAGCTCGTCTGGCTCGGGCCCAGGCTGATACTGCCACGGGCCGGACGGGTGGCCCGGATCATTGGGGTGCGGCGCCGAGTACGGTCGCGCGGACAGGTAAGGCGTCCCGCGCGGATAGGACGGCTGAGTCGGCTCGGCATAGCTGCCGGAGGCGCGGTACGGCAGTGCACGCGGCCTGGCTGGCCGGCCGCCGGGGATGGCGGGCGGCCGGTCGTGTCCCCGGCGGCCGGGGGCCAGGGCGGGCACCGCGGGCATCCAGGCCATCCCGGCGACGCCAGCCTGCGCGGACGCGGACGCAGGCACCGGATGCGCCGCCGTCTCCCTCCGGCTGCGCAAGGTGGCCACCATCCTGATGACGAGGGCCAGCCCGACGGCGGCCAGGCACGCCCCGTAGCTCCAGTCCACGTACGGCTTCGGGGTCCGGCCCGCGAGCAGCCCGTGCACGATCGACAGCGGCCAGGCGAGGTAGGCGGTCGCGTGGATGACGCGCCACGTCCACGGCCACCGGTCGGAGAACCGGCCGCGCGCGATACCGGTCACGATCAGCAGGATGACCAGGTCGGACGCGACCGTGCCCAGGCCGATGTAGAAGGTGCGGCCGTGGGCCAGGAACGGGATGAACGCGTCAATCACGGCTGACCGGTGCGCCAGGATCTCGAGCACGATGTGAGTGACCAGGAACGCGAGCGCCGCGAGCGAAACCGCGCGGTGCACAGCCTGAGCGAGCACTCGGCCGGACGGCGTCATGATGATCCGGTCGGCGGCCACGATGCCCACGGCGACCGCTGCCGTGAGCGCGACCAGGGCCACAACGCCTGAGTAGAACAGCATGAAGCGCTGAACCGCGGTCAGGATGTCCTGTCCCCGCGACGTGTAGCCCGAGGCAGCCGCGCCAGCGCAGACCACCAGCACGATCAGGATCCAGATGATGCGTCCACGGCGCAGCGTCGTAGGCCGGGCCACCGAAGTGACGTGGCGACGACGGCGTGTGCGGGCACGCCTGGATGTCACTAGTCCCCTCCTGGAGGGACGGCCCGGAAGCCGACCGTTACCTGGAAGTTTCCTTACGATCCCAGCCGTCAGTGCCTGAGATCCCTGCCATGACCCCGCTGCGCACGACGTTACCGTCCTGCACTGGAGGTTCGCAGCGAAACTCCGGGATGCCCCAGGGGCCCGTAGGATTGAGGCATGCTCTTGTTGCTGCTATGGCTCGCGATCGGCGGACTGATCATCGGCGGGCTGGGGCGCCTGCTGGTACCCGGCCCCAACCCCATCGGCTTGATCCGGACCGCGCTGGTTGGCGTCGTCGGGTCCTTCCTGGGCGGCCTGGTCGCGCGTTACGCCATCGGGTTGCACTATCGCTACTCGCTGCTGCTGGGATTCATCCTCGCCGTGATCTTCGCGGCGATCATCATCGCCGCGATAGACCGCCGCCCGCGGGCGCGACGACGATAGACGCTCGCGCGGCGCTCACGCAGAGCGCCGCTCGCGCGCGTAGGCGTCAACGCCAGGCACACCTGGGGCACCGGTGACCATTGTCAGCCTCGCAGGATGCCACGGGCTTGCCATGGGCGGCTGTCCGGGGCCTATCCCTCGGACACATGCCGTTAGCCGGCCGACGACACTGGCTCGGCCTGCGGCATGTCAGGACGTTCCCGGCGCGCTCGGTCGCGCGGGCCTTATTCGCACCGGCGACTAGTCGAAGAATGCCGAGGCCGACTTCACTCCTGGTAGCCAGAGGCTCGTACGTCAGCGTGGCCATTCCCAAACAGCTATTAAGTTATCCTTTCGCTAACCGGAGCGCTAACAACGCGGGCATTCCCCGCTAGGCGGCGGCTTCCGGGCCATTCGTGGCGCTTTATGCCGCATCGAGGGGTAAGCCTTTCCGGCCGTCGACAGCGTCGATGCCGTGCCTTCGCGCCGGGACGATCTGGTGGCGCGGCCATCAGCCGTGCGGCTGGGCATGACTGGTTGTAGGAGGAACAGGTGAGTGCACCGGGTTGGGTGAGTTTGCCGACCACGCTGGGACTGTCGGTGGTGTTTGGGTTGCTGGCCGGAACTGGGGTCGCCGTGGCGCCGGCCGCGTCGGCGGCTAGCCCGCCGTGCCGGGTCATCAACCTGGCGGCGCACAGCAGCAGCTTCACGAGTTTGCAAGCCGCGGTGAGCGCGGCCAGCCCGGGCGCGCGGCTGCTGGTATCGGGCACCTGCACCGGCGACACGGTGATAAGCCAGGACTTGGTAGTAGCGGGGCTGGGGCGTGCTGCCACGCTCGATGGCGGCGGAGGGGCCGTGCTGACGATTAGTCCCGGGGCCAAGGTGGCGGTCAGCGGGCTCACCGTCACCGGTGGCACCGAGACCGGTGTCTCGAATGACGGCACGCTGGCCCTGAACAACGTCTCCATTACTGGCAACTCCGGTGCCGGTGGCGTCGAGAACGTCGGCACGATGACCATCGGCGGCCGGACCAGTGTCACCGGCAACACCGCGAGCGGCATCATCGGCAGCGGTATCTCCAACGAGAGCGGCACGGTGACCATCGGCGGCGCGGCCCGCGTGAGCGGCAACACCGCAAACGACATCGGCGGCGGCATATTCAACGCGGCCGGCGGCACGGTCACCCTCGAAGGCCAGGCCAGTGTCACCGGCAACACCGCGAGCGGCGACGGCGGCGGCGGCGGCGGGATCTTCAACCAGACCGGCGGCACGGTCACCATCGAAGGCCAGGCCAGTGTCACCGGCAACACCGCGAGCGGCGACGACAGCAACGGCGGCGGGATCTTCAACTATGACGGCGGCACGGTCACCATCGAAGGCCAGGCCAGCGTCAGCCGCAACACCGCGAGCAGTGGTGGCGGCGGCGGCATCTACAACGAGGCCGGCGGCACGCTCACCCTCGAAGGCCAGGCCAGCGTCAGCCGCAACACCGCAAGCGCGGGCGGGGGCGGTATCTACAACAGCGGCAGCACGATGACCATCGAAGGCCAGGCCAGCGTCAGCCGCAATACCGCTGACGCGTACTTCGGAGGCGGGATCCTGAACAACGGCGGCGCGGTGGCCATCGGCGGCCGAGCCAGCGTGACCCGCAACACCGCAGTCGGCGGCGACGGCGGCGGCATCTTCAACCAGGGCGGCGGCACGGTGACCCTGAACAACTCGGCTACCGTCACCTTCAACACTGCCGGCGTGGACGGCGGCGGCATATTCAACGAGTCGGACAGCACGGTAGCCCTGAACAACTCGGCCACCGTCAGCCTCAACACCGCCGAGGGCGGAGCGGGCAGCGGCGGCGGCATATTCGAGGATGGCGGCACCGTCACCGGTGCCATAGCCGGGTTTGGCGGCAACGTTTTCGGCAACAGGCCCGACGACATCGCAGGCTAGTGACTGCCGCTGACTGCCTGGCGCGGTGGTGGCTGGTTGACACTTGCTCGCTGCCCAGCTAGCGCGGCGAGGTCGCGGGCGAGGCGGCGAGGAAAGGAGTGCGGCAAGGTCGAGTTTCTCGGCCGCGCGGTGTCCGGGCCGGACGCATGCCATATCCGAGCCGAACCAGGTCAGCTACTACCGCAAAGCGGCCCGGCAGATGCGGTTCCGGCGGCTATTGCTCGGTTGAGCCGGACTACTGCGTTCACCTGCGCCGGGAGATCGCCGCCGGATGGCCCCTGTTCGGCACGATGGCCGCGGTCGCTGCTAGCGGTGGCATCGATGATGACTGGGGCTCGTGTGAGCCTAGGTCACGCTGGACCAGGCTCCTACTAAGGCTGAGCCAGAGGGCGGCGGCTGCGGCTTCGAGCCACCGAGGACTCAGCCGAGACGACATTCCTAGCCATGCAGGCATGTCTATCAGGACCGTAGTCGGCCACCGGCTACGCAGTGCGGGTGCCGGCATCCACGCCGTCCGTGTGCGCCCCCGCGTCGGCGTGCGCGATGTGCAGCAGCGAGCGCCAGATCAGCGCGAGCATGATGGCCGAGCCGACGAAGGCGAACCAGAACGGCGCGGTGACGCCCCACGCCGAGGCGACCAGCCCGCCGAGCCCCGACCCGATCAGGATGCCGCCGACCACGCCGGTGAGGTAGACACTCCCGACGCGGCCCTGAACCTCGGCGGGCACGGCCCGCTGCCGGACACTTGTCGATGTCGTTCCCCAGACGAACGCGTGGGCACCGAAGATCACGAAGACGATCAGCGCGAGCCAGGCCCAGCGGGTCAGCGCGAGGGCGAGGTGGGTCAGGGTCTCGATGATCAGGCCGCCACGCATGATCACGCCCAGGTGAAGGTGCCGCTCCAGCCAGCCGTAGCACGCGCCGCCCAGCAGGCCACCGAGCGCCATCGCCGTCGTGATGAGCCCGAAGCCCAGCGGTCCCATGCCCAGCCGCTCGCGCGCGTAGAGAACCAGCACCGACCAGGCGGCGCCGAAAGTGACGTTGAAGGTGAAGATCGTGATCGCCAGCGTCCGGACCGCGGCGTGCGCCCACAGCCAGCGCCATCCCTCGCGCATGTCGTCCCGCACCCGAGCACGCTGGCCGCGGATGCCGTGCTCGGGTAGCCGTACCTGGGCGATCAGCAGCACGCCGGCGGCGACGCACACGCTCTCGCTGACGAACGGCAGCGCGAGGCCGACCGCGAACAGCGCGGCGCCGACCGGCGGCCCGGCTAGCTGGTTCCACACGACCACGCCCGTCATTGCGCGTGCGTTCGCGATGCCCAGGTCAGGCTTGTCCACGAGCATCGGCAGCAGCGTGGTGGTCGTGGTGTCGCCGAAGGTCTCGACGACCCCGAACAGGAACAGCGCGGCCAGCACCACCGCGATGTCGACGCGGTGCGTCACGATCGACACCACCAGCAGCAGCAGGACCGCGATCCGCACGAGTCCGGTAGCGATGACGATCACGCGCCGGTTGACCCGGTCGGCGACAACGCCCGCATACAGGCCGAACAACAGCCAGGGCAGCCGCAGCAAGAAGGCAGCCATCGCCACCGTCAGCGGATCGTGCGTCTGGGACGCCACGAGCAGCGGGCCGGCCGCGAGGGTGATCCCGTCGCCGAGATTGGTCACCCAGGACGAAGCCAGCAGCCAGCGGAAGCTGCGGCCAAGGCGCGACGGCGCGATGAGCTCGGCAAACCGGTGCACTAGTGCCTAGTCGCCCTGATCACCATCGCACCGTGGCGTGGCCGGGCTGAGGTACGGGATGGGTGGCGTCGCGAGGGGGAGCGCAGCGAGCTGCAGCAAGAGCAGGATGTTGTCATCGGCGGCGGCCCGGTTCATTCGCAGCCGACCGCAGTGGGTACAGCGATGAATGAGCATCCAGCGGTGTTCGCCACGGACAGTGACCGCGATCGGCTCCATGCCACCAGGGCACTCGGCCTTGCGGTCGCCGGGGACGTTGCGAACAAGGTGGCGGGACCACAGGCACCGAGGACAGTGGTTGCGGTGTGACGTACCGGGGGCATCCAGGGAGACATCTACGCCGCAGTGCCCGCAGCGAAAGGACCGAGGAAACGGCAAGTCTGACGACCTTTCATGACTGGACCACGAAGCTGGGCAGACATTTCGCCTCCTCTCGCCGACCTGGGCGGCTAGGTCGGCCTAGTCCGGCCGACCGCAATCATCGTTGGCTGCGCTGCGCGCTTCCGTCAACCGGATTTCCAGGCCGCGACGCTGGCAGCCGCTTATGCCGGGCGATCTTCCGGTTCGATGCCGTGCTGGCGGAGCAGCGCGTGGAGCCGGTCGATCTCGTCGCCGAGCTGCTGACACTGCTCGGCGAGCGATGGCAGGCCGGGGTGTTTGGCCGCCCATTCCTCCCGCCGTGCGGTCTTGCTGGCGAGCAGTTGCTTTTCCTGGTCACGCAGAGCCGCGGCCTGCTCAAATTCCTGGGCGCGCACGGCAGATTCCTTCTCGCCGCGGACCGATCTGATTTGCTCGTCCAGATCGCTGGTGTCCGGGCCGGTGCCCGCCCGCTCCTCGACGACCGCCAGCCGCTTTTCCAGCGCGTCGAAGCGTATTACCAGCCGGGGCAGCA
Organism: Streptosporangiaceae bacterium; assembly: GCA_030037785.1. Classification (GTDB taxonomy): domain Bacteria; phylum Actinomycetota; class Actinomycetes; order Streptosporangiales; family Streptosporangiaceae; genus JAJYUU01. The sequence continues at coordinate 7,136 of JASHQA010000213.1, forward strand.
CTGCTCGCTCCGTTCGCCCGGCCCGCGGACGCGCTGGCTGCTCGCCATGGACCAGCTGGACTACCTGCTCGCGAACGCGGTTCAGGTCGGCCCCCAGCCGGACCAGCACCTGGGCGGCAATGCCGTCGGCTTCCCTGACCAGCCCGAGCAGGATGTGCTCGGTGCCGATGTGGTCGTCGCCGAGCTGCAGTGCCTCGCGCAGCGAGAGTTCGAGGACCTTCTTGGCCCGCGGCGTGAAGGGGATGTGCCCGGACTGGGCCTGCTGACCCTGGCCGATGATCTCCTCGACCTGGTGGCGGACAGCCTCCAGGCTGATCCCCAGCGATTCCAGGGCGGTAGCGGCGACCCCGCGGCCCTCGTGGATGAGACCGAGCAGGAGGTGCTCGGTGCCGATGTAGTTGTGGTTGAGCATCCTGGCCTCTTCCTGTGCCAGGACCACAACCCGCCGCGCCCGATCCGTGAATCGCTCAAACATCGCCGCCGCCTGCGCGTTGTACTGATGACAGGTCAACAATAGGCGGCCCCGCTACGAGTCAAGTCCATTGAGCGAGCGCGTGGGCCCGCTGAGCCGGCGCGCGGCCAGCCGCGTGACTAGGATCGGTTCCGGACGTTTTACTTCCGGTTAAGCGAGGCGAGGGTGGAATCCGAGGCGAGTCCGACAGCCCGCGCCCTGCTGACCCTCGAGCTGATCCAGGGGAGTCCCGGCATCACCGCCGACCGGCTGGCCGGCAAGCTCGGCGTCTCGGAGCGGGCCGCCCGGCGCTACGTCAGCATCCTGCGCGAAGCGGAGGTGCCGATCGAGTCCGTGCGCGGACCCTACGGCGGCTACCGCGTCGGCCGGGGCATCCGCCTGCCGCCGCTGGTGTTCACCGCGACCGAGGCACTCGGCCTGGTCATGGCTGTGCTCGACGGCCACCACGAGGCGAGCGATGCCACCCATCCGGTGGGCAGCGCGCTCGGCAAGATCATGCGAGCGCTCCCGGAACCGGTCGCCGCCCAGGCTGAGGCCGTCCGCCGGACCACGGCTCCCGCGCCCGACCGCGGCGCAGCCCGGCCCGAGCCGGCGACGACCACCGCCCTCGTGCAGGCGTGCTCAAGCCGCCGCGGGGTGCGCCTCGGCTACCGCAGCGAGGCCGGGTCCGAGTGGGTGATGGAAGTCGACCCCTGGGCGGTCGTCGTCCGGCATGGCCGGTGGTACCTGCTGTGCCGATCCCGCGCTGCCGACGCGACCCGGGCGTACCGGATCGACCGGGTGGGCGACGTCGAAATCCTCGACGACACGTTCAGCCCGCCTGCCGAGCTTGACCCCGTCGCCGCGCTCGAGGCGCATCTAGCGGTCGGCTGGGAGTACCAGGCCGACGTGGTATTCGACGCGCCAGTCAGCGCCGTGGCCCGCTGCGTGCCCCGCACCCTCGGACGGCTCGAGCCGCTCGATGCCGGGGCGAGCCGTCTCGTCGGCAGCACCAGCAACCCCGCCTGGTACGTGGAGCAGCTCGTGGCGATCCCGGTGGGCTTCAGGATCGTCGCAGGGCCCGAGCTACGCAGCGCCGCCCGTCGCCTCGGGCAACGCCTGCTGACGGCGAGCCCCGACGCCGACAGCGTCGAGGCCGGCGGCTAGCAAGGCTGCGGCCGGGCCCGGCGGGAGGTCGGCCCCGGCCGCAGCGGCCGAAAGACTCCTAGCTGGCGTAGTCCAGCAGCGGCTGAGCGCGGCTCGGGTGGCGCAGCTTGGACAGCGACTGCTTCTCGAGCTGCCGGATGCGCTCCCTGGTGAGGCCCAGCGCCTTGCCAATCTCGTCCAGCGTGTGCGGGTTGCCGTCATACAGCCCGAACCGCATGGACATGATGGTCGCCTCGCGCGGCGTCAGCGCGTCCAGCGCGTGCCGTAGCTGGTCGGCCATGAGCTGCCGGTCGACGAGCTCGCCGGCCTCGGGCGCGTCCACGTCCTCGATCAGGTCACCGATGCTGGTCTCGCCGTCCTCGCCGATCGTGGAGTCGAGGCTGATCGGCTGCCGGCTGGTGCGCAGCAGCTCCTCGATCTGGTCCGGCGTCCGGTCCAGCTCGACGGCCAGCTCCTCGGGAGTCGGCTCGCGGCCGAGCCGCTGATGCATGTCCCGCTCGACGCGGCTCAGCTTGCTCAGCATCTCCAGCACGTGCACCGGGAGCCGAATAGTCCGGGCTGAATCGGCGAACCCGCGCTGGATCGCCTGCCGGATCCACCACATGGCGTAGGTCGAGAACTTGTAGCCCTTGGTGTAGTCGAACTTCTCGACCGCCCTGATGAGCCCCAGGTTTCCTTCCTGGACCACGTCGAGCAGCGACAGCCCGCGGTCGGAGTACTTCTTGGCGACGGACACGACCAGGCGCAGGTTGGCCTCGAGCATGTGCGCCTTGGCGCGCCTGCCATCCGCCGCGACGAGCTCCAGCTCGGCGCGGTACTGCCTGGACAGCCTGCGCTCGGTCTCGAGCTTGTGCTCGGCGTACAGACCAGCCTCGATCCGCTTCGCGAGGTCGACTTCCTCCTCAGCGGTCAGTAGCTGCCGGCGGCCGATCGACTTCAAGTAGGTGTGCACCGAGTCGCCCATGACCGACGTCTGATCGTCCAGGTCAGTCTCCGGCGCGGTAGCAGCCGCGTCGCCGTCCGCTAGCTGGGGCTCGGCGACCTGGTCAGCCACCAGCGCCGCCAGCTCGCCGTCCGCCGGCTCGGTGCGGTCCCCGCTCGCGAGGTCTGCGTCATCGGCCAGGTCAGAAGGCTCGTTACCGAGCTGCACACCGGCCTCGGTGAGCTCCCGGATGATGGAACGGGCCTCGGCCGGAGACATGCGAGCCTTGTCGAAGGCGCCGCGCAGCTCAGACAGAGACAGGTAACCCTGGCCGCGCCCGCGCTGGATCAGCTCGTCCACGTGGGTCATGGTTTCCTCGCTCGCGCGGACGGGCGACGTCACGGTCGCTGTCCTGGCCATGAGGCACCTCCCTTCGTGGGCGCATAACGGGCACTTGCGCGGGGACCCTCGGGCGGGCTTGGCAGCAAGCACCTCGGGCACTATCTTGTAACGCACGAGGCGGCTAAATGTTCCCGCGTCGTTTCCGTATGCCTGTTTTCGGCTGCGGCCATCCAGCCTAGCGGCTGCCGGGTAACGGCGCCGCTATCTCGCGCTGAGCCAGTTCCCGGACGGCTGCCCGGTCCGGCTTACCGGACGGCAGTAGCGGAAGGTGTGGCACGACCACTACCCGCGTCGGCGCCGCAGGTGCGGACAGTGCGGCGCGTACAGTCGATCTCAGCTCGGTCAGGTCAGGCGGATTTGCCGGATTAGCCGGAATCACGACGGCGGTTACCGCCTCGCCCCACTCCGGATCTGGCAGCCCCACCACCACAACGTCCGCGACGCCGGGCGCGGTTCCCAGCACCGCCTCGACGTCGCCGGGGACGACCTTCTCGCCGCCGGTATTGATGACGTCGTCCGCCCGGCCGCGGATACCGAGCCCGCCGCCGGGCAGCCAGTAACCAAGATCGGCGGTGCGGAACCACCCGTCAGCGAGCACCGAGGCCGTCAGCTCCGGCTGGCCCAGGTAGCCGCTGAAGAGCGTCGGGCCGGCGATTTCCACCACGCTGTCCGTGATGCGCACCTGCACGCCTTCGAGGGGAACGCAGTCGTACACGCAGCCGCCGCACGTCTCGCTCATGCCGTAGGTGGTGATCACCGGCCAGCCGGCGGCGCGCGCATCGGCCAGCAGCGTGTCGCCCGGCGCGGCGCCGCCGAGCAGCACGGCCTGCACCCGGCCGGGCCGGGTACCGGCGTCGAGCAGCCGCCGAAGCTGGGTCGGTACCAGCGACACGTAGGCGCAGTCGCAAGCGGCGAGAAGCTGCGGGCCGACCGCCGCGGCGAAGACCGGATCGGTCCCGGTGAGCAGGGACCTGACCAGCACGCCGAGCCCAGAGACGTGAAAGGTCGGCAGGCAGCAGAGCCAGCGCTGGCCGGGGCTCCCGCCGATGCGGCGCAGCGACGCGGTCGCCGAGGCGATGAGGGCCGTCGCGCTGAGCTCGACCGCCTTGGGGCGCCCCGTTGATCCCGACGTGGCGATGACGACCGCGGTATCGTCCGCGATGGGAGCGGCGGTGCTACTGCCCACGACCGGGGCATCGAGGCGGCGCGGCCCCGCCTCGGTGTGCAAGACGGCGGGCCGGAACTCCGCGAGCAGGCGGGCTAGCTGCTCGTCCGGCAACGCCGGGTCAACCGGCAGAATCGCCGGGCCGGATCCCTCGAGCGCGGCGGCGAGCGCGGCCAGCACGCGCTGGCCCGCTGCGGCCGGGAACTGCACCGCGTGCAGGGGCCGGGATGTCACGGTCGTAAGGTTAATCGGGCACATCGGGACACCAGCAGGAGGGCGACGCGTGGTCGACTGGCCCGTGACTGAGCCCGCCCGCCCGGTCGCGACCGCCGAGCTCCTCGCCGAGCTCCTGCCGACGCTGCGGGCGTTCGCGATCCCGATGCCGGTCAGGTTCCGCGGCACGACGCTGCGGGAGGGAGCGCTGCTGCGCGGCCCAGCCGGATGGGGCGAGTTCTCGCCGTTCCCCGAATACGGCCCGCGGGAATGCGCGCGCTGGCTCGGCTGCGCGCTCGAGGCGGCCACGGTCGGCTGGCCGCCCGCGGTCCGTGACAGTGTGCCGGTCAACGTGACGGTGCCCGCGGTCGGACCCGAGCAGGCGCGCGCGATCGTCGCGGGGTCCGGCTGCCGCACGGCAAAGGTGAAGGTTGCCGAGCCGGGCCAGGACGAGTCTGCCGACGTGGCGCGCGTCGCGGCGGTCAGGGACGCGATCGGCCCGGACGGGATGGTCCGGGTGGACGCCAACGGCGGCTGGGATGTCGACACCGCCGAGCGCATGCTGACGGCGCTCGGGGACTTTGGCCTCGAGTACGCCGAGCAGCCGTGCGCCACCCTCGCGGAGCTGGCCGAGCTGCGGCGGCGCGTTGCGGTGCCCGTCGCTGCTGACGAGTCGATCCGCCGGGCCGACGACCCGCTGAGGGTGCGAGCGGCAGGTGCCGCCGACATCGTCGTGCTGAAGGCGCAGCCGCTCGGCGGCGTACGGTCGGCGCTGCGCATCGCCGAGCAGTGCGGGCTGCCGGCGGTGGTGTCGAGCGCGGTTGACACGTCTGTCGGCCTCGCGGCCGGTGTCGCGCTCGCGGCGGCGCTGCCCGCGCTCGAGCACGCCTGCGGGCTGGCCACGATGAGCCTGCTCGCCGGCGACGTGACCGCCGACCCGCTGGTCCCGGAGGCGGGCGAGCTCCCGGTCCGGCCCGCTGACGTCGACCCGGACGCGCTGGCCGGCTGGGAGGTCGACCCGGCGGGCTGGCGGGATCGGCTGCTGGCCGCCGCCAGCTTCCTGCCCGAGCGGCTGTTCCGTCCCGGCCGACCGTGAACCCCTCGACTGCATTCGCGACCGTGCTCGTCGACGAGCTGGTCCGGTGCGGCCTGCGGGAGGCGGTCATCGCGCCGGGGTCGCGCAGCGCGCCACTGGCCATGGCCCTGCACGCGGCGGCGTCGGGCGGCCGGTTGCGGCTGCACGTGCGGATCGACGAGCGCTCGGCCTCGTTCCTCGCCCTGGGGCTCGCCAAGGCCAGCGGCCGGCCAGTCGTCGTGGTGTGCACGTCAGGCACGGCGGCCGCGCACTTCCACGCGGCTGTCATCGAGGCCGACGAGGCAGGGGTCCCACTGCTCGTGCTCACCGCCGACCGCCCGCCGGAGCTGCGCGGTACCGGCGCGAACCAGACCGTCGACCAGGTCAAGCTCTACGGCTCGGCGGTCCGCTGGAGCTGCGAGCTCGGCGTGCCTGAGGATCGCCTGGGGCAGGTCGGCTACTGGCGGTCGCTGGCCGGCAAGGCGTGGGCTCTCGCGGCCGGGAACGGCGTCACCTTTCCCGGACCGGTTCATCTCAACGTGCCGCTCCGCGAGCCGCTGGTGCCGCAGGCGGGGGAGTGGCGCGAGCCGCTCGAGGGCCGGCCGGCGGGGCGGCCATGGACGAGCATGCCGGCGAGCGATGCGGCCGGGTCGCCGGTGCTCGAGCTGGACTGGACCGAGCGGGGCCTGGTGGTCGCGGGGGACGGCACAGCCGACCCCGATGGCGTGGCGAGGCTCGCCGAGCAGGCAGGCTGGCCGCTGCTGGCCGAGCCGTCGTCGGGCGCCCGGCGCGGTCCGGCGGCGCTGACTTCCTATCAGTACCTGCTGGACGCGGCGGACTGGGTGGCCGCGCACCAGGCGGACCTCGTCGTGTCGGCCGGCCGGCCTGGTTTGTCCCGAGGCCAGCTCGCGCTGCTTCGCGCGGCCGGGCATCGCGGACCGCACGTCGTGCTGGCGCAGGGTCCGGGGCGCTGGTCCGACCCGGCCCGCACCGCCACCGATGTCGTCGGCCACATCCGGCTGCGCGACGCGCCCGGCACGCCGACTCGCTGGCTGTCGTCCTGGCTGGCGGCCGACGCGGCCGTGCGGCGCGCCGCCGATGACACGCTCGCGGCCCACGGGGGGCTCACCGAGCCGACGCTAGCCAGGGAGCTCGCCGCGGCCCTGCCGCCGGGCGCGCTGCTCTGGGTGGCGTCCAGCATGCCGGCCAGGGACCTGGACCGGCAGATGGCCCCGCGGTCCGACGTGCGGGTGCTGGCGAGCAGGGGGGCCAGCGGCATCGATGGGCTGGTGTCGGCCGCGATCGGCGCGGCACTGGCACACCAGGCCGCCGGGGGCGGCCCGGCGGTCGCGCTGGTGGGCGACCTGGCCCTCCTCCACGACGCGCCCGGCCTCGTGCTTGGCCCGGCCGAGCCGCGGCCGGATCTGTGCGTGGTGGTGGTGCACAACGACGGCGGCGGGATCTTCTCGACGCTCGAGCAGGCCGCGTTCCCGGCGTCGTTCGAGCGGCTATTCGGCACCCCGCACGGGGCCGACCTCCGCTCGCTCGCTGCGGCCGCCGGGCTGCCGCACCGGCGGATCGAGCACGCCGCCGACCTGTCCGCCGCGCTCGCCGGCACCGGGCTGCGCGTGCTGGAGGTGCGCGCAGACCGGTCCGCTGGCGCGAAGCTCCGCGCGGCGGTCAGCGCGGCGTGCAGCAGCGCGCTGGCGCAGCCCGGTTGCTGACGGGGAAGCGCAGCCAGGCGTGGTGACCAGGAGCCCGCACCGACGCCGCGCCGCACGGTTACACTGACCAGCGCGCCGGGCAGCAGGCCCGGCAGGCAGCGCAGGGACATCGATGCCGATAGCTGGTGTGGCGGTGGTGACCGGGTCCGGATCCGGGCTCGGCCGGGTGATCGCTCGCGAGTTGCTCGGATCGGGCTGGCGGGTGGCTGTGGCGGGCCGCCGGGAGCAGCCGCTGCACGAGACCGTCAGCGGTACGGGCTGGCCCGCGGACGCCGCGCTGGTCGTGCCCACGGACGTCACGGTGCCGGACTCGGTGGCCGCGTTGTTCGACGCCGTGCATAGCCGGTGGGGTCGGCTGGATCTGCTGGTGAATAACGCGGGCGCGTTCGGTCCCGCCGGAGCGGTCGACGAGCTGGCGATCGAGGGCTGGCGGCACATCGTCGACACGAACCTGACCGGCTCGTTCTTGTGCGCGCAGCACGCGGTGCGGATGATGAAGGCGCAGCAGCCGCGCGGCGGCCGGATCATCAACAACGGCTCGATATCCGCGCACAGTCCCCGGCCGGGCAGCGTCGGATACACGGCAACCAAGCACGCGATCACCGGGCTGACGAAGTCCATCGCGCTGGACGGGCGGGCCTTCGACATCGCGTGCGGTCAGATCGACATCGGCAACGCCGCTACCGAGATGACCGCGGGCATCAGTCGCGGCGCGCGCCAGGCGGACGGGTCGCTGCTGGCGGAGCCGACCTTCGACGCGCGGCACGTCGCCGCGGCGGTGCGGTTCATGGCTGAGCTACCGCTCGACGCCAACGTCCAGTTCCTCACCATTGCCGCGACGAAGATGCCGTTCATCGGGCGCGGTTGACATCAAGGAGAGATCCGATGGCCGAACTGCTGGTCGACGGCGACGAGCTCGTGCTGCACCTGTCCACCGTCGAAGAACTGGAGTCGATCCACGGCGACCTGCGGGCACCGTTCGCCGCTGTTGCGTCGGTGCAGGTGCTCGAGGACGCTCACGAGCCAGCCGACGCCGGCTTCAAGCTGATCGGCGGGCGCCTGCCCGGCACCTTTGAGATCGGCACCTTCTCCGCTAGCGGCCAGCGGATTTTCGCCGCGGTTCACCACAGCACGCCGCGCGGTCTGCTGATCACGTTCCAGGGGACTCGCTACGCTGCCTGGATCGTCGGCTGCGCCGACCCGGAGGCGGTGCAGCGCTCGCTCCAGCAGCGCTGACAGCACCGCCGCGCTGACGGCACCGCCGCGCGACACTCGCGCGCCCGCGCTCAGGTCGTTACTTGCTGGTCTCGGGGCCGGGCACGGGCGTCCAGGTGATGGTCACCGTCCAGTTCGTCGAGATGTCACTGCTCCACTCCGGCCCTATCAGCCTGACGCCCTCGGCGACGGCCATCCCCTCGGTCGCCCAGCAGTTCCCCTCGGGGCCGAGGATCCGGTCGCACTGCGGCGTGTCGGTGATCCCGTCGCCCTGTGCGCCGAAGGTACCGAAGTTGATCACCTTGTACTGATCGGGGCCCGGCTTGTGCCCCGGCCCCGTGCACGCCGCCGCTGGGTTAGCTCCGGTATTGCACAGCGTCCAGCCCGTCATGCCATCTGCGGGTTCCGCGGCGGATCCGCTGATGTCAATGTCGGAGGCTATGCCGGTGTTGGTGATCACGATCGCGGTGCTCACCTGGCACGTCCCGTTCGGGAAGCCAAGCCTGTCGCCCGCAGACCTCGTGTTGCGGCGGCCGCTGCCGCCCTTGCAGTCGACGAAGCTCGCATGGCTGGGGGAGATGGTGACCGAGCGGACGGTCGGGACCGTCTTCAGGTTCACGGTGATGCTCCCTGATGTGCCCGCCGCCTGCTGCGGCGCTGCCATCGTGCCGCAGGCGGTCAGGCCGGCCAGCAGCAGCACCGCGGGCACAAAGCGCGCGCTACGAAGCATCGTCGCGCCTCCCGCCGGCCTGCGAGCGGACCGGGCCGCGGTCGATCCGAATTCTGATCCCCGTGCGGCGGAGTACCACGGCGGCGGCCCCGGCCACGATGACCGCCACGACGTACGGAAGCAGCCAGCCGGGCACGCTGACGCCGCCGGTCGCCACCGCGCCGCGCTGCACGGTGAATTCCAGGTCGGTAGCGGCCGCGACGCCGAGGTTGGCGCCGCCCGCCGACAGCGGGGCCAGGCCCTTCACCACGACGTCGCTGAAGTAGCGGCCGGGCGCGGCGTTCGCCGGGACGGTGAGCGACAGCGGGATGCGCGCCGACTGGGCGTGCGCCAGCCGGACCGGGGCCGAAGACACAGCGATCCAGCCGGGCGGCACCGTCCGGCCGATGCCGGCGGAGATCCGCTGGATGGCGATGGCGACCGACTCAGGCTGCGTTCCCGTGTTGACCACGTAGACGGACGGCAGAGCGTACCGGCCGCCGGGGTGCGCCGCCCCGCTCAGCCGCACCGGGCCCGCCTGGACGCCAACGCCAACGCTCGCGTAACTCGCGGCGGGCCAGGCTAATAGCACGAGCGCGCCGAGCAGCGGAGCCAGCCAGATCCGCAGCCGCATGCCTCTCCCCAGGTCCGAACCGCCGCGCCGCAGGGGAGCGGCCGATACGTGCAGGCA
>JASHQA010000214.1 GCA_030037785.1 Streptosporangiaceae bacterium
TCGGGCTGGCGCTGGCGGCCTGGCGGGCGGCGCCGGCCGTGGTCGCGCTCGTCCTCGCCGGGCTGACGTCGGTGGTGGTCAGCCCGTACTCCCCCGCGGTTGCCGCCCTCATCCCGGAGACCGTGGCGGCGGATCAACTGGCTGCGGCGAATGCCCTCAACGCCACGATCGACAACCTGGTCGTGGTGGCCGGGCCGGCGATCGGCGGCGCGCTGCTGCTGGCGGGCGGTCCCGCGCTCACGATCGCGGTGAACGCGGCTACGTTCGGCGTCGCCGCGGTCTGGCTGCCCGCCATGAGGGTGCGGAGCAAGCCGAGCGATGTCACCGAAGGCGGCGAAGTCCGGCCGCTGCGCCAGGTCCTGGACGGCTTCCGCGCGCTCGTGGCCTCGGCGGCCGTGGCGACGTTCGTCGCGTTCAGCGTGCTGGCGAGCTTCGTCTACGGCACCGACACGGTCTTGTACATCCCGATCGCGCGGGTGCAGCTGCACTCCGGGACCTCGGGATACGGGTACCTGCTCGCCGGGCTCGGCGTCGGCGGCGTCGCCGGCGCGGCGGTCGTCAACCGGCTGGCGGCTCGGACCCGGCTGGCGTCCGCGATCCTCGGCGGCATGGCCGTCTACTGCCTGCCGACCGCGCTGCTCATTCTCGTCCACCAGCCCGTCGTCGGCTTCGCGCTGCAGGTGGTCAGGGGGGCGGGCACGCTGGTCGTCGACACGCTCGCCATCACGGCCCTGCAGCGGTCGGCGCCGAAGCAGATGGTGGCCAGGGTGTTCGGGGCCTTCTACGCGCTCGTGCTTGCCGCGATCTCGCTGGGCGCGCTGATCACGCCGATCCTGCTGCGGGTCGGCCTGCACCTGACGATGCTCGTGTACGGCGCCGGGATTCCCGCTCTCTGCCTGCTCGCGCTGCCGCGACTTGTCAAGGCCGACCGGGTCGCCGCGGTTCGCGCCGCTGAAATCGCGCCGCGAGTGGCGCTGCTCGAGCGCCTCGACTTGTTCCGGACCGCGTCCCGGACCAGTCTGGAGGGCCTGGCCGAGGCGGCCGACGAGCTCAGCGTCGTGGCCGGGACCGCTGTGGTCAGCGAGGGAGAACAGTCCGACGCCTTCTACGTGGTCACCGATGGCGAGCTCGCGGTGACCGCGACGGGGGAGACCCAGACCGAGCCCGTTCACGTGCGCACGCTGGGGCCGGACAGCTATTTCGGCGAGATCGGGCTGCTCGGGCGCGTCCCGCGGACGGCGACGGTGACGGCCACCTCCGACTGCACCCTGCTGCGGATCTCCGGGGACGACTTCCTCACCGCCCTCACGTCGCTGAGTGCGTCCCCGTCGCTGCTGCAGGGCGCCCAGGCCCGGCTGGCGATCACCCATCCGTCGAGCCGCGCCCTGCAGCCGCTGCTGCAGGGCGACCAGGATGCCGGGGTCACCACGACGTCGCCGGGCGGCTGAGCCGGGCCAGGCCGCCGCCGCTTATGACCGGGTTCCCGCTCCCGTGGCCGGCGACGCCCGGCGCCGCTCGTGGCTGAACCAGGCGACGTGTCTGCCGGCTTCGACGGCGGCCTGGCCGAGTGCTTCGAGCAGGAATGTCTTGCCGGTGCCGGAGGGGCCGCAGATGACCAGGTTCTCGTGCCGGCCGATCCATTCCAGGGTCCGCAGCGCGGACTGGGTCGGCGCCGGGATGGAGGACAGGTGCTCGTCCCAGGCGTCGAAGGTCTTGCCGGTGGGGAATGCGGCCCTGGCTCTGCGGGTGGCCAGGGCGGAGCGGTCCCGGCCGGCGACCTCGGCGGCCAGCAGCGTCCGCAGCACCTCGGCGGGGTGCCACCGCTGGGCTTTGGCGGTGGCGATGACCTCGGGGGCGATGTGGCGCATGTGCGGCAGCCGCATCCGCCGCATCAGTGCCTCGAGCCCGGCGTCGACCGGCGGCGGGGCGGGGAGCGTGGCGGCGGTCACCGCCTGCTCCTGGCCGGCGGGGCGAAGTCGAGGTGGCCGATCGCCAGGTTGATGTAGTAGACCAGCCCGCTGGGGCAGCGCCGGCCGTCGGTGGCGGCCCAGGTGGCCTCTCGCAGCAGCATCTCCAGCTGCGGGCTGGCGGCGGACTCTTGCGCGGCCGCCAGCAGCCGTGAGCAGTCGACCAGTACCTGGCGGACCATGGTTATGTCGGCTCCGGTCAGCAGAGCGTCCTCGTGCGGGGAGCGCAGGCTCACGGCGCAGCCTCCTGACCGGTCTGGCGGGCCCAGGCGCTGGTGTCCTGCGCCAGGGTGGCCTGCTCGGTGGCGCGGGACAGCTCGCCGTCTGCGGCTGTGGCCTGGCAGTCCGGATCGGAGCGTGGCGAGGTCCCAGTCGGCGAACCGGCCCGCTGCGGCAGCCTCGCCGAGCGCCCGGTCCACGACTTGCGTGCCGTGCAGCGCGGCGAGCTGGACTGCGCCGGTCATCTTGGCCCGTACCCAGGTCGCCCCCGCGGCGGCGGCCTCGGCCAGCCACAGCCTGGCACCGTCACCGATCGCCAGGAACTGCGCCTCCGCTCTGGTGCGGGCCCTCGGCACCCGGTTCAGCGCGCCAGGCGGCGACGGCGGGTAGTGCGCGTCGTCGACCCGCGGGCTGCCCGGCGTGGTTACCAGGTGCCGGGCCCGGCGCTACTCCCGCCGGGCCGGCGCAGGTGATCACGACCTGCTCGCCATGCCGGTGCACCCACACGACCTGCCCGGCCAGCTGGTGCTGCACCGAGTACTGACCGGCCTCGAACGTCACTAGCGACATCGCGTCCACGGTCCGGGTGACGCCCAGCGCCGCGGTGAACGGCACCGCGGGCACCGGGTGCAGCCGGGCCCGCTCCTCGGCCAGCATCTCCGCCGGCGCCCGCCGGGTGACCCGATGCGGCCGGGCGTTCACCTGCTCGCAGAACACCGCACATGCCGCCTCGAGCTCGGCAAAGCTGCCGTAAGCCGGCCGCAGGTTCGCCTGCGCGGGCACCAGGCCGGCCTTGGCAACCTTTACCGTCGACTCCGGCCCGCCCTTGGACGCCGGGTCATAGGGCACGCAGGTCGCGATCGTCAGCCCGTAATGCCGGCCGAACGCGATCGCGCCGGGGTTGCGGACCGGGATGCCGGCGACATGCTCGATGGTGACGGTCTTCTCGTTGCCGGTCAGCAGGCAGGTCGGGACCCCGCCCGCCGCACGCAGCGCCATGTCGATCGCGGCGGCCACGCTCGGCCATGTCTTGTCCCCCAGCGGGACGATCACCCGGAACCGCGACCAGGCCAGCCACAGGCAGAACAAGATGGTCGCCGTCGTGACCTTCAGGTCCGCGACCGCACGGCGGGTCGTGCGCTCCGACCCGGCATACCCCATCGCGGTGATCTTCTCGTGCGCCACGTCCGCGCGGATCTTCCCCCTGGACCGCTCGACGATCTCCTCCAGCTTCGGCAGAAACTCATCAATCACGCCCGGCCGGCGCGCCCGCCCGGCACCCGGCCGGCCACATACCCCGCCATCGTGTGATGCGAGCAGCCCGCCAGCCCGGCAGCGTCCCGCAGCGACCCTGTCAGGTCGAAAGCCTCCAGAATGTTCATGATCTCCTCGGCAGACTTCACTCGTCCCCTTCCCGGGACCAGCTGAGAACGGACTGGCACCGCTCAGCCAGCCCGGGAAGGGGACCCCCGCCGCGCAACCGGCAGGCAACGTCAGAACGTGTCGGGCAGGTCCAGTGGCCGCCGCCGGGCAGAACTCATGACCGCCAGCGGGCACTTATCTGGCCGCCTGCGGGCAGTTTCTCGTGGCCGTCGTCACACAATCCCTGGCGTGCGCGCCGGACCGATCGACACCATCCCCATCGTCGCCGCGTGCTGAAGATCGCGGTCGGCCGATTCGGGATGCTCGCGCTGCCCAGGCAGGTCGCCAGTGCACCCGCCCAGATGTCGGCCCTGAGGTTCAGGCCGATCGTGGGTGCTGCGCGAGCGGCAGCGGTCCGAGCGGGCGGTGCTCCCGCTCGGTGCACGCCATGAACGGACCGTTATCCCGTGACATCAGCACTGCCATGTGTGGATCGCAGTGATCGAGCCACCAGTTCGACATGGCGTCTTCTTCGACGGCGCGCTCCCACTCCCGCCACATCGCCGTCAGCCGCATGACGGCCTCGGTGTGCCTGTACCACTCCTGACACCAGGTCAGGTGGCCGCCCATTCGGCGACGAATCACCTGAGCGAGCACGTCGTGTACCCATGACTCCAGATCGGACAACACTGGGACGACGCAACTGCTGGCTGGACCTGGAGATGGGTCGCCGACTGAGAACGAGCCCGACGGCGTCACTCTGGCTCCAGCGGACCGCCGGAGAGTGCACTGCGCCTGATGGCCGCACGGCCTGCGGTCGGCGGTGTGGCCCACTGGAAGGTCCTTCCGATACTGCCCGGCTGCAGGTCGTAGCCGTTCTCGCCGGTTACGACAGGCGAGGAGCGAGCCAACGCCGCCTGCACACGCTGCGCGTGTGGACCCGCGTACCACGGTTCTGTCTGCACCAGGATGGGCCGGCTACCAGAGGCGAAAACGACTGCGCGGCCCATCGGGAGAGCGGCTAGGTCGGACACGTCAAGTATCCTTTCCACCCTGGTCGAGGTCGTGGTCGATCGGCTGCCGGCCCGCCCACGCTGGACGTTCACGCTCGTGGTCCGTGCCTCGTAGTCGCCGATGAGCTGGCTCAGGGTGTCAAGGAAGCGGGGGTCGACCTCGCCGCCGCCGTAGACCCGGATACTTGCCGAGGACCACAGCTTCGTCATCCCGTCGTCACCCCAGACGCTCACTCCCTGTGCCCAGCTCTGCAGCATCGTCATAAGTACGATTCCGCGCGATCCGAAGTGGCTGTACAGATCCGGCAGGTCCTTCCAGCGGCAGACGTTCGCCGCCTCGTCCAGGACGCAGAGCAGCGGAACCGACAGCCGCCCACCTGGACTCCGGGTGGCAAGTTCCTCTGCGGCTTCAATCGTGGCGACGGTGAGGGCAGTCAGGAGTGGCCCCGCGGTGCCCTGTCCCTCTCGCGACAGCAGGTAGAGGGTCCCGTGGCCCGCCACGAAGTCCTGCGGGTTGAACTCTGGACGCGCGCGCGACGCGGCGCCTGGGTTGATCCACTCGGTGATGGCGGGGTTGACCAGGAAATTGACGACCTTCTCCGCTGTCCCATACACGCCCGCACGCTGCCTATCCGGCGAGTTGATCACTCCCTGCACTGCCTGCGCGGGCAATTCGTGCCCGGCCTCGCGCAGGATGTCGACTGGCATGACGTCGGTGGGGTCGGTCGTCCACTCGAATACGGTCGTCATCGGAGCGTGACCGGCTGCCGCAGCGAGTAGCAGGAAAGCCAGCAGTTGCTCGCCCTTCGGGTCGAAGAAGGCATCCTGCCGTGCGTCGGCGGGCCGCGCAGCGTGAGCGAGTACGGCTGCAAGCCGGGTCGCCTTGTCGACGTTCGTGACATAGGTCAACGGATTCCACCACCACTTGGACGGTTCCGCCGCGACGGCCTGCGGATCAAAGACCCAGACCGGGCCTGTCTCGGCGCGCACCGTTCGGGTCGTTTCGACCACGTCGCGCTTGTTGGATGTCACCACGACGGCGCCAGGCGCGTCGAGTATGGCCGGCACGACGCGCGTAGTGGTCTTCCCGCGCCGGGCGCCCCAGATGTCGGCCTGCGTCATCTCCCAGCTGCCATACACGGGCTTGCCTGTCGAAAGCGCTAGACCCACGCGGACACCAGGGGTCGCGGTCTGCACGCCTAACCGCGCCGCAGCGGCGGCCGCGCTCTCGCTGGACAGTTCGGGGTGGCCTACGCGGGTGGCCAGGTGTCGAACGGCCACGTCCACGCCCAGCCTGCGGCCGGGCCCGTGTCGCCATCGAGCTAGAAAGACTGCGGTCGCGACGAGCAGAGTCAACTCGGCTAGGGCCACCGTGGATGCGCCCAGCCCAGGCCAGGTCGCTTTGCCCGCCAGCAGTGAGGTCACCGCAGCAAACGGATTGCGGGCCGGGGGCGGCCGGTCCTCAATCGTCGCGCCGACCCACAGCGCTAGCCAGGTGGCGAGGACCAGCACGACGGCCGCGCCGAGTGCTGCGACGGCCACTCGCGTCAGGAGTTCCTCGGCCGTCCGCCTGGGTCGCGTGACGCTCACTGGTGCATCTCCGTGGTTTCCCAGCGCTCCTGGAATATCTCGCATCTGTGCGGCCCGCCCTCACGGCCGAGCAGGGCACCCCACGAGGGCGTCGACAAGCCGGTGATAATCTGCTGCGCGTGCTCGGACATCCGGACCACCTAGGTGAGCGATTGAGCAAAACCAAACAGTGGCCGGACTATAGGGGACGAACGGCCCTGGCTGAAGCTCGTGGCGTCAGTGTCCAGTGAGCGATCGGTGAATGAGCCGGTCAGACGTCCCAGCCCGGCCGGCCAAGTCGGCGGCGAACGCACGGACCAGCGGATGCAGGTGATAGACGGCTAAGCCGTCCTCGCCGCGTGCCTCGGTAAGCAGTCCGGCGTTCTCGAGGCAGGCGGCAGCGCTGCGCCCGTGCGGGCCCAGCAGGGCAGAAACGGTCGGGGCTGTCAGGCTTGAGTCGTCTGCCGTGTCTGACGCCAGGGTGCAGAGCGCCGTTATCGTCGCCGCATCCAAGCGCGCCAGGCTGGCGTGCAGCCTGGCGGTCACCGACTCATCGGCGAACGTCAGCACAGCTAGACGGCGGTCCGGATCAGCGAGCGCTTCGGCGAGTTCCGAGAGCGTGGCCAGGTGTCCGCTTGCCAGCTGCCAGCCAGCGATCCGGATCGCCAGCGGGAGGTAACCACAGGACGCCACGATCGACGCGGCGAACTCCAGGGCAGCCTCGATGCGGTGGTGCCCTGCGGTTACGGCCAATAGCTCGACGGCATCAGCGCTGCTCAGTCCCGCAAGCTCCTGCACGGCCGCCCCCTCCAGGCAAAGCCTCTTCCGAGTGGTCACGAGAAGGCGGGATCCCGCGGTCCCCGGCACCAACGGCCGCACCTGATCGGCGGACGTGGCGCCGTCGGCGACCACCAGCACTCGCCTACCCGCGAGCAGAGATCGGTAGAGCGCCTCGCGCTCAGGCCCGGCCGGCGGCAGGCTGCGGGCGGGATGTCCTAGTGCCCAGACGATGAGCTGAACCAGCGCTTCCTCCGGGTCGCGGGGGTCGGCGCAGCCGCCGAGCTCGACCCAGATCTGCCCGTCGGGGAAGGACGGGACAGCCATCTGAGCAGCATGTATGGCAAGCGCCGTCGTACCCTGGCCGGCCATGCCCCGCAGGACGACCACCTGCCATGCGGCCGATAGCCGGGACAGCAGCGCCGCCGTCTCAGGCCGGCGTCCGATGAAGTCTGGCAGAGCCGCTGGCAGTTGGCGCAATGGCACCCAAGTCCAGGCGGCGGGTGGCGCGCTAACCCGTGTCAATAGTGCCGGATCATCACGAAGGATCCGAGCGTGCAGGTCCTGCAGCTCAGGCCCAGGATCGATGCCGTGACCCACGGCAAGCGCCTTGCGAATATCGCGATAACGGCGCAGGGCCTCGGCGCGTGATCCGGAGCCATACAGGGCGATGATTAGCTGTGCCCAGCTGTGCTCGTGCAGCGGATCTTCGGCTACCACCGCTCGCAGATCCGGTAGCACGCTGCGATACTGGCCGAGCGCCAGCCGCGCGTCGATCAGGCCGGCTCGCACGCTGCGAAACTGCTCGAGCAGCTGCGTGCGGGTCGCTGTCAGCGGCAGGTCCGCGAGCTGCGGCTCACGCCACAGCTGTAATGCCTCGCCCAGCAGATGCGCGGCCGATGTCGCATCGCCGGAGTCGAGCGCGGCCTGGCCTCGGGCGGCGAGGTCACGGAATGCCGCCAGATCGTACTCGTGATCCTGGACACCGAACGCATAGCCGACGGGCCACGTCTCAAGTCGATCGCCGTAGCGTCCGAGTGCCCTCCGGGTGGCGTGCACCAGTGACCGCAGCGCGCTGCTGCCGCTCCCCGATGGTGCGCTGTCTCCCCACAGTGCCGCGATCAGGTTGGCACGCGGGTATGGCTGCCGGGCGTGCACCAACAGCTCAGCCATAAGTCGGCGCTGGAGTCGTTGTGTGAGTATGACCGGCTCACCGTCGTCACCGAGCACCTCGACCGGGCCGAGGATCCTGACTTCCACTCTGCGTCACTCTCGCCCGCCGGAACGTTTCAGCGGTAACCGTAAGGCGGACTGAACCTTTTCATCGGACTTTTAAATGACAATTTACATGAGCTAATGCTTAAGTGAATTAACCGAAGAGTAATAACCGGCACCGTCGACAACTATGTCGAGTCCGAATGCTAGCCGTGACCTGGCAGCTCACCTGCCGCTCACATTCCGCTGACGCTAGTCTCCGTGCCGACGGCTGCCGTCACTCTATAGTCCACCATTGCGGACGCGTCATGCAGACCGTTGCGCGTGTCCGGCACGAGGTCAGCAGGGCACGGGAACAGCGGCGGTATCAGTGGCACGCTCGCGCCGATCACGCTAAAGGCTGTGATCGCGCAGCCTGAGACCGTCTACAGCGGAGGCTGAGCATGAGCGACACGCGAGGCCCGGGCCCGTTGGGCACGGTCTACTTTCCGGCACAAGACGCCGTCGCGGTCCCGCCAGGCGGTGGACTTGGCGGAGCCAGCCAACTCGCGCGGCTGCCGCGCCGGCGCCGACCGATGATGATCGTCGCTGCGGCTCTGCTCATCGGCCTCGGCGTCCTCATCAGCGTCGCGATATATCAGCGTGTCAACCGCCAGGTGCAGGTCCTGGTCGTGCAGCGGGATGTCGCCGAGGGCAGCATCATCACTGCGGCCGACCTGGGGACCGGAAGCATCGCCGCGAGCGGCATCTCCGACATCCCAGCCCGGCAGCGCAGCCAGGTGATCGGTCTGGTCGCGGCGAGTGCGTTGCATCCTGGGACGCTGCTGACGGCCACGGACCTGGGTTCCAGCCTCCCCCCTCCGTCGGGTCAGGTACTTGTCGGAGTGAGCGTGCGGCCGTCGGGGCTACTCGCCAGCGGCCTCGTACCTGGCGACCACGTGACATTGGTCGCGACGCTCGGCGTCATCGGCGAGAACAGTTCGGGGAGCGCGCCGAATGACAGCATGACTGCGCCGGTGACCGGAATCGTCCAGGCCATCGATGCTATGCCTAACCAGGACGGTGATGTCGTAGTCGACGTGCTTGTTCCAACAAGCGCAGGCGCTGCTGTCCTGCAGCAGGATTCCACCGGGCAGATCGGCTTGGTGATCACGAAGCAGGCGGCGCAATGACGGTCTGCGCGCTGCTGTCGCCCGGTGGGTCGCCCGGCGTCACGACCGCCGCAATAGCGCTGGCGCTGACGTGGCCGGGGCCGGTGGTGGTGGCAGAGACCGACCCTTCTGGGGGCGACGTGCTGGCCGGGTTCTTTGCCGGGCACCTGCCGGGTAACCGTGGCCTGCTGAGCGTCGCCTACGAGGCGACGACCGTCGAGGCGATGGCGGCGGCGGTCATCGCCCAGCTCGTACCGCTGGACGAGGCCGGTACCCGAAGGGTTCTGCCCGGCCTGACTGATCCCCGACATGCGGCCACTCTCAATACGACGTGGCACCTGCTGGGCGCGGCCCTCGCTGTCCAGCCGTTAGATGTGCTCGCGGACTGCGGTCGCCTCGACGGCGGTCCCGGCCAGGAGCACATTCTGCGAGTCGCCGGGCAGATCGTGCTCGTGCTACGGCCGACGCTGCGCCAGGCCGCGGCCGCACGGCCCCGGCTCGAAATGCTCGCGCAGCTGAAGGGCAGCTTTGTTGGCCAGGTCAGCTTGCTCGTTACCGGGCCCGGACCGTTGACACCCAAGGAGCTGTCGCGCGCGCTGGCGGTGCCGCTGCTGGGCGCCCTGCCAGATGACCGCAGGACGGCACTTGTCCTCTCTGACGGGGTGGCCGCGCGCCGCGGCATCGACGCCAGTGCACTGCTGCGGGCCGCGGGCGCGACGGCGCGGACGTTGGCCCGGATCGGTGAGCCCCCGCCGGGTGCGCCCGACAATCCGCACGCCCTAGCTGACGTGCCGGGCCGGGCATGACCAGGCTGCCGTGGCCGCCAGGTCAAGCTGGCTGGCAAGACGGCCAGGTTACGGACCGAGAGCAGGAGACGCCCGACATTTCGCCCGCTCCTGCTGTGGCACACCCCGCTCAGACGCTGCCGCCACCCGAACTGCTGACCATCGTGCCGGACATCTTGCAACTGGCAGCGGGGCGGCTGCCCGACGACGGCCGCGCCGAGGATGCCATGCCTGTGATCAAGGCTGTTTGTCGAGCCTGGGCCCAGGACCGTGCCCGCCAGTCTGGTCAGGTCACCGATCCGAGGGATGTCGAGGCCGTGGCCCAGGCCGTCTATGACGTGCGCTACGACATGGGCGCGCTGGCGCCGTATCTGCGCGATCCGCACGTTGAGAACATCGACGTAAACGGCTGTGATCAGGTCTGGGTCACCTATGCGACCGGGGAACGGGTACCCGTCGCGCCGATTGCACCGAGTGACGACGTGCTAGTGACGATGATCCGTACCTGGGCCAATCGCGGTGGCCAGACCGCCCGGGACTTCTCTGCCGCATCGCCGCTGGTCAGCGTCGCGATGACAACAGGGGCGCGGCTCACGGCCACCATGGCGGTCACCCCTCGGCCGTGCGTTTCCGTGCGAAGGCATGGCCAAGTCGACATCACTCTCGCGCGGCTGGTCGAACTCGGCACGATCGACCCCACACTCGCCACGTTCCTGGCCGCGGCCGTCAAGGGGCGCTGCAACATCATCGTCACTGGCGGCGTCAACGCTGGCAAGACGACCCTGCTGCGGGCGCTGGCAGGCGAAATCCCGGCCGAGGAGCGCATCGCCACTCTTGAGACCGAATACGAGCTCTTCCTGCACACGAGGCCGGAGCACCCGGACGTCATCGCGTTTGAGGCGCGGGAGGCCAACTCCGAGGGCGCCGGGGGCATCACGCTTCACGACATGATCGCGCACGTGCTACGGCACAACCCGAGGCGGATTCTCGTCGGCGAAGTGAGACGCACCGAGATCATGCCGATGCTCGAGGCCATGAATTCCGGTCAGGATGGCTCGATGTGCACGCTGCACGCTAACTCTCCCGCCGAGGCGTTCGACAGGATCCTCATCCTCGCGCTGCGTGGCGGCTTAGCCCTCGCCGAGCGAGCGATACACATTCTCGTCGGCATGGCAGTTGACCTGATTGTCCACGTGCGCCGCGGCTACGACGGTCGGCGGACAGTGCGTTACGTCTCTGAGGTACTGGAGGTGCTGCCGCCCGGCGACACCGAGCGTCCGGCCGTAAACCGCCTGTTCCTGCCACACCCGGCGACCGGCCGCGCCGTCGCCGCGCACACTCCGTCGCCTGGACTCGCGGCCATGTTGCAGCGCGGCGGCCTGGGCCCGGCGGAGCTCGACCAGGACGGGCCGGTCATGGGAGCCTGGCGGTGACCATGATCGTCGTGCTGGGCGGCGCTCTAGTAGGGGGCGGGCTGGTTCTCGCCCTGCACGAGATCTTCTGGTACCGGCCACGGCCGG
>JASHQA010000215.1 GCA_030037785.1 Streptosporangiaceae bacterium
AACACCACCAGGAGCAGGACCAGCGTGATCGGCAGCGAGGTCGACTCGGCCCGATGGAAGTCGCCGCTGAGGATCGAGTTGGCGGCCCGGTCCTCGCTCGCGTCGCCGGTCTCGGCGATCCGCAGGCCAGGGTTGGCGGCCTGCACCGCGGCCACCGCGCGCTGCGCTGGCACCACGGCCTGATCCTCATTCGCTCCGGTCACGTTGAAGGTGACCAGCGCGGACCGGCCATCGGCCGACACCAGCGACCCGCCGCCAGGGCTCAGCGGGGACCGGATGTCGCTCGCTGTCGAGGCCGGCAGCCGGGACAGCGCGCTCGCGACCTGCTGGGTCGCCTGACGCAGCGCCGGGTCGGTCCGGAACGTCCCCGTCCCGGACCTGGCCTGGATCAGCACGGTCTCGGCGGGGGGCGGGCCGTTGTCGCCAAGCTGCTCGAGCGCCCGTTCCGCCACCCCGGACTGGCCCGGGTCGTTGGACGGGACCGTGCTCGCGGCCATGAACTGGCCGATCACGAACACGACCGCGACGAGGCCGAGCCAGCCGAATACAGCGGTCTTGCGGTGCGCGGCGCTCCACGCCGCGATCTGCTCCATCACCGGCCGGCGGGCACCAGGCGGCGCGTCGGGCGGGCGTTGCGAGGGATGTCCCCCCGCAGGTGGCCATACTGGAAGATGCGACTGGCGCATTGCTGCCCCTCCTAGGCGGGTGATGGTTGCTGGTCGCGGCCTGGCCCCGCCCGCGAGTGCCAGCTCGCGGGCGGGGCGTCGAAATTAGCCGCCGCTGGGCCGCAGTGACCCGAGCGGGCCTGGCTCGGCCAGCACGTGCCGCGCCGGACCGAGCGGGTCCGACGGACCCCGCAGCGCCGCGCTGGCGATGGTGCCGTGCAGCCGCGCGACCAGCACCAGGACGTAGTTAAAGAGCAGGAACGCGACGAGGCAGCCGGCCGCGATGAGCAGCGCCGGGCCGACCGAGGGGTAGATCCACAGACCGGTCGCGCCCGGGCCGTGCGGGCCCGCCGGGAAGCTGCCGAACTGAACGCCGGGCACGTGCGCCGCACCGCAGTTCCCGAAGCACACGTTCACCACGTGCCGGTACCACAGCGGCAGCGTGATCCCGGCCAGCAGGAAGAGCCAGACCGCGAACACGACCGTGTCGAGAACGTACAACGGCACCCACAGCCCCACCAGGTAGCCCACGTCTCGCCAGATCGCGTTGCTCCAGGCACCCCTGGCGCGCCGCCACAGGCCCGGCCCCGCCGACGGCGGGTAGCTGCTGCGCACCGGGTGGCGGAGCACCTGCCGCAGCCTCGTCCGTTCCACCGCCGAGCAGCCGCGGATCACCGCCGCGGACGCGATCAACAGCGGCGCGAGGGCCATGGTCGCGGCTAGCGCGGCGGTCGTGACCGAAGCGGCGACGACAATCGTGAACAGCACCCCGCTCACCAGCAGATAGCTGACTAGATAGGCGGCGGCGCGCCACGGGCTGGCCGACAGCAGCAGCCGCAGGGGGTTGCCGCGCAGCGGCAGCCGCGAGTCGGCCAGCGGGCCGGTTGCCCGGCTGCTCATCCGACGTCTCGCATGAGCTTCTCGACGGTCGCCACCTTGTCGCTCAGCTTCGCCAGCTCGGTTCGCAGCTCCTGCTGGTTCGCCACGGCCTCCTCGGCCAGCTTGCGGTAGTGCGCCATCGCTACCGCGTCCGCCCGGTGCGCCTGCAGGCGGAAGTACGCCCACACAGTCACGGCGATCGTGGCGCCCACGACGAACACCAGGCCGAGCACGATCGAGATGGCGGCCTCTGCCGAGCTGTCCAGCGCTACCGCGTGGATCTGGCTCATGTCTCGCTCTCTTCCTTCGGTAGTTCCGGCGCGCCGTCGCCGGCGGCCTCGTTGCCGTCAGCCGAGCTGCGGACCGCAGCAGTGATGCTCGGCGCGTCCAGTCGCAGCTCGAACGGAGCCAGCTCGTAGTACTTCATCGCCTTGCCGTCCTCTGACAGTTCCAGCTGACCGGTGACCAGACCAGCCTTCTCCAGCCGGTCCAGGTGCATGTACAGCAACGGCCTGGAGATCCCGAGCCTGCGGGCGAGCTCGCTGACGTGCACTCGGCCACCGGACAGCTCGGCCACCACCCGCAGCCGCAGCGGGTTGGCCACGGCCGTGAGCATGGCTAGCAGCTCTGCCTCGCTGGTCAGCTCGGACTCCAGGTCTCGCGCGGTGGTGCCACCTGTCAGATAGAACTTACATATGGCGGTGATCACTGTCAACTGAAAGATGCGACCCAGGCTCTTTTCCGGACTCTCCACCGATTCCGCGCGCACATACCAGGGCATACCACCCGGCCGAGTGCGCGAGATCGGTGGAGAGTCTCTGAGCACGGCCGGAATACGCGACAATCGTCGCAATCCGGGCAGGCTTGGCTGGTACCGCCAGGTCGGCGAGCAGCAGGAAGCGGCGGGAACACGGTGGAACCCCGTTCCCTCCGAACGGGACGGGCGGCCCGCGGTCAGTCATCCGGTGACATCATGCTTGGCTATGGGTGAGCTGATCTTGATCAGGCACGGCGCGACAGAGTGGAGCCG